>CAYMSU010000076.1:0-16601 GCA_964393165.1 uncultured Enterobacteriaceae bacterium
CATCGCCGAGGCCGCGCCCGAGGGGGCGGCCGCGCCCGAGGAGGCCGCGGGCGCCGAGGAGTCCGGGGGCGCCGAGGAGGCCGTCGACGTCGCGGTGGTCGCCGTGGCCGAGGCCGCCGAGGGGGCCGAGGACCCGGCGAGAGGCGAGGACGTGTCGGAGCCCGCTCCGGCGCCTTCCGACGAGGCGACGGCCCGCGCGGACGCAGCGCCCCCCCCCGAGCAGGCGCCCGCCCTCGCCGAGGCTCCAGGCGTCGACCCCCAGGACGACGGGCCGGGACCCGACCGTGACGCAGGCGAGGACACCGCGGCGCCGGTCGCGGCGGCCGAGGAGATCGCCGTCGTCGAGGGCTCGCCTGCACAGGGGCGGACGGTGGGTGCCGCGCTCGCCGTGGAGCCGGCCGAGGTCCGCGACCAGGCCGCGGAGGTCCGCCGGGTGCGCACGGTGCGGGAAGTCCGCCTCGAGCTCGAGGCGATCGAGGATCGGGCGATCACGCTCGGGGTCCCCGAGGAGGTCGCCCAGGGCAGCACCCGCGCTGCGCAGAAGCAGATCACCGAGGTGTTTCCGCCCCCCGACGTCTACGTGCTGCATCCCGAGCGCGTCCTCAAGGCCATCCTCGACGGGCACGCGGCGGGTCACAGCCGCTTCCGGATCTCCGCCACGCTGCGGCGCATGTACCTGGAGCGGGAGTGATCGCGGCATGGGCGCTGCTCGGCGCGGCCTTGGCCCAGGATGCGCCCGAGGCGCCGCAGGCCACCCTCGCCCCTCGGGAGCTGCCGCGCGATCTGGTGAAGCTGTATGGCTTCGTCGACGGGTACTTCGAGAAGGTGGCCGGGATCCCCACCCTGAGCGCCGACGGCGACATCGTGCGCGAGTTCCAGCCGCACGAGCTGGACGTCCTGAACTTCAACATCATGGGGCAGGGGGTCCTCGCCGGCCGCTACCGGTTCTTCTTCAACCTGGCCGGGCCGGGCGCCGGAGGGCTCACCGACCGCCCGGTCCAGGTCCGCAATGCCTGGGTCGAGGCCGCCCCCGCGGGCGACCGGATCGCGCTGCGGATCGGCAAGACGTACCGCCGCTTCGGGCTGTACAACGAGATCCTGGACGCGGTGCCGACCTTCATCGGGATCGAGCCTCCAGAGGTGCTCGATCCCGACCGGCCCCTGCTGCCCCGCACCACGAACCTGATGCTGCACGGCAGCGTGCCGATCGGGGGCTCCCTGCTCGAGTACGCGGCCATGACGGGCACGGAGGATCGCGGGCCCCGCTCCGTGCCCGTCGGCCTCGACCTCCGCTGGCAGTCCGGCGCATTCCTGATCGGATCGTCCTTTTACTTCTCCGGGGGGCGCGCGGTCCCCACCCTCGATCCGGTCACCGGCCAGCCTCTCGGCGGGGTCGCGCCCTGGATGAAGGACGATCGGTACGCGGTGCTCGGGTTCTTCGCCGAGATCGACACGGGTCGCTTCATCTTCCAGACCGAGCTCTGGCGGTCGGAGCACCGGGCGACGCGCGACCCGGCGGCCGTCGCCGCCCTCGAAGACAGCTACCTGCTGCCGTCCCAGGAGGAGCGCCTCGGGCTCGACGAGGAGCGCGTCGACGACAGCGTGCTCGCCCAGGACGTGAGCTACCGGGTGGCGGCCGGGTACATCCGGACCGGCTACGCGTTCGAGGTGCCCGTCGGCGAAGAGTACTGGGAGATCACGCCCTACCTGCAGGGGGATCTGTTCATGAACCCCGAGACGATCGCCCCGAAGCCGCTCGGCGGCGACGGGGAGGCCGGCTTCGGTGCGCGCGGGCGGTTCATCAAGGGCACCGCGGGCCTGGTCCTGCGGCCCATCCCGGCGGTGGCGCTCAAGGTCGACGGGTCCATGCACATCATGCGGCTGTCCGAGACCGGGCCGTTCGTGACCTACCCCGAGGTCCGGGTGTCCTACTCCCTGCTGTGGGACCTGGTGAGCCGTTGATCACCGTCCTGTGGGCGCTCGTGGCGTCCTCGTCCGAGCCGTCCGAGCCCGCGCCTCCGGCGCCGTCGAAGGCGCTCGTCGCGGTCGTGCATCCCGCCACGCCGGCGGTCGGCGACGCCATCCAGGTCCGCGACCTGCGGCGAAGGTACCTCGGCACGCTGAAGTTCTGGCCGAAGGGAGGCGGCCCGGTGATCCTCACCGTGTTGCCGCCCGAGGCGCCAGCCTCCGCGGCGTTCTACGAGCAGGTCGTGGGCATGCCGGTCACGCGATTCGAGGGGGTGTGGGCGCGCCTCGAGCTGTCGGGTCAGGGCGTGAAGCCCCGGGAGGTCGCCGATCTCGACTCGCTGTTGAGCGTGGTCGCGGGAACCCCGGGAGCGCTCGGCTACGCCTTCGCGGCCGACGTCGCGGGCGCCGCTGGCGCCGAGGGCGTGAAGATCCTGCGCATCGACAAGTAGCGGCCGGGGCGCTCGGGCGACTGTCGCGCATGCCTCGTCACGTGTTGCCGGTCCTCGTCGTCGCGCAGTTCATGGGCACGAGCCCGTGGTTCGCGGGCAACGCGGTGCTTCCCGAGCTCCAGCAGGTCCTCGGCCTCGAGGCGCTGCTCGGCTGGACCACGTCCGCGGTCCAGGCCGGGTTCATCGCGGGGACTCTCGCGATCGCGATCAGCGGCCTCGCCGACCGGGTGCCGGCCCCCCGCCTCTTCGCGGTCAGCGCGGTGGGGGCAGGCCTCGCCAACCTCCTCGGGCTGGCGCTGCCCGAGGGGCCGGCGGGCCTCGGAGTGCTCCTCGGGGCGCGGTTCCTCACCGGCGTCTTCCTCGCCGGGGTCTACCCGGTGGGGATGAAGCTCGCGGCGAGCTGGAGCGATCCGGCTCGCGGCGGCCTCGGGGCCGCGCTCGGGTTCCTCGTGGGCGCGCTCGTGGTGGGCACCGCCCTGCCTCACGGCCTGCGCGCCATCGGGGCCGCGCTGCCGTGGCGGGCCACCCTCGCGGGCACCTCCGCGCTGGCGATGCTCGCCGGGGTCGGGCTGTGGGCCACCGTGCGCGAGGGGCCGTTCACGAAGGCGGCCGGTCCACTGCAGCTCGGCGCCGTACGCGTCGCGCTGGCCTCGCCCGACTTCCGCGCGGCGGCCCTCGGCTACTTCGGCCACATGTGGGAGCTGTACACGGTCTGGGCCCTGGTCCCGGGGCTGCTCGGGGCCGCCGGGTTCGCGGGCGCCGCGGTGAGCGGGGGGTCGTTCGCGGTCATCGGGGCGGGCGCCGTCGGCTGCGCGGTCGGAGGTCTGCTCGCCCGGCGCCTCGGCAGCGCGCGCGTCGCCGCCGTGCACATGATCGGCAGCGGGGTGCTCTGTGCGTCGGCGCCGCTGTGGCTGCACGCGCCTGCGCCCGTGGTCGTCGGGTTGCTGGTTGCGTGGGGGGTGCTCATCGTCGGGGACTCGCCCCAGCTGTCGGCGCTGTCTGCGCAGACCGCCCCGCCCGGGCTCGTCGGCTCCGCGCTCACCCTCGTCACCTGCCTCGGCTTCGGCCTCACCGTCGTCAGCATCGCGGTCGTGAGCTGGCTGCCCCTCGAGATCGCGCTTCCCCTGCTGGCCGTGGGCCCGTTCGCAGGGGCCCGGGCGCTCAGCCCGCTCCTGCGCGCCCAGTCGGCGGCCTGATCCGGCCTGCCGAACGGGCTACGTGCCGCAAGACGAGGCCGCGGGGCCGCGGAGGGGTCGACGCCATGAGCGAGCGGGGCGTGCGGGAGTACCTTTCGTCACCGCAGGGGCAGCTGCTCCTCGTGGCGGGGGCGGTGTCGGCGGCCGCCCTCGGGTTGGTGCTGATCGTCGCGCGATCCGCGCTCGAGGGGCCGACCCTCCCGGCCCCCCAGCAGCCCATCCGGGCCGCGCCGCCGATCCGCGTCGAGGGGCGCCGGGCCGAGGGGGCTCCGGCACGCGGCACCGCACAGGCGCATCCGCCCTCGTCCGCCGAGGCGCTGGCGCCCCCCGAGGTGCCCGCGGACTTGGTCCTCACGCCGTCCCTGTCGCCGGGGGTGCTCCCCGAGGCCGACGGCGCTGCCGAGGCGCTCCCCGCCCTCTCGTCGGCCGAGCCTCGGCCTCCCCCGAAGGCGGCGGTCCCGCCGGCAACGGCGGCCGCCTCCGCCTCTGGCCCCTCCGAGGCCCAGGCGCTGCGCGCGGATCGGGTCGTGGTCAGGCTGCACTCGGCGCCCGCGGGGCTCGACGTCCGGGTCGACGGGCGGATGCGGGGCCGCACGCCGGTCAAGCTCATGCTCAACCCCGGCACCTACGCGCTCACCGTCGGCACGGGCGCGGGCCAGCACGACCAGCAGCTCATCGCGGCGGCCGAGGCCCGGCTGTGCTTCGCCCGGGGGCCGGGCGAGGCGGTGGCGCCCGCGGACTGCGCGGCGCTCCGCGGGGCTCAACCGCCCTCGGGCACCTCGACGACCTCGGGCTCCTCGGCGCCCTCGACGAGTCGGTAGCGGAAGCCGCTCGACAGCGTGAGCGTCTGCTCGTCGAGCGTGGCGTTCGGCCAGCGCACCGTCGCTTCGGCCTCGCATGCGGCGCCGAGCCCGAAGTGGAGCACCAGATCGCTCTGGTTGCCGAACTGGCCGCCCCCCCCGTCGACCTCCTGGACCTGGAGCCGGTCGCCGGCCCGGACCTCGACGCGCGCGCCGACGGCGGCCCGGTTCGTCCCAGGCCCGCCGACCAGCTCGAGCTGGACGAAGTTGCTGTCCTCGGCCAGGTTCTCGAACAGCCGGGGGTGGGGATCCTCGTAGCAGTCGTCGGCGCACCGCGCCGTCGAGTGCCCCACGACCAGGTCGAGGTCTCCGTCGCGGTCGAAGTCGGCGACGACCGAGCCGTGACTGCGCGTGTGGTCGATGCCGAGCCGCCGGGGCACCGACGCGAAGGCCAGCGCCCCCTCGCCCGTGCCCTCGGTCTCGTTGCGGTAGAGCAGCCCGCGCGTGCCCGGGTAGTCCGTCGAGCCGATGTAGGCGTCGACGCGCCCGTCGTTGTCGAAGTCGAAGGCTTCCCCGGTGATGTCGCCGTCGTCCCAGGTCTCGTCGGGATGGGGACGGGTGAGCCCGGTGGCCGCGTTGCCCGGGCGGGTGAACCGGATGTCCGGCTCCCCGGTGTTGTGGAGGATCTCCGATGGATCCGAGGAGCCGCCCACGTCCCAGTGCACGATCTCCGACGTGAGGAGGTCGAGCGCCCCGTCGCCGTCGAAGTCCGCGCAGACGGTCTGGCCGCTGTTGCCGCCGAGCCGGAAGGGCTCCCGGTCGGTGCTGTGGTTCCAGCGGAGCACGTCGGCCTGGCTCTGGCACGGGATCCGGGGCTCCGGCACGCCGTCGCACTCTGCGTCGGTTGGCCGCAGGCGGCACCAGCAGCGCGCGCTCTCGTTGTCCGTCCAGTCCGTGCGGTCGTCGAAGGCGTAGCCGCTCGCCACCGACCGGTTGGAGAAGCGGTCTCCCTGGTTCTGCCACAGGTGGTTCGGGGCGCGGCCGTACGAGCTCGCGAGCAGGTCGGGAGACCCATCGTCGTTCAGATCGCAGGCCTCCACCGCCCACGCGTTGCTGTGCGCTCGGGCCTCGTTCAGCGGCTCGACGGCCGTCCAGTCCACGGTGCGCAGGCCCCACGCAGGGCTGCGACCCGTGAAGCCCCCCGCGCCGTCGCCGACAAACAGCAGATCCTGCTGGGGATTGAAGTTGCCCATGCCCAGGAACAGGTCGATCGCGCCGTCGCGGTCGACGTCGGTGAAGACGGCGCCGAACACCTCCCGGGCGCGCCGCAGCGGGCCCGGGGTGGGGCCCACCGTGAACGTCCCGTCGCCGTCGTTGAACACGAGCTCGCTGCGATCCGCGCTGTCCGGGCTCGACGGGATGGTCGTGTACACGTCGAGGTCGCCGTCGTTGTCGACATCGGCCCACACCCAGCTCTGCCCCGCCCTCACCTCGCCCTGGCCGCCCGCGAGGATCCCCGACTCCGCGGTCACGTCGACGAAGCGGCGCCCTGCGTCGTTGCGGAGGAGCCACATGCGGGTGTCGTTCTGGCGCACGGCGAGGTCGGGCCACCCGTCGCCGTCGAAGTCCACGGCAGACAGTCGCACGCCGGCCAGATCCAGCGCGTCGAGCCCCCAGTCCCCGCTCGCGTCCCGAAACGCGGGGGTCTCGCCGTCGAACGCCGACCCCTCCAGGCAGATGGGCTCGGGGACGGACGTTCCGGTGCAGCCAGCGAGCAGAGCGAGCACGAGCATCGGGGGGCCTCCAGGGCCCTGCAGGTTAGCAGCCCGGGGGTTCGCGTTACACGCTCGTGTCCGGGAGGTTGCTCATGTCACGCGTCGCAGTCGCCGTATGGCTGGCCTCGGGGGCCGGCGCGGTCCTGGGATCGGCCTGCACCGGCAGCTCGCCGCCGCCGCCCGAGGAGACGGGGGAGCCCTCGGCGTCGCCCAGCGGCGACACCTCCCCCACCGGCGACTCCGGCACCGAGAAGACGACGAAGAAGCCGCCGACCGGGGAGTCGCTCCAGACGGGCAAGGTCAGCGCGGCATGGGGGGTCTCGGCCAAGGGAGAGCTCGAGACCGTCACGCTCGAGGACGGCACCGAGATCCGGCCGCACGTCACGGTCTACTGGGGCATCGACATCTGGGACGGCGACCTGTCCCGCACGGAGGAGTACTGCTCGGCCACGGCCTGGCTCGACGACGGCGAGCTGATGAAGGAGCCGCCCCTGCCCCATCCGTTCGGAGTAGCCGTGGTCGCGCCGTTCACGACGGAGTCGGACTGTGTCGATCGCGGCTTCGACCTGAGCGTGTTCCCCAAGGGTGATCCGGCTGCTGGCTCGTTCCCGCCGAACCTCACGTGGACCGTCGGCTTCGGCGGGCCTCTAGGCCCCGGGCTCACCGCCTTCCTGGGCGACGAGGAGATCGCCGACCTGGACCTGCTCATCGGGGGCGTGCTCCTGTCCCCGAGGGTCGACTACGGCGGATCTCCCAACGTGTACGTGCGTGGCTGGCGGGTCGACGAGAAGATGGCGGTCGAGCTCGACAAGGGCGAGCAGATCGGCATCCCCCCCGGCGAGCTGCTGGAGACCAAGAAGGGGGCTCCGTCCGGCCTGTACGAGCTGACGGTGCCGTTCCTGCTCCAGGGGCCGTGATGGCGCACGTGGACTTCTGGTTCGACTTCATCAGCCCCTATGCGTACTTCGGGTACCTCCAGATCGGCCCCGTGGCCGAGGCCTACGGCGCCACGCTGCGGCTGCGCCCCGTCCTCTTCGCGGCCCTGCTCGACCACTACGGGCACAAGGGCCCCGCCGAGATCCCTGCGAAGCGCGAGGCCACGTTCAAGGACGCGCTGCGCTACGCCACGCTGAACGGGGTGCCGCTCGCCGGTCCTGCGGCCCATCCCTTCAACCCGGTCACCGCGCTCCGGTGCGCGCTCCCCGAGGTCGCCGGCGACCAGCAGGACGCGGTGGTTCGCGCGCTCTTCCTCGGGAGCTGGGGGCACGGCGGAGACCTCGGAGATCCGGCCGACGTCGCGCGGATCCTCGACGAGGCAGGGCTCGACGGCGCAGGGATGGTTGCCCGAACCCGGGAGCCCGAGGTCAAGCTCGCGCTCCGGCGCGAGGTCGAGGCCGCGCTCGCGCGCGGGGTGTTCGGAGTGCCCACCATGGACTGCGACGGCGAGCTGTTCTGGGGCAACGACCGGGTCGACTACGTGGCCCTGCGGCTCGAGGGCCGAGACCCCCTCCCCGAGGGCGCGCTCGCAGCATTGCTCGCGATCCCGCAGGGCGCCACCCGTCCCGGCGGAAGGGGATAGCACGCCGGCCGGTCCGACTTAAACTGGTGCCATGAGCGCACCACGACCGCCCGAGGTTCCTGCCCACGCGCCGACTGTCGGAGCGGGCCGCTATGCCGTGGTGGCGCGGATCGGCGAGGGCGGCATGGCCGGGGTCTTCCGCGTGTGGGACCTCCGGCTGCGCGTCTGGCGGGCCGCCAAGGTCCTCTACCCGCAGTTCGCGTCGCGGCAGTCGGTGCGCCTGCGGTTCGCCGCCGAGGCCCACGCGATGGCCCGGCTCGAGCACGAGAACCTCGTCCGCGTGTACGACGTCGAGGATCAGGGGCCGCTGCCGTTCCTGGTCATGGAGCTCGTGCAGGGCGGCACCCTGCACGACTGGGTGCGCCAGTACGGCCCGATGGGTCCGCAGCTCGCCTGCTCGGCGATCTCCCAGGTGGCCGCGGGCGCGTACGCCGCGCACCAGGCGGGGATCGTGCACCGCGACATCAAGCCCCAGAACGTGCTGATCAGCCCACAGGGCACCTGCAAGCTGACCGACTTCGGCGTGGCGTCGCAGACCGACCACGGGCTCACCCGTCCGGGCGTGGCCCTGGGCACTGCCGGGTACATGGCCCCCGAGCAGCGGGTCGATGCGAGCTCCGCGGACCAGCGGGCCGACGTGTACGCGCTGGGCGCCACCCTGTGGACGCTCCTGACCGGTGAGCTCGCGCACGAGCTGCACCACGTGGGGCAGAAGCCCCGCCTGCTGCAGATGATCCCGGAGCCGCTGCAGCCGTTCATCCAGACGGCCTGCGCGCTCGAGCCGGCCGATCGCTATCCCGACGTGCGGTACCTGCACCATGCGCTGGTCGAGGCGGTGCAGCGGCTGCCCGCGGATCCGGCCGACGGGGTGCCGCTCACCGCCCCGGTGCAGCTCGAGCAGGAAGACGAGCCAGATCACACGTTCCCCGAGATCCAGCCGGTGCTCGAGGGCGCCGGGGCCCTGCCGGAGCGTCCGTCGTCGCCCGGGCCCACGCCTGTGCCGGGGGAGCGCGCTGATGCGCCCAAGGTCCTGCCCTACACGATGCCCTCGGTCCAGGGGCAGGCCACCCCGATCCGGATGTGGGACCGGGTCGACGACGAAGTCCCCGAGTACGTCGACCGCGAGGCGATGGCGAAGACGCCCCCCCCGGTGCGGGGCGCGCTGGTGCGCACGCCGGGAGGCGAGGTCGTCACCACGTCGGGCACCACCCCCGATCCCTCCCCGCGCGTGCCCACGCCCGTGGGCACGGCGCCCGAGCGGCAGCCCCGGCCCAAGCCACCAAAGCGCAAGAAGTCGAAGCCGCGCCCGGTGCGCCAGGAGGAGCCGCCCTCGGGGCTGCACACCATGCAGTCGCTGCTCGTGGTCGTGGGCATCGGGTCGCTGGCCGCTCTGCTCATGGTGCTCGTGCTCGCGATGGGCGGCGCGCGCCTCGGGGCCGCTCGTCGGGCGAGCATCGAGTCCCGCGCGCGCATCTACGACGCGCTGCAGGACGTGGGAAACACCATCCCGGAGTTTCCCCTCGAGGAGCAGCCCGAGCTGCAGGATGCCTACGTGCGCTACCTCGAGGAGGCCGACGAGCCCGACCGGTTCGAGGCGGCCATGGCCTGCCTGAGGGCGCTCGAGGAGGCCACGCCGGCCACCGTGGCGGGCGAGCGACCGCCCGTCACGCTGCAGACCGTGCGCCGGCTGCGAGCGCTCCGGCTCGACTACGAGAACGACTACGCGCTGTGGGTGAGGCGATCCCAGTCCTTCCCGGGCAGCCTGCTCGTGGCGGTGGGCGTGGCCCAGGGGCCCTCCGACCGCTGATCGCGCTCAGAACAGGTTGCGCAGGTCGATGTAGAGGCTCGGGCCCTCCTCCAGCGGGGAAAACCCCACGTCGCCGCGGACCACGAAGTTCTTGTCGAGCGCGAGCCGGAGCCCGCCGCCGTAGCTGACCAGCGGGGTGCGGAACATGCGGCCGAAGTCCGTGATCTCGGCCCCCACGAATGCGAGGTCGTTGAAGCCGATCAGGTGCACGTCGAGCGGGACCGAGAAGACCGTGAGGGGCAGCGCGAGCCACCGCAGCTCGACCTGGTTCAGCACCAGCGCTTCGCCGATGAACCGGCGCTGGCGGATGCCCCGGCCCGCGTTGAGCGAGCCCACGCCGCTGTAGCGCTGGTGGCCCCCCGGAGTGGCGAGCTCCAGGATCGGCGCGTCTCCCACGATCCCGTCGACCACGACCCGGTCGGCCAGCACGAGGCGCTCGGTGAGCAGCGGCGCGTAGCCTCGCAGGGTGGTGTTGAACCCGAAGAAGTTCCAGGAGCTCCCGATGATCTGGTGGGCGCCCCGCACCGAGCCCTCGATCCAGTAGCCGCGGATCGGCGCGGGCTCGTTGTCTCGGTTGTCGAGCATCGCCCCCACCTGGACGAGGCTGACGAGCCCGTCGTCTCCGCCGCCCCGATCCGCCTCGTAGAGGCTGCCCGGCCACGGCGCCCGCTCCGTGAAGTCCCCGGGAATGAGCAGGCTCGCGCGGTACCCGCCGATCAGCTCGAGCCGGTGGGGCATCGGGTCGAGCGCATAGCGCGCGTCGATCCGCAGGTAAGGGTTGATGTACCGGGTGCGGTAGTAGCGGGTCACGAAGTCGTCGCGCGCCTGGCCGGTGAGGCCCTGGGCGTCCGCGAGGGCCTGGGGGATGGCCGGATCGCAGGTGACCTCCGGACCGATCCCGCAGTAGTTGTCGACCTGGGTGGCGTCGAGCGCGAGGCGTGCCTTGAGGCGCAGCGGCGTGTTGGCCACGCGCAGGGTGTCGATCTCGAACGAGTGGAACTGCAGCGCCTTGCTCGTCGCGAAGATCGTGAGGGTCATCGCGGTTCGGTACGGCGAGATCTCGCCGTTGTAGCGGTACAGCGACGCGACCGCGCCGAACCCGAAGCCCTCGTCGGAGTTGTAGTTGACGGCGGGGATCCCGCCCCATCCCCAGCCCGTGCGATCCCACGGCTTCGCCTCGCGCTTCGCCTCGGAGGGGTCGACCGCGCCGTCGGGGCTGTCGTCAGCGGAGTGGCCGGTCGAGCAGAGCATCAGGAGGAGCGTGAGCATGCCGGCCACTCTACACGGCTACCAGGGAAGCGGAATCGGCTCGAGCTCGAGCTCCGGGAAGGCCGGCCCCTCGTCGCCGTGCACCACGTACTGCCGGAACAGCGCGCGGAGATCCGCGTAGGCCTGATCAACCACCGCCACGTCGTCCGGGGTGCGCGCCTGGGCGAGCTCCACGATCAGGCCCTCGAGCGCGACCCGCACGAGCACCGCGAGGCGCTCCGGGGGCAGCGTGAGCGCGCCGAGATCCGCCGCGAACACCGAGCGGATCGCCTCCTCGAGCAGCGCCGTGCTCTCCACGTAGAACTGCGCGCGTCGGTCCTGCACTGGCGGCTCGCGGTTGGACAGCGTGTGGAGGATCGCGGGGGCGCCACCACGGAGCTCCCGCACGTTCTCCCACATCAGATCGAGGGCCGCGAGCGCGGCCTCGATCCCACCGCCCGCGGCCTCGGGCCCCGTCGTGAAGCGGCGGTGCAGCTCGCGGAAGACCGCCTGCTGGCTGTCCATCAGCAGCACGTCGGCCATCGCGCGCGACCACGCGCCGGGGGCGCGGGCGCGACTCACGAGGTCGGACGCCGTCTCGAGCAGGCGCCGCGCGGCGCGGCGCGGCAGGGACGTGAGGCCCGAGGGGGGCGCAGGCTCTTCGGACGCGCTCATGGAACATCCTCGCACATCACCAACGTACCCCGAGCATGGTGCAGTTGAGGCCGCTTCCGATGCCCATCAGCAGGGCGGTATTGCCCGGCGCGAGCCGCCCCTGCTCGACTGCCGACGCCAGGGTGAACGGCACGCCGGCCGCGCCGACGTTGCCGTGGTCGACGTACAGGCGCTGGGCACGGGCCTCGGGGATCGCGAAGCGCTCGAGGATCGCGTCGTGGTTCGCCTTGCCGACCTGGTGCAGCACGAACTCCGCCACGTCGGTGAGCTCCAGGTCGAGCGTCTCGAGCGCGTCGCGCATGGTCTCCTCGGCGAGGTCGACGCCCGCGCGCAGCAGCGTGGCGGCGTCCGTCTTCATCTCGGTCGAGGTGCCGAGGCACAGCCGGCTGTGCTCGGTCGCGGCCCGGTAGGCGCCGCCGAGCAGCTGGTGGCCGTGCTGGGCGTGCTTCTCGTGGACCACCAGCGCGGCCACCGCCATCGAGCCGAGGGTGAGCGTGGCGAGGTTCTCGGCGAACAGCGCGAAGTCCGCCCCGGGCTGCAGCAGCCGGCGGATTGTCGCCTGGGTGACCTCCCGGCTGCCCTCGCCCGCGACCACGAGGCCGCACTCGATCTGCCCGAGCTCGATCAGGTTGGCGACCGTGAGCACGCCGGTCATGAACCCGAGGCAGGCGTGGCTCACGTCGAAGTTCAGGCAGCTCCGGCCCATGTGCACGTCGCCCGCGACCAGGCTCGCGATCGGCGGCTCGATGTAGTCCTTGCAGACCGACGTGCTCACCAGGGCTTGCACGCCGCACGGGGGCACCCGGTGCTTCGCGAGCAGCTGCCGCGCCACGTCGGCCCCGGCCTCTGACGGCCGCTTGCCTTCGGGCCAGAAGCGGCGCGCCCGCACACCCGTGATGGCCTCGAGCACGCCCTCCTTGAGGTTGATCCGGCGCACCAGCGGGCCGAGCATGCGCTCGAGCGCGGAGGTGGTGACCTCCACGGGGGCCGGAAGGGCCTCGAGGGCCTCGATGTAGACACGCTCGTAGCGCATGACGTCCCGGGTCGCGGGGAGGCGTCCCCTTACCGTGTCGGGCCCGGCCGGACCGCCCCGCCGGTTGAGGGTCCCGACCCTGCGCGGTAATGCTGGCGGACAGGGAGGTCTCGTGGCGAGTCCCTTCGAGCCCATCGATCTGTTCGCGATTCCGCTCTACGCCGGCCGGGTGAACGGCTGGGAGGAGCACCGCGATCCGCTGATCAAGGAGATCCTCGCGCAGAAGGAGCGGGATCCTGGGGGCGAGGTGCGGTCCAACCGGAACGGGTGGCACTCGGGGCCGGCGTTCCAGGAGTCCCGGCACCCCTCGCTCGCCTGGGTGCTGTCGAGCGTGACCACCTTCGCCCGCAAGGCGCTCGCGCCGCTCTACGACAACTGGGGGGAGCGGCAGCTCGGGATGGGGTCGTACTGGGCCAACGTGCTCACCCGCCACGGGTTCAACTCCCCGCACCACCACCTCCCCCAGGACTGGTCCGGGGTCTACTACGTGACCGTGGGGGCGCTCGGCGAAGGCGGAGACGACGTGTCCGGCTGGATCGAGTTCATCAACCCCCACCAGCAGCTGTCGTCGTGGGGCGTCGGCAACTACGTGCAGCAGCCGCAGGATGGCATGGTGCTGCTGTTTCCGTCCTCCCAGCTGCACTTCGTGCACCCCGTGAAGACGAAGACCCCGCGCATCACCATTGCGTTCAACTTCGACGTGCGCTGGGCATCGAGCGAGTGATCCCCCCAGCGCTGGTGGGCCTGCTGGGCGCCTCGGTCGCCTGCCGACCGCTTGCCGAGCCTCCGCCTCGCGCGCTCACCACGGTGACCGGCGACCAGCTCGTCGCCACCTCAGCCGATGTCGACGCGCTCGCGGGGGTGGGCACGATCGACGGGAGCCTGCACGTGGTCGCCACCGAGCTGCGGGCCCTCGCGCTGCCGGATCTCGGGGAGGTCACTGGAGAGCTCCGGATCTGGGAGAACCCGCGCCTCGCGGACGTGCAGCTGCCCGCGCTGGAGGCCGTGGGCGAGGACCTCTCGCTCTTCGACAATCCCCGGGTGCGCAGCCTCGACGGCCTGTCCGGGCTCGCCCAGGTGGGGGGCACGCTCCGGGTGAACCGCATGGCGGGGCTCGCCTCGCTCGAGGGCCTGGAGGCGCTCACGAGCGTCGGCGGCCTGTACCTGTTCCACGACGTGGACCTGCGCTCGCTGGACGGCCTGGCCAGCCTCCTCGAGATCCGCGGCGACGCCCAGCTGTTCGAGCTGTTCGCGCTCGAGCGGGCGGTCCTTCCGTCGCTCGAGCGGGTCGCGCGGCTCGACCTGTTCGAGTGTGACGCGCTCCGGTTGCTGGAGGCCCCCGAGCTGCGGGAGCTGGGCGCCTTCGAGCTGCACAACTGTGACGGGATGCAAGACCTCGGGTGGTTTCCGTCGGTCGCCGAGCTGCCCGGCGAGCTCCGGATCCAGTACAACGCCGGCCTCACGTCGCTCGACGGGTTTCCCTCGCTGCGCGTCGCCCACGACGCGGTGATCCGATTCAATCCCGCGCTCACCGACGTGTCGGGCCTCGAGTGGGAGCTCGTCACGGGGGAGCTGACCGTAGCGAATCAGGCCTCGCTCGAGGTCCTCGCGCTCCCCGCGCTGAAGGACGTGCGCGAGCTCGTCATCGTGGGCCACGAGGCGCTGTCCGGGCTGTCGCTGCCCGCGCTCGCGCGGGTGCGAGGGGCGCGGGTGGTCGACAACCCGCAGTTGCCCGGCTGTGTGGTAGAGGGCATCCTGGACGAGGTCTCGCCCGAGATCGTGGTGTGCCACGCCAACCTGGAGGACGCCTGCGACACCTGGTGCTCGCCCTCGCCCTGAGCGGGTGCACCCCCGTGCCCTCGGCGGTGGTGCGGGTGACCGTGACCGACGCCGACGAGGTCGCGTGGGTGGCGGGCCAGGCCTCGGACGTGTGGAGCGAGCACGTGGCGGGCTCGATCGACGTGGTGCTCGACGAGGCCGCGCGGCGGCGGGTGGAGGCGCGGGGCCTCCCCACGGAGCTGCTCGTGCCCGACCTGCAGGCCCTGCTGGCGGCGAGCCGGCCGCGGCCCTCCCCGCCCCCCGGCGAGCTCACGGACTGGCCGGATCTGGCGGCGATCGAGGGTCACCTGGAGGAGCTCGCGGAGTCTCCCTGGGCCACGCTGCACACGCTGGGCACGACCCACGAGGGGCGGCCCATCCGCGCGCTCGAGGTGGCCGCGCCGGATGCGCCCGCCGATCGGCCCACGATCCTGGTCACGGGGCTGATGCACGCGCGGGAGTGGGTGTCGGGCACGAGCGCGCTGTACGTCGCGGACCGGCTGGTGCAGGGGGCCGAGGTCGAGCCCGCGGTGCGCGACCGGCTGGCGCGGTGGCGGGTCGTCGTGGTGCCCGTGGTGAACCCGGATGGCTACCGGTACACCTGGACCACCGACCGGCTGTGGCGGAAGAACCGGCGGCCTGGCGGTCCGGGCGAGGAGGGGGTGGACCTGAACCGCAACTTCGGCGAGGCGTGGGGCGAGGCTGGCTCGAGCGGGTCCCCTGCGAGCAACAACTACCGGGGCCCCCGCGCGTTCTCGGAGCCGGAGGCGGCGGCGCTGCGGCAGCTGGCCAAGGGCCAGCCGGCGCTGGTGCGGCACCTCGATCTGCACTGCACGGGTCAGATCGTGCTGCATCCGTGGGCCCACCGGGAGGGCGAGGGTCCGGGCGGAGCGGCGCAGGCGTCGCTCGGCGAGGCGCTCGCGGAGGCCCTGCAGGCCGAGGAGGGCAGCCCCTACGGCGCGGGCACGTTCCACACCCGGCTGTACCCGGCGAGCGGCGTGGGCATCGACTGGATGGCGGCCGAGGGCGTGGAGAGCTTCCTGTTCGAGCTTCGGGACCGGGGCCGCTACGGCTTCTTGCTGCCGCCCGAGCAGATCCTTCCGACGGCTCGAGAGGTCTGGGCGGGGTTCCTGCTTCTCACCGAGGGGTGAGAGACCCGGTCGGCACTTTGCCTGGCGCGGGGCCGCGCCTTCGGCGTCTGGCCCCGAGCGCGGAGCGCCCGACCTCCTGGGGGTCCCGACCGGCTCCGCCGGGCTCAATCTCCAGGTGAGAAGCGGCTCACGTTCCCGTTCCAGTGGTAGGCCGCGATGTGCACCGTGCCGTCGGCGGCCACCTCGATGTCGTTGTGGGCGCCGAAGTCGGCGGTGGCCACCGTCGTGGCCGCGAAGTCCGGGCCGCTCGCGTAGACCAGATCCCCCTCGAAGATGCCCGTGATCCTCGCGTAGACGACGTGCACCCCGCCGTCCGCGTCCACCGCGAGCGCCGGCGCCTCGGGGTGGGGATCGATCAAGCCCTCGCCGTCGATCCTCTCGGCCACCGTGATCGGGTCGCCGAAGGCGCCCGACGCGTCGTTGGCGTAGTACAGCTCGCCCGCGGCAGAGTCCGCGTAGACGACGTGCACGGTGCCGTCAGCGTCCACGTCGAAGGAGGGGACGGCGCTGCTGAAGTCGAACGCCGCGATGTCCTGGGTGGTCCAGTCGCTTCCGTCGTAGGCGGCGTGCCGGATCGTGCTCGTCGTGAACACCTCGAAGGCCTGGTACACCACGTGGAGGTTGCCGGCCCCGTCGAGCCGTGCCTTGTAGAACTGCGACCAGTCCTCCTCGGCCTCCCCCGCCTGGCTCCACCCGCTGCCCTCGCTCGTCCAGTGGTCGATGCGGCCGCTCGGGTTGGCGTTGAGCACGTGCAAAGTGCCCGCGCCGTCGCGCACGATCGCGTTGTGGCTCGGGTCGCTGTTGCGGACGTCGACGATCCGCTCGACCGCCCAGCTCCCGCCGTCGTTCGTCGCGTGGTGGAGCCCTTGGTCGGGGGGCTCGCCCCAGTCGTCGAACACGACGTGGGCGGTTCCGTCGTCCTCCACGAACAGGGCGATGCTGGCGCCCGGCCGGCCCGCCTCGTCGATCACCTGGACGGCGCCGTCTCCGTCGGCGGCCACGAAAAGCGCCTGCTCTGCGGCGGTCTCGTCGAACGCCACGTAGGCGTGGCCTGCCGCGTCGAGAGCGAGGTCGAGGAAGCTCGTGTTCTTGGGGCTGCCGG
>CAYMSU010000077.1:0-16582 GCA_964393165.1 uncultured Enterobacteriaceae bacterium
TGGGGCAGCAGGCGGGCCCCTTCGGTGGCCTCGTAGTCGGACAGCTCGAAGGTCGCGGCGCCGACCCAGCCGGCGTCGGCCTCGCGCCAGGAGTAGCGCTTGACGGTGCCGCGGCCGGCGGTCAGCAGCGAGACGTCGGGCGCGCCGTCGAAGCCCTCGTCGGCGGCCGTGAGCGACCAGATCTCCTCCCCCAGCTCGAGGGGCGCTCCCGGGTCGATGACGTAGGACACCCCGGCGAGGCTCACCCAGCCCGCGCGCGCATCGGGGGCCTGCACCCACCGCACCTGACCGTCGGGGAGCACGTCGACGCGGTTGACCTGCCCCCCCACCCCCGTGACGAAGATGAGGCGCCCCGCCGGCACCATGCCCTGGGGCAGCGTGGCGATGACCCGCTCGTGGCCGAACGAGCCGCGGACGAGCCCCGTCAGCGACACCCGGGACCCGTCGACCGTCACGGTGGGCGGCACGTACTCGCCCCCGTAGGGCGTGAACCCGGGCGCCAGCTCGAGGGGCTGCGAGTCGACGGACCGGGCAACCTCGTCGTCCTCGGGGGCTACCGGCTCGCGCCCCCCGGAGGTGGCGAGCACCACGACGGTGGCGATGATCCCGACGAGGAGGACCGCGCCCCCAATCGCGAAGATGAGCCAGCTCGGCATGCCCGACTTCGGGCGCGCGACGGGCTCGGGCACGACGAACTGGATGGGCTCGCTCTCGGTGGGCGGCGCGCGCATGTCGCCCGTGTCGTCGACGCTGAGCGCGAAGCTGTAGGTGCCGGCCGGTGCGTCTTGCGGGATGTCGAGGGCCACGGCGACCTGCTCGGTGCCCCCGGCCTCGTACTGCCGGGTGGGCCGGGTCACCTCGAACCAGGCGGCCTGGGCCCCGTCCCCGGGAACCGCCGACGCGGTGGCGTCGACCGGCTCCTGGGCGAGGTTCGAGACGGTGAACGCGACCGTGGCCCGCCGCCGGTGGTCGAGCTCAAGCGCGAGGTGCGACGAGGTGGTGATCGCGAAGCTCGTAGACATGAGGGCTCCCCGTAGGGAGCACGTATACCCCAACGACAACCCGCAAGCGGAGCCCGCTCGCTGGCGGAGCTTGCGCGTTGTCTAAGCCCGCGCCAGCGCCACGGTGACCTCGAGGCCGCCTTCGGGGTGGTTGCGGGCGCTCACCCGCCCCCCCATCGCGCGCACCAGCCGGTCGACGAGGGACAGCCCGATCCCCGTGCCCTGGGTCGTGCGCGTGAGCTCCCGCTCCCCCCTGAAGAACGGCTCGAAGATGCGGGACAGCTGCGCCGGCGGCACCCCGGGGCCGCGATCGCGGACGATCACCGCCACCCGGTCGTCGCCGGCGCGGACCGACAGCGTGACCACCTGCCCGGCCCCGCCGAACTTCACGGCGTTGTCCACCAGGTTCACCAGGATCTGGATCAGTGCGTCGCGGTCGATCACCGCCGGGGCCAGCGCGGGAGCGACGTCGACCTGCAGCTCGACGCCGGCCTGGCGGGCGTGGGGCTCGAGCATGTCGGCGACCGACTGCACCACCGGACCGACCTCGCCCACGACGGGATCCGCACGCGCGGCCCCGCGCTCGAGGCGCGACAGCTCGAGCACGTTGCCGATCAGCCGGGACAGCCGCTCCGCCTCCACCGTCATCGTGGCCGCATAGGTGCGCTGCCGGTCGGCGGGCACCATCCCGTCGCGCAGCATCTCCGCGTACATGCGGAGGCTGGTGAGCGGCGTCTTCAGCTCGTGGGACACCGCGGCGACGAAGTCCGTGCGCCGCCTCGCGTAGTCGAGCTCCGCCTTCACCGCCCGCGACAGCACCCACCCGCCCACCAGCAGGCCCCCGATCAGCATCCCCGCGAGCACCCGGATGGCGAAGGCCTCGGCGCTCGCGGTGCCCGGGATCGGATCCAGATCCGCCCACACCGCCATCCCCGCGAACGGCTCGGCGAACGCGTGGGCAAACCGGTACTGCCGCGACGAGGCCGCCGAGGGCTCCGTCCACGACAGATCCACCCACTGGTCGATCCCCTTGTCGAGCACCGCCTCGACGAGCTGGGCCTGGAGCGCGGCGCGGTCCAGGACCAGGCCCTGGTGGTACAGATCCGGGCCGATCCGCACCCGCCGGAACAGCACGACGTGGGCCGGCCACACCCGCCCCTTCATGGGGGTCACCACCACGTCGACCGGATCGGGAGGCGGCGCCACCGTGGCCCGGGGGACGGCGACCTGCTTGAAGGAGGTGACCTCGGTGCTCGGCGTCTTCAGCTTCTTCAGCGAGCGGTCGCGGCGCTTCTCCGCGCCCCGGTTCAGCGAGTCCAGGGTGGCCGAGTACAGATCCCGGGCGGGCGCCACCAACGACGGCTTCGGCGTGGCCTTCGGCTCCGGCTCGAGCGCCGCGGCCACGGGCGCCGGCGCGGGGCCTTGCAGCGAGCCCCGGAGCTCCTCCACCGCCGAGAGCAGCCGCTCGTGCAATGCCTCGGCGGCCGGCGCGGGCTCCCACCCCGCGGCCACCGCGTCCGCCCGCTCGTCGCCGACCGGCGCGGCGGGGTTGGTGACCTCCCCGCTCGGATCGAGCTGGAAGTAGCCGACGATCGCGGGGTTGTCGGACCCGACCGCGAGCTCGGAGGGGGCCCCGCTGCGCATGGTCCGGTACGCGAGGAAGGACCGCTGCTCCTCGGCGTCGACCAGGGTCGACAGGTCGTCCTCGAGGGTGTCGAACAGCCGGGACGCGACCGCCTGGTGCCGGGTGAGCTGCTCGCGCTCCGCCCCCCGCAAGGCCCGCCACACGAACCCCGCCGTGCCCACCAGCGTGAAGAGGGCGAGCAGCACGCCCCCACCCGCGAGCCAGGACGTGCGCGCAGGACCGATCAGCCGTCGCACCGGTAGCCCATGCCGCGGACGGTCACGATGACGGCGTCGTCGGTCAGCTCGGCGAGCTTGCGCCGCAGCTTGCCGACGTGCACGTCGATGCAGCGCGTCTCCACCCGGTCGGTCCGGGAGTACCCCCACACCTGCTGCAGCAGCTCCTCGCGGGAGACGGTCCGCCCTGGCGACTGGGCGAGGTGCGCGAGCAGCTCGACATCGCGCGCGGTGAGGCCCGCGACCGCCTCGCCCCGCCGCGCCTCCAGGCGATCCGGATCGACGTCGAGCCCGCCGATGCGAAAGCGGCGCAGCGCCCCCCCCGACCGGCGGAGCAGGGCCTGCACGCGGGCGACCAGCTGGGCCACCGAGAACGGCTTGGCGACATAGTCGTCGGCCCCTGCCTCGAAGCCCTCGAGCACGTCGGCCTCGCTACCGCGAGCGGTGAGCACCAGGACCGCCTGACCCGGCCGCGCCTCGCGCAGCTGGCGGCAGATCGTGAACCCGTCGATCCCCGGCAGCATCACGTCGAGCACGACCAGCGCGTAGCGCCCCGAGAGCGCCTCCCGCAGGCCCTCGGTGCCGTCGCCCACGCCCGTGGGGGAGAGCCCGTGGAACGCCAGCACGTCGCACAAGCCCCGCCGGATCGGCTCCTCGTCCTCCACCACGAGCACTTCCGGCACAGGCCCCTCCTGCCTGTCTTCTGGTGCTCGGTACGGGGCTCCCGCGCAAGTAAAGTCCGCGTAACCGCAGATGCCGGGAACCTTACCGAACCGATCCGCGTCAGAGTACGCCGACGGCCTAGCTTGGTTCATCCACTGCGGAGGACCCGTGAACCACCGACTGCTCCTGATGCCCGCGCTCGCGCTTATGGCCCTGGGGGCCGCCTTCGTGGCGCCTCGCCTCGCCGGCTCTACGGCCGCTCCGAGTCCCGAGAAGGCCCCTTCCGCCGCCCTCGACCCGGCGGGAGCGGGAGCGGGAGCGGGAGCGGGGACGGGGGCGCAGGCCGTGCCCCCGGCCCCGGCCGTGCCCGGCGATGCCGTGCAGCTGTTCGCCCGGCTCGACCGCGACGCGGTGTGGGTCGACGGCGAGCGGCGGGTTCGCGCCGAGCTCACGCTGTCGGCGCCCGCCGATGACACGCTGCCGCCCGTGCCGACGCACCTCGTGCTGGCCGTCGACCGGTCGGGGTCCATGAACGGAGACAAGATCCTCGACGCGCAGGCCGCCGCTCGCGAGCTCGCGGGCCAGCTGGTGGCAGGCGATCAGCTCACGCTCGTGTCGTTCGCGTCGGAGCCGACGGCCGACTTGGTGGCCAGCCCCGAGCCCACCGAGTGGTTCGCGGCCATCGATCGGCTGACCGCGGGGGGCTCCACCAACCTCCGGGGCGCGCTCGACGTCGCCGCCAAGCAGCTGCTGGACGAAGCGGACATCGCCCAGCGGGCCGTCCTCCTCTCGGACGGGCTGCCCGACGCCCGCGACGGCCTGGCGAGCCAGGCCCGGGGGTTTGCGCTGCAGCAGGCCGCGCTCAGCGCGGTGGGGATCGGGCTCGACTACGACGAGGGGCTGCTCCAGGGGCTCGCCGACGCGGGCGCGGGCAACTTCTACTGGACCACCCGGGGGCCCGAGCTCGCCGCGGTGCTGACCGACGAGCTCGACACCGCCCGGGAGACGGTCGCGAGCAGCGTGGAGCTGCGGTACGCAGCACCGGGCCGCGTGCAGCTCGAGGACGCTGCCGGCTACCTGGTCGTCGGAGACCGGTTCACCGTGGGCTCGCTGTATGCGGGGCAGACCCGTCGCCTGTGGGTGACCTTGCGGCTCGCGCCGGGAGTCGCTCCCGGAGACGTGCCCATGGGCGCCTTCGAGGCGACGTGGACGACCCCCGAGGGAGATCGGCGCGGCCACACCGCGTCGCTCGGCGCCGTGGGGGTCGTGCGCGAGGAGGCGGTCGCGCTGCAGGCCGTCGACGTGCCCACGTGGGAGCGCGGCGTGGTCGAGGAGGAGTTCAACCACCTGCGCAAGAAGGTCTCGGCCGCGGTGCAGCGGCGCGACGAGGCAGGCGCGAAGCAGGAGCTCGCCGCCTTCAAGGCGCAGCACGAGAAGCTCGCCGCGGTCACCGGGAGCGCCAAGGTGGCCCAGCAGCTCGACGAGGTCGAGGCCCTCGAGCGGGAGGTGAACGACAACTTCGCCCCCGCCGCCACCGACCACTCGCGCAACGTGTGGAGCAAGGGGGTGTCGACCAAGGCCTACCAGAAGCGTCGGGCGGGCCAGGCGAAGGGCTACGGCTCGTCCTTCTGAGTGCGTGAGAGGCGAGCTGAACTCCGCTATGCTCTCGGGGTACAGCCGGGAGTCCCATGACGTCACGGTGGATCTGGTGGGTCGTCCTCGGCCTCGCCCCGATGGGGCCGGGCTGCGGCCTGTCCACCTTGCCAATCGACGAGACCCGACCGCTCGGGGCCGACACGGGCCTCACCCCCGACGATCCCGCCGCCGATCGCGACGGGGACGGGCTGTCGAACGAGGCCGAGGAGGTCGCGGGCACCAACCCGTTCGTCGCGGACACCGACGATGACGGGCTCGACGACGGGGAGGAGCTCGAGGTCCACTTCACGGATCCGAACGACCCCGACACCGACGGCGACGATCTGCTCGACGGCGAGGAGGCCCGCGAGCACGACACGAGCCCGCTGGAGGCGGACACCGACGGCGATCGGCTCGACGACTACGCCGAGGTCATCGAGGCGGGCACCGATCCGAACGACCCCGACACCGACGACGACGGACTGTCGGACTACACCGAGTTCGTCGAGGTGGGGTCGCATCCCCTGCTCACGGACTCCGATGCCGACGAGCTGACCGACGCGACCGAGGTCACCGAGCACGGCACGAGCCCGATCCTGGCCGACACCGACGCCGACGGCCTCGACGATCCCGACGAGCTGTCGCTGCACGGCACCGACCCGACCCTGGCCGACACCGACCTCGACAGCGCGACCGACGGCGACGAGGTGGCCGCGGGCTCCGATCCGCTAGACCCGGACTCTGACGACGGGGGCGCGAGCGACGGGATGGAGCTCGCCAACGGGCGGGATCCGAACGACCCTTCGGACGACGACACGCTGCTCGACGACGACGGCGACGGGCTCACGAACCGGCAGGAGGGGCTCCTCGGCACCGATCCCCAGGTGGCCGATACGGATGCCGACGGACTCGGCGACGCTGCCGAGGTGCGCGTCCACCGCACCGATCCGCTGGTGTCCGACACCGACCTCGACGGCCTGGGCGACGGCGTGGAGGTCGCCGGCCCCACGGATCCGCTCGACGCCGACACCGACAACGACGCGCTGCTCGACGGCGAGGAGGTGGACGTCACGGGCACCGACCCCGCAGACGACGACACCGACGACGACGGGCTCGAGGACGGGGAGGAGCTCGATACCTACGGCACCGACCCGCTCGACGACGACACCGACGACGACGGACTGACCGACGGTGCGGAGGTCACCACCCACGGGACCGATCCGCTGGAGCGCGACTCCGACGGCGACTCGCTGTCCGACGGTGCCGAGGTCAACACCTACCAGACCGATCCGACCCTCGAGGACACGGACGGCGACGGCCTGACGGACATCGACGAGGTGAACCGGGGGCTCGACCCGACGGCGGCCGACACCGACGGCGACGGCGTGAGCGACGGGGTGGAGGTCGCCAACGGGACCGATCCCGGCGACCCCGCGTCCAACTGAGCGACTACGGCAGCTCGAGCGACAGCGTGGTGTCGAGGGTGCCGAGCTGGAGGCCGCCGTCCTCGATCGGCGCCGTCTCCGTGTAGTCGACCGTCCCCACCGATCCGTCTTCGTCGATCTCGGTCACCCAGAACTGGTCCTCGAACGCGTCGTTGGGGACCCCCTCTCGCCGGTTGCCGTGCACGATCCAGGCGCTGATCGTCTCGCCGTCGGCGTCCACCATGAGCGTGTGGTAGGCCTCCCCCGAGGCGTCTGCCCACACGATGGGCTCCTTGTCGTTGACGAGGTCGTCGGTGCAGTCACTCCCGGTGCGGGCCCAGTCGCCGGTGAACGTGAGGCAGGCCCCCTCTTCCTCGGGCTTCGAGGCGGTGCCCGCCCACGTGGCCGTGCAGTCGAAGAGGCCGAACGCCTCCCAGGTGGGGTCGAAGTCGAACGCGAGCTCGAGCGACACGTTCAGCGACTTCACGGTCAGCTCCACCGCGGCTTTCGACCCGCAGGCCGCGGCCATCTCGTCGGCCGGCAGCGTCCCCGTGTCCGCTGTGTCGGTGGCCCCGGTATCCCCCGTCGTGCCTGTGGCTTCCGCGAGGCCCGAGTCGACCGCGAGCCCCGAGTCCGTCGGTTCGGAGGTCTCTCCGTCTTCTTCGGCCCCGGCCGTGCACCCGGTCGCCACCCCGAACAGAACCAGCCGCCACATGCTTGCCTCCCAATCCTGCCCCCCCAATCGGATCAGGCGGACGATACGCACGCTAACCCGTACAAGGGGGCGAGATGCGACGAGCGATCCTGTGGACGGTGCTCGGCCTGGGCTGCTCGGCCGGCCCTGCCGGCGACGACGAAGCCACCCCCAGTGGCGACACGGCGCCCGAGACCCCGCCCGAGGAGCTCCGGCGCCCCGTGCAGCGGGGGAGCACGCCGAACGCCCCCGAGCAGTCGCCCGCCTTCGCCGAGCAGACCCGCGCGCCGCAGCCGGCCGAGCGCACCCGGTTCACGACCGAGGTGGTGGCCGGCGGCCTCGAGCGGCCCTGGGGCCTCGAGGTGCTCCCCGACGGGCGGCTGATCGTCACCGAGAAGCCGGGCCGACTGCGCATCGTCGCGGCCGATGGCCGCCTCGGCGACCCCATCGCGGGCGTGCCCGACGTCACCGCGGCCTCCGACCAGGGCGGGCTGCTCGACGTGGCCCTGGCCCCGGACTTCGCGTCGAGCCGCATGGTGTACCTGTCGTATGCCGAGGATCGGGGCGCGGGAGCCAACGGCGCGACGGTCGCGAGAGCGCGCCTGTCCGACGACGAGACCGAGCTCGAGGGCCCGCTCGACGTGATCTTCCGGCAGATGCCGGCGTGGGCGTCCACCAAGCACTACGGCTGCCGACTCGTGTTCGCCCCCGACGGCAACCTGTTCGTCACCCTCGGGGAGCGCTCGAATCCCGAGCCCCGGGAGCTCGCCCAGGATCCGACGAACCACCTCGGCACGGTCGTGCGGATCGCGCCCGACGGGTCGGTGCCCGACGACAACCCCTTCGTGGGCGACCCTGCGGGGGCCGACGAGGTCTGGTCCTACGGGCACCGCAACCCCCAGTCGGCCACCCTCGACGGCGAGGGCCGGCTGTGGACGGTCGAGCACGGGCCCGCCGGCGGCGACGAGCTGAACCGCCCGCTCGCCGGGCGCAACTACGGCTGGCCCGAGATCACCTACGGTGAGAACTACAACGGCGCGCCCATCGGCGAGGGGCTCACCGAGAAGGCGGGGATGGAGCAGCCGGTCTACTACTGGGACCCGGTGATAGCACCTTCCGGCATGGCCTACTACGACGCCGACCTGTTCGAGGGCTTCCGCGGCGACTTCCTGATCGGCGGGCTCCAGGCCCAGGCGGTGGTGCGCCTGTCGATGCGCGGCGACCTCGTCTACACCGAGGAGTGGCTCGACGTGGGCGCTCGCGTGCGCGACGTCCGGGTGGCCCCCGACGGCTCGATCCTCGCGCTGGTCGACGCCTCGAGCGGCCAGATCCTCCGCCTCACGCCGCGCTGACCGTCGTGGCGGCGCCTCGCCTGCGGCCCGCCGGCCCCGCCGACGTCGGGTGGGGCTTTCGCCTGTACGAGGACTTGCTGAGGGCCCCTACCCTCGCCTCGGTGGGGCACTGGTCGGCGCCCCAGCGCGCGGTGATCGAGGCCGCGGTGGCGAGCGGCCACGCCCAGGTGATCGTCGCGGGCGACGAGGACGTAGGGTGGCTTCACGTCGTGCGCCAGCCCGACCACATCGTGGTGCACCAGCTGCTCGTCGCTCGCCCGTGGCAGGGGCGCGGGCTGGCCACTGCGCTGCTCGGGGATCTGCTCGACGAGGGGCGCGTCGTGCGCCTGGTCGTAATGCACACGAACCACGGAGCGTTGAGGCTCTACCGCCGGCTGGGGTTCGCGGTGCGGCACACCGACCGCGTCAGGCACTACCTGGTCTGGACGCCTCCCGCACCACCTCGCTGAGAGGGCGGCGCCGGGAGCGCGCATAGGGCCCGGTCGAGGTGCACACCCGGAACAGCATGACCGGGGTGTGCGCGCCAGCCTCCGGGAACTGCGCCTCGAGCACGTCCTGGGCCTCGGCGAGGACCGCCCGCTCGTCAGGGCGGTAGGTCTCCTGGAGGTCCGTGCCCAGGTGCCGGATCAGGTAGAGCACGACGCCGAGCGGCTGGATCCCGAAGCCTGCCGCGCTGGCCTCGAGCCACATCCGGTGGAACCCGCGACCCGCGGCCAGGACCGCCTCGGGCCGCCGATCCATGGCCACGATCAGCCCCATTGCGGACGCGGACTCGACCCACCGCTCCGACAACGCGGTCAGCGCGCCCCCGAGGCCCCGCTCCCGGAGGTCCGCGACCACGTCGGGCCGCCGCAGCAGTCGCAGAGCCGGCTCGTCGGCCGGCGACAGCGCCATCTCGGGCAGGCTGATCCCGTCGGCGAGCTCGTCGGCCTCGTCCTCGGACCACCGCAGCTCGGCCATCATCTCCTGGTGCAGGCCCGCATGGAGGAAGCGCACCCGATCGACGGCCCCGATCAGCTTGCCCAGGACCTCGAGGCGCTCGGGTGCCTCGACGAGATGCAGCCGCGCGCCCGCCTGGTGAACGGCCGCCTCCATGGCGCCGCGCAGCGGCGGCGGCAGTGCCGCCCGGGGAGGGCAGCGCCGCTCCGTGTGCCGCTGGTGGACCCAGCGCGCGAGCCGGTCCGGGGGCCGCCCCGCCGGCGCCGGCCGCACCCGCGCCACGGGGCCCTCCGCGGCCCCCGTCGGCACCACCTCGAGCGCGAGCCCGTGGGCCGACGCCTCGAGGGCCAGGCCCTCGATGGCCGCGCCGACCGCGAGCAGCCCCGCAAGCCCGTCGCGATCGAGCAGCGGCGCGGATCGCGACGGATCGTGGCCGACCTCGAGGCCGTCGTCGGGAAGCGGCGCGAACCACCACGGCTGGGCGTTGCCGCCCGAGGGAGCCCGCACCGCGGCCTCGATCATCACCTGCTGGAGCTCGGACAGCGGCGGCGGCGGCGGCGGGAGCGCCCGAAGCCCGCGCACCGGCGCTGAGGGCAAGGCGTCGTCGGGGGCCTCCGCGAGGATCGCGGCCATGTCGATCACGCGACGACCCGACGGCAGCGGCTGCCCGAGGATCAGCCGCCGGGCCGCGGCGCACACCGACGCGCCACCGTGGGCCACGTCGGACGCGAGCTGGGGCCAGGTCGCCAGCGTCTCGCCGATCTCGAGCAGGGACGCCGCCGCCCGCGTGGTCAGGTCGTAGCCCACGGTCTGCGCGACGAGGGCCACCTTCTCGTCGTCGTCGAGGTCCACGAGCCGCTCCGGCTCGAGGGTCGCCAGCCGACCGTGGAGCAGCGGCCGGTCGGGCTCCTGGTCGAAGCGCTCGATGTCCAGCTTGCCCCGGTCGCTGGTCTCCATCAGCACCGGGCGCCGCCGGGCCCGCGCGACGAGCCGCAGGCGGACCTTCATGGCCAGGTCGTCGCACTCGTCGACGACGACGTCGGAGGCCTCCACGAACGCCGCCAGGTTGCCCTCGGTGAGCCCCTCTGGCAGGCAGCGGACCTCGAGGAAGGGGTCGATCTCAGCGAGCTGTCGAGCTGCGACCACCGTCTTCGGCAGCCCGACGTCGTGCAGCGGCGCCCGCACCCGGTTGAGGTTGGCGGTCGACAGGGTGTCGAAGTCGGCCAGGATCAGCCGGCCCCCGACCCCCTCCTGGGCCAGGGTGACCGCCACTGCATTCCCCACGGACAGCCCCACGATGCCGATGGTCGCCCCGCGGAGCCGGCGCTGCTCGTCGACGGTGATCTTGTCGCGGTTGCGCGCCGCGCGGAGCTCGCGGAAGAGGTTTTCGCGCAGGATGTGCAGCAGCCGACCCGACCACGGGTACCACACCCAGGTGGCCAGCGCCTCGGCCGCGACCCCCTCGAGCAGCGCCTCCTGGGCCGCCGCCCGCTCCGCCGGGCTGGCGCCCTCGCCCTGGCCTCCCAGGCGGATGTCGATCAGCTCCTCGAGCTGGCTGGCCACGAGGTCGTGCTCCCGCCAGACCGCTCCTTCGGCGCGCAGCTCGGCAAGCCGGGCCGCATCGGCCGCGTCGTGGCCCGGGCGCAGGAGCTCGTGCTCCGTGGTCGTCTGCCGCATCGTGCCGTGTACCGTACCAGACCTGGCCACGGGTCAGGCCGCCGACGGCAGATCGAGCTGCTTGGCCTCGGGGTTGGTCGGGAAGTACAGCGTGAACGACGCCCCCTCGCCGATGGCGCTTCGCGCCGACAGCGCGCCCCCCATCTCGTGCGCCAGCTGCCGACTGATCGCGAGCCCCAGGCCGGTGCCTCCGTGGGTCCGCTGGATGGTGCTCGTCGCCTGCTCGAACGGGGCGAAGATCTTGTCGACGCCGTCCGCGGGGATTCCCGGCCCGTCGTCCGTCACGACGACCGCCACTCCATCGTCGCGAGTCTCCACGGCCACGTCGATCGTGCCGTCCTGGGTGAACTTGGCGGCGTTGCCGACGAGGTTGGTGACGATCTGGCGGGCCCGCAGCGCGTCGAGCGAGATCTGAGGGACGTCGGCGACGCGCACCACGAGGCGGTTCCGGTTCCGCTGGATCTGCGGACGCAGGGTGTCGCACACCTCTCGGGCAAGGTCCCCGAGGTTCACCGGCGTGCGGTCGAGCTCGATCTTCCCAGCCTCGATCCGGGAGAGGTCGAGCACCTGGTTCACGAGGTCGAGCAGGTGCTTGCCCGCGCGCTGGATCCGCTGCAGGTCCTCGTGGTGGGCGGTGCCGAGATCCACCAGATCGTCCTCGGCGAGCTCCGCGTAGCCGATCACGGCGTTGAGCGGCGTGCGTAGCTCGTGGGACATCGAAGCCAGGAACGTGCTCTTGGCCTTGCTCGCCTGGAGCGCGAGCTCATAGGCAGCCGAGAGCTGGGCCCTGGCCTGACGCGCCTCCGCCAGCGCCTCCACCCACCCGCTCCCCAGCCGACCGAGGACGAAGTTGCTGAAGACGAGGGCGAGGGTCTGCGCCGCGAAGCTGGTCAGGACGCGCCAGTGGAGGAATCTTCCGAAGTCCACGGCCGCGTAGGCCACGTAGCCGACCACGACGGTGCCCAGGATCGCGTTCCCGAGCCGGGTGGCCGGCTCCGGGGGGAACACGAGGTGGAAGAGGAACACGGTGAGGCACGCGAGCGGAAAGCCTAGCGTGAGCTTGAGGATTGGCGGCGCGAAGACCATGAGCACCGCGATGTAGCTGACGAGGCAGAGCGCGAACAGCGTACGCGCCCGCCGCTCCCGTCCGCGCTGTGCGTCGACGGCCGCCACGGCCGCCAGGACCCACGCGGCGCACGGCGAGAAGAAGGCCATGGGATCCGTACCGGTGAGCAGCGGATGCAGCCCGAGCAGCGTGCCAACGGCCAGCATGCCGGCGAGGAGCTTCGTGATCAGCCGAAGGCTGGTTCGCCGGAGCGCAGCGGCCAGATCCTCGACAGGTGCCTTCGGGGCATCTCGGCGCGTGGGGTCCACGCGGGGCACATCGGTCCAGCGACTCCCGATGTCCAGCACGGACCGTGCGCATTCATCCCCGCACCGCTACCAGCAGCGGGAGAGGTTCGCGAGCGCCTTGTCCAGCTGCTCCTTCGCCTTCTGGTTGATCGCCACGTCGACCTTGCAGGCGCGGGGATCCTCTGTGACCTGGAAGGCAAGCGAGTCCACGGCGGCGCCCGGGGGAAGCAGCCGCTTCTGCCAGGGCTCCGGGGCCCGGCACGAGCGCTGGCTCTTTCCGAGGCTACCGAGGCTCGAGCCCGCGGGCACGGCCACCATCATCAGCCGCTCCTGGCCCAGATCCTCGCCCAGCAGCATCGAGATCCCGAGCGTGAGCGGCTTCGCGGGGTTGAGCAGGTCGTCTTCCCCCGCCGACGGCCAGACCTGGATGACGGTCCCCTCGCGGTCGGCGGTGAGCAGCCGGCCGCGCGCGGGTTGGTTCGTCTCGACGCGCACGAGCGCTTCCTCTCCGGCGCAGAACAGCGTCTTCGTGGGATCGAGCGACACCGAGACCTTGAGGCCCTCGTCGCTCTGCTTCTGCCCCTCGGAGACCCCCACGCGGTCGTCGGTCAGGCACATCTGGGAGTCCTGCGGCTTGTCGTCGAGCAGGTCCGAGGGCCACACGACGCCGGGCACGGGGGCCGCCCCCTCTTCTCGGGGAAGCTTGATCCGCCCGTTGAGCTGCGAGTCCTCCTGACCCATGACGACCTTGAGGCGGAGCTCGGCGTGCCGGGTGGGGTCGAACTCGTGGTACTCCAGGACCGAAGGGAGCTCGGCCATCACCTGCTCCTTGATCTGGTCGAACACCGAGCCGAGCGCACAGCCCGACGCCCACTTCGGCCCGTTGACGTAGACCGGGGTGTCGCTCGCGGTCTCCGCCGCGCGGCGCCCGAAGTTCGAAAGGTTCCGCCGAAGCTGCTTCATGTCGCGGTCGATGTCGATGATCTTGTCCCAGTCCGAGGCCACCGCGTAGCAGGCCTGGTACAGGCGGTTCTCCCGGATCACGTCGTGCTCGGCGAGCGGCACGAGATCGGCGAAGGCGGAGTCACACCGCCGACTCCGGCCCACGCCGTAGCACACGGACTCGCGGGCGGCGCGCTCGGCATCTGCCTTGGCCTCCTGGAGGGCCTCCACCCGCCGCTTGCCTGTGCCGTAGCCGATGTGGGCCTTGAACTGCTCCAGCTCGGCCGGACAGTCCAGCTCCTTGGCAGTTCCCATCGATGCAAGCGCGATCAGTAGCCACATGGGCGTGTCTCCCCTGGTGAGCCGAGGACGGCGGCGGAGCCTACGGGCGGTTGGGCCCCATGATCTCGGCGAGCGATGCTTGGAAGCGTTCCTTCGCGACGGTCATGCGCGCCTGTCCCTGGAACAGGGGGGCAGGCCCGGCGAGGTTCTCGTCGACGCAGATGAAGGTCTCGAAGACGTCGGTGATCAGCGCGGCAGCGACGGTCGTGGCCCGCCCCGGGCGCACCCCGTGGTCTCGCGTGAGCATGTCCACGAGCCGCAGCTCGGCGTCGCGTGCTGCGCCCTGCCGAGCCTCGGTCTCGTCGCCGACCTGCTGCGAGGTGCCCGCGAACACCAGGTCCGAGCTCGGACGGACCGCGGCGTCGAGGTACTCCGAGCACCGGGGCAGCACGAGGCGCTGGACCTCGTAGGCGAAGTACGCCGGCGCCCGCCACTCGTTGTTCAAGACCATGCCCTCCCGGACCTTCGCATGGAGTGCTCCCTTTGCCTCCTCGAGCGCGCCCGCGAGGTACTTCACGCCCGCCTTCGACGCGTTGATCTGGTAGATGCGGCCGACCCCCTGCCACCACTCGCTGATGATCTCCTCGCTGCACTCCGCCGGCCGCTGCAGGCAGCACCTGGCGAGCGCCTCCTGGCCCCCCACGAGCACCCGCTTGCCCATGACCTCGTACTGCAGGCCCGCGATCGCGCGATGGCGCGCGGCCCCGCCGAGGTTCGGCACGGGAACGTCGAAGCCCTCGGCGATGCCCGAGGGGAGGGTGACCAGTGCCTCGTACGTGTCGGGCGAGGCGAGCTCCTGGTCGGCGAAGATCAGGTGGCGGGAGCAGCTACTCTTGATCGTGTCGTAGGTGCCGATCCGCTGCTCATCGATGTCCTCACTTCGCTTGGGAGCATACGGGCGCACGAAGCTGCCCGCCGCGGGGCTCGGCAGGCTCACCGGAGGCTGAAGAACCACCGACACGTCCTTCGTGTAGGTCAGGACTTGGTCGACGAACTTCGCGGGGGGCTTGCCCTTGGCGTTGAGCACCAGCCCACCGGCCTCCTCGGGCTCCGACGGATCCCGCTGGGGCACGGTGTTCATCAGCATGGGCACGAGGTCGGCATCGCAGCTCGCCTGCGCCACGGAGGTCTCCGGCGCCCGATGGGTGTAGACCCAGGGCGCCTGCGCCTCGGACGTGCGCGCCGCCACCTCGTCGCTCGCGAGCTCGAGGGCCGTGCCCACGGAGAAGCAGGGCCGCTGCAGCTGGCGGATCAGCGCGTCGGCCCAGGCGCCGGGGTCGGCCTCCGCCGTGGACGGCGCGGCGGAGTAGCCCACGACGGTGCCGGGCGTGGTGGGGGCGATCTCGGACAGCCCGCGAGGCACCCACGCTCGGGACCGGACCGGCCATCCGGGCGCCCACGGGTTCTGGTGGTTCGCGTCGAGGAGGACCACGTTGAGCGCGGGCCCCCCCTCGGGGAGCGGCGCAACGAGCGCCGCGGTGTCGACGCCCTGGGTGTCGACGGCAGAGGCTGTGGCGAGCTCGGCGTCGATCGGCACGAGGTAGTTCTTGCCGTCGACCTGCACCGCGCGCCCGCTGTAGTAGAAGAGCGCGACCTCCGCCAGCTTCTTGGCACCCTGGAAGGCCGTGATCGCGCCGGCCAGCTGCGACTGGGGCACGTTCTCGAGCAGGGCCACCTGGAAGTCGAGGCCCTCGAGGGCAGAAGCCACCCGCTGGGCGTCTCTCGCAGCGCTGGGGAGCACGTCGGCGTGCTGGTACCGTGCGTTGCCGATCACCAGCGCCACCCTCCGCGCGCCCGACTGGGCGAGCGCCTCCGAGGACCCCACGAGCCCCGCGAGGAGTCCGCAGCCCACGAGCACGCTCACCCGGGCACCCTGCCACCACTTGTCCATTTCGGCCCATCCTCCGGCGGCGCGATTCTATCGGGACCGCGGCTAGCGCGCGAACGTCGCTCCCCACTCGTCGGAGTCCTTCGTCCAGACATAGGCGTTCGGCTTGTTCTTGCCGACCGTGACCCGCCGGGGGGTGCTCGAGACGCCTTCGTGGACCATCCGGATCTCGTAGGTGCGGCCCTCGTCGAGGCGCACCAGCAGCGGGCCCGTGATCCCGAGGACGGTGCCCCCGATCACCCGGACCTCAGCCCCCGGGGGGTAGCTGTGGAAGCTGACGGATCGCTGGGCGGCGGGTTCCACACCGCGTGCGCTTCCCTCCCCAGCCGCGCTGCCCTCGGAGGGTCGCGTGGCCTTGACGAGATCGGCCCAGGCGTCGGCCACCGGCGCCTCTTCGGCGCCCTCCGCCCCTTCCTCGAGCGCCCCCTCCGCACCTTCGGCTGCGCCCTCCACCGGGGGCGCCTCGCCGGGCTCTGCCGCCGCCGGGGGGGCGGGGGGCGCGATGATCACCGCGGGGGGGGCAGGCGCGGGCGCGGGCCTCGGCACCTCGACCGCACGCGGCAGAGGGGCAGGGGCGGCCGAGGCGGGCACGAGCCCGGCGTCGGCCGGCGCGGGCGCCTCGGCCGCCGCTGCCGCGCCCTCGGTCGTGCCCGCGGAGTCCGCGTCGGCGTCGAACGCGCCCGTCGACATGAGCACGACCGCAGCGGTGACCACGGATCCCATCACCGCGAGGCCGACCGCCAGAGCGGCCGCACAGCCCCACCGCGCGAGTCGCGCCACCGGGATCGCAGGCTCCTCGCGCGCGCTCGCAG
>CAYMSU010000078.1:0-16526 GCA_964393165.1 uncultured Enterobacteriaceae bacterium
CGAGAGATTCAAGGGGGATCTCGCTCCGCATCGAGCACGCGCACCCACCCGTCGCGCCCGGACGCGGCCCCCGCACCGGGAGTCGGGGACGGGGCAGGCGTGCCCGGCCCCTCCGTGGGCTCGTCACGCAGCTCGCCAGCCGCCTCGTCCGTCTCGTCAAGCCAGGCGAGCACCCCGGTCTGCTGTCGCAGCCAGGCGCGCACCCCGTCGCGCCGGCCGAGCAGGATGCGCCGTACCCAGGAGTCACGCGCCAAGAAGCCTCCCCGTCGTTCCCAGACATACCCGAGCCACCCGGACCTGGGTATCGTGCAACCCTGTGCAGGACCCTGCGCGCCCCGGGCAAAGGCGTCGAGGGAGCGCGGATCCGGGGTGGCCGGTTCGGCCGAGGCGCGTCTCCAGGCCGGCACAGCCGCTCCACCTCCGGTGGTGGACCGCCCCCCGAGCCTGGCTGAGGTACGCATCTCGAGGTTGGGCGCAGGAGCCCCGCAGCGCGCTATGCTCGAACTCTGCGCTGCGTACTGGAGGCCCGTCGTCGTGACACCGCAGGGAGGTGGAACCACTCGGCGGTCGGGCCGATGCGACGGGTCGTTGCGATACGGAGGCTGACCTCTCGATGATCATGGTGGCCACGACGGCCCTTCTCGCAGGGCTCGTCCCGACCGGCCAGGCGTCCGCGCCGGGGCTCGTGCTCGACGCGCCGCCCGCTCACCTCGCCGCGGCTCCCGACCCGGAGACCGCGTCGCTGGCCCTCGTGCGGGAGGCGCTCGAGCTCGGACAGCGCAGCGACGCGCTGCGCCTGGCGTCCCTGCTCGCGAGCGGCCCGGACCCCGAGGCCCCTCGCCAGACCGCGGCTGCGGCCATGGTCGTCGGTCTGCTCCGCCGCGAGCACGGCCAGCACAACCTCGCCAACGAGGCGTTCGCCACCGTCCGCGACACCCCCGGTCCGCTGACCCCGTGGGGCACCTACTTCGCCGCCGAGCAGGACCTCCTCCGCGGCCGGCCGACCGCCGCCGTCGGCGCGTGCGCCTCCTACCTCGAGGAGTGGCCGCACGGCGTCCACCGCGGAGACTGCCAGCGCCTCCTGGCGATGGCCCACGCCGCGCAGGGCGACGCTGCCGCCGCCCGGCAAGCCGCCACCGCCTACGACCAGGAGAATCGCCTCGGCCAGATCTCCGAGCAGATCGAACTCCGGCTGGCCCGACGCTGGATCGCCGAGGGCACGCCGCAGCCCGCGATCGACGTGCTGCGGGAGCTCGTGGTCGACCACGAGGCGCCCCTCGCCGGGCGGGTCGCGGAGGCCTGGCTGGCCACGCTGCGAGAGGACGGCCACGCGCAGGCGACGATCCCCGAGGACCGCGCGGCGCGCATCCGGCGGGCGGTGTCCCTGCGGGACGCCCGTCGTCGCGATGCCGCGTGGGAGGTCTTCGCCGAGCTGGCCGCGCGCGCTGACGACGACCCGGTCCTCGCCGCGTTCGTCGAGGAGGAGGGAGAGCGCTTCGCGTGGCGAACCCACCGGTGGGACTGGCTCGCCGAGGAATACGCCCGCCAGTACGCCGAGACGAGGGAGCCGCGGAGGGCCTGGAGCCAGTACCGGGTGCTCTTCCGGGGCGGGCGCGCCGCCGAGGCCGCGGAGCTCGCGCTGCAGATGCAGCGCGCCCACGCCGGGGAGTCCCCGTGGAAGCACTCCCACGAGGACGTTGGGCGCATCATGATGCTCGCCGGCCGCTACGACGATGCCCGCGAGCAGTTCGACCACGTCGCCCGTCGGGGGGGGTGGACGGGGCGCCGCAACCGGTTCTACGCTGCCTTCGCCACCCTCATGTCCGGAGACGCCGAGGAGGCGGCGGAGCGCCTGTCGATCATCGTCGAGCACGACCGCTCCTGGCGCGTCGAGGCGCGCTACTGGCGCGCGCGCGCCTACGAGCTTCTCTCGCGAGACGCCGACGCCACCGCCGATCGCGCCTGGATCCTCGAGCATGATCCCCACTCCTGGTACGCGGTGCTCGTCCGCCAGCACGCCGCTGACGCCCCGGTGATGGCGCCGTTGGTGCGGGCCGGGCGGTGGGCCGGCCCACGCGCCCCCGAGACGGTGGCGCCGCTCTCCCGCGCCGCGTCGGCGGCGGGGCCTCGGGCGGCCCCGCCCGTGCGGATTCCCACCTCGCCCCTCCACGTCCCCACGCTGCCGTCCCGCCGCGTGGCCGCAACCTCCCTGGCCTGGCCGTGGGCCCGCCCCGACGCCGCCCCCGCCTCGGGGGCCCCGGCCGCGATCGCCTTGCTCGCGCCCGAGCGCGTCCCGCCCCGCTCCTACGTCGAGGGCCCCCTGTGGGACCCCGACGCCGGCCTGGCCGCGCTGGGCCGCTTCACCGAGCGGTTCGCGGGCTACTGGCCCGAGCTCCGCGCCATCCACGACCTCGCCGAGGCAGGCCTGTACGACTTGTCGGGGCCCCTGTTCTCCGAGTGGTACGAGCAGTGGCGCCGCGACTATCGCCGGCGTCGGCGCACGGCGCGGCGGGTCCGGCGCATGAGCACCGCGGACTGGCGCGAGCTCTTCTTCGCCGCGCGCGACCACCACCACGCGTCCCGGTTCAGCCACCGCTGGTGGGAGGAGCAGGACCGCCCCGAGACCGTGCTCCACGCCTGGCGCCTGGCCTATCCGGTGGCCCACGACCACGTGGTGTGGCAGGCGAGCCGGCGCCACCACGTCGACCCCTTCCTGATCCTGGGGCTCATGCGCCAGGAGTCGACCTACCGGGCCACCGCCGTCTCGCGGGTGGGCGCCCGCGGCGCCATGCAGATCATGCCGCGCACCGGGCACCTGCTCGCCGATCTCGCCGACGACGTCGAGTTCACGGCGGGGGACCTGGTGGATCCGGAGCTGAGCATCCGCTACGGCATCCGCTACCTGGGTCTGCTGCTCGAGCGCTTCGAGGGCGCCTTCCCGCTCGCGGTGGCGTCCTACAACGGCGGCCCCTTCAACGTCTCCGCCTGGCTCTCCAGCACCGGGGCGGACCTGCCGATGGACGCCTTCGTGGAGCACATTCCGTTCCGCGAGACCCGCCGGTACGTCAAGAAGGTGACCGAGGGGTACGCCAGGTACGTCCAGCTGTACGGGCCCAACGGGGCCCGCGTGATCGTCCCGCCGCAGCCGCGCGGGGATCACCCGGAGGTCGTCGATTTCTAGCGCAGTCCTGTTCGCGGCCTACACCCTGGCCACGGCCCACGCCGCGCCTCTGCGGCTGCCCTTCCTCCGGAAGAAGGCGCCCGAGGAGGAGGCGGCCCCGCCCGTCGCCGAGGTCGAGCCCGCCCCGGCGCCCCCCACGCCGACGCTCGACGGTCCGCTGTTCCCGGGCACGCTGCCGCTCGACCTCGGCCGTCCCCCCGAGGGGCTGGCCAACGTCAGCGCCCAGGGATGCCACGCGTGCCACCCCGACGCCTACGAGAGCTGGCGCGGCGGCGCGCACGCCCGGGGGCCCTCCCCCGCTCTCGCGAGGATCGTGGAGCAGACCGGGATCACCGCGTGCCAGTCCTGCCACCTCCCGCTGGCGTCCCAGCACGAGGAGGCCCCGGTGTGGTCCCCCGACCACGCGAGCCCCGCTTCCGACGCGTGGAGCGCCACGCTGCGCTCCGAGGCGGTGACCTGCGCGGCCTGTCACGTGCGCGAGGGCCGCGTCGCCGTCGGCACGGAGGCGGCCGCCCGGGGGATTGGGCCGCACATCGTGGCCCACGCCCCAGATCTCGCCGACGCCCAGACGTGTGCGTCCTGCCACCAGCTCACGTGGCCCGGCGCCGACGTGCCGCTGTACGACACCTACGGCGAGTGGGAGCGCTCCGCGTGGGCCGAGGCGGGCGTGAGCTGCGTAGACTGCCACCGCAGCGCACAGGGCGGTCACGGCTTCGAGGTGGCGCCGAGCCGCGCGGTCAGCCTCCTCGTGGACCTGTCGTCGCGAACCGTGGTGCGAGGCGGCGACGCGCTCGATGTGCAGCTACTCCTGCAGAACACGGGGGCGGGCCACGCCGTGCCCTCGGGCACGCCGTTCGGCGGGCTTCGCCTGGTAGCCGAGGTCCATCCTCCGTCAGGGGAGCCTCTCGAGGGGGCCTTTCGCGCGGATCTCGCGCGCACGCTCGAGGCCGCTCCCCCGTGGGCGACCACCGAGGACACCCGCCTGCAGGCGGGCGAGAGCCGCTCGTGGCCCTGGTCGGTGCCGCTCGGGCCAGATCAGCCCCCCGGCACCTGGGAGCTCGTCGTTCGCCTGGTTCCCACGCTGTACGGAGAGCCCTCGGGCCCCGCCGTGCTCGAGCAGCGCCACTCCCTCACCGTGCAGTGAGGCCGCCGCCGTGCAGCGCCCGGCAGGCCAAGTGATTAGGCCTGTGCCATGCTGAAGTTCCACGCGCGCACCGATGTCGGCCTCAAGCGCAAGCACAACGAAGACTCCCTGCTGGCCGCCGAGGAGTTCGGCGTCTTCGTGGTGGCCGACGGGGTCGGGGGGCGCAAGGCCGGCGAGCTCGCCAGCGCGATCACCGTGAACACCTTCCAGGGCTTCGCGCCGCACCTGAAGGAGGCGGTCGACGCGTTCGCCGCCGACGCGAACCGCGACACCCGCAACACGGTCCTGCAGCTCCTCGACCAGGCCGCCAACGCAGCCTCGCGCCGCGTCTACGAGGCCGCCTCGGCCACCGGCCGCCAGGGCATGACGACCACCCTGGTCGCGGCGGTCGTCGGCGGGGGCGCCGGCTTCGTCGTCCACGTGGGCGACTCCCGGGCCTACCTGGTCCGCAACGGAGAGCTGCGCCAGCTCTCCGAGGACCACTCGATGGTGAACGAGCTGATCCGAACGGGGGCGATGACCCGGGAGGATGCGGCCAACAGTCGCTACCGGAACGTGATCACCCGGGCAGTCGGGCTGTACCCCACCGTTCGGTGCGACACACTCCACGTCGAGCTCATCGACGGCGACCGGCTGCTCCTGTGCACCGATGGACTGTCCGACATGGTCGAGCCCGATGAGATCCTGGCCATGATGTCGCAGGACAGCGTGAATCGCGCGGTCGACGACCTGGTGCAGGCCGCGCTCCACGAGGGAGGGCGCGACAACATCACGGTCGTCGCGATTGAGCCGGAGGCCGTGCTCGAGGCCGAGGCCGTCGCGGCCCGCGCGAAGGCCATGGAGAACCTCTTCCTGTTCGAGGATCTCCCCTTCAACGCCCGGCTGCGCTTCGGCCGCGTCGTCAACGAGCTGTTCGTCAGCCCGAGCGACGTGATCATGCGCGAGGGCGAGGTCGGCGACACGCTATACGTCGTGGTCCAAGGCGAGGTGTCGGTCCAGGTCAAGGGCCACGAGGTGGCAGTGCTGCGCGAGGGCGAGCACTTCGGGGAGCTCGCGCTGGTCGGCAGCGATCCGCGCTCCGCCACGGTGATCGCCAAGGGCTACGGCCACCTGCTCACCGTCGAGCGCGCGGCGCTCCGCGAGTACTGCCAGGTCGAGCCGGCGCTCGGCAACCTGGTGCTATGGAAGCTGATCGCCACGCTGGGCCAGCGCCTGCGGCGCATGAACCTGCAGCTGTCGGGGCAGGCCGTCTCCTGACGAGGCGCCCGGGCGGCGAGCGCCCTACCCTGCCGCCTGCAGGCCGCCGAGCGGCTCCACACCGGCCAGCCACGCCTCCGGGTCGACGTCCAGGAGCTGCAGGATGCCCGCCGCCACGTGGTCGTAGCGGAGCACCGGCCCCTTGTCCCACAGCTCCCCCGACGCCACCGCCACGGGCCGCGCGCCCTGGTAGTCGTCGGTCGCGCCGAGCGTGACGCCGCCGCGCACGCCGCCGCCGAGGACCATGCCGCTCGTGACGTTCCAGTGGTCCTTGCCGCCGTTGTCGTTGTACTTCGGGGTCCGCATCATCTCGGAGAACACCCACACCACCGTGTCGTCGAGCAGGGACTCCTCCTGCAGGCGCTGCATGAGGTAGCCGAGGCCGCCGAACAGCTGGTTGTGGTACACGTGCTGCAGCGCGTTGTTCTGGTGGGTGTCCCACGGAAGCCCGCTGTCGAGCGAGACGGTGTGGCATACGCCCCCGACGAGCGAGGCGACGGCGGACTCGATCCGCCCCTCGAAGTTCCCCCGCGTGCGGAACAGGGTCTCGGCCACTGCGGGGCCGTCGGCGAGCAGGTCGCGCGACCGCGTGAGCGACTCGTCGTAGGCGTCGAGGCGAGCGTCTGCGTGGGGGGAGCCGCCGCGCTCGGCGCGGAGGGCGGCCGACCGCGACGCGAGGAACTGCTCGACGCGGTCGCGGTCGTCTGCCGTGGGGACGGCCTGCGGGTACGCCCGGAAGGGGAAGTCCGCCGGCGGCGTGTAGGTCGTGGCCGGATCCACCAGTGTGCGGAGCTGGCTGACCTGCCCCGTGCGGCCCGCATAGGCGCCGAGGGGGCCGACGTAGCTCGTGCCGCCGAGCGCCAGGTAGGGAATCGGGGTGTCGCCGCCCAGGGAGTAGCCCCCAATCGCGGCGAGATCGGGCGAGCCCTGCCGGCGCGAGCCGGTGAGCATGCGGAAGGCGCACTCCTGGTGGGCGATGCTGCCGGTCCAGATCCCGTTGACGATCGCGGTCTGCGCGCCCCAGGCCTCGAAGAACGAGGTCACCTCCGGTCGCTTGACCGGGTTGACGGCGACCGGGGACGCCCCGAACGTCTGGATCGCCTCGCGGTCGTCGGGGTTCTTCGGGTCTTCGTCGAGCTCGGGACCGTCGATGGTCGACAGGCCGATCTTGGGGTCGATGGTGAAGGTCGGGTCCCACCCGCCCTGCACGAACACGACGACCAGGCGCTTTCGGGAGGCCCGCTCGGCGCTCCGGGCGAGCAGCGGGAGGGCGAGCGGCGACGCGAGCGCGGAGGCCGCGACCCCGCGGAGGATGCTTCGACGGGAGAACGACATCGGAGGCTCCTCAGTAGTGCATCAGGCGCGGATCCTGGAGCAGCGCCGAGAGGGTCAGGGTCCAGGCCCCGGGCAGGTCCCCGCTGGCCTCGTAGGTGTCGAAGAACAGGGCTGCGGCGGCGTCGACCTCGGGGCTCGAGGCCTGCACGGGGAGCGACAGCACGTCGAGGTACAGCTCCACGAGCTGCTGGCGGACGACCTCGTCGGTCGCGGTCGTGGCCACCCCGGGCACGCGCAGCAGCCGGGGCAGGCGGCCCGAGAGATCCTCGCGCACCACCCAGGCGGCCGCCTCGGTCGCCATCGTCGACACGGTCAGCGCCTTCACGGGCGTCATCTGGTGGGTCGGCTCGGTGACCACGATGCCATCGAGGCCGCCGGACATGCTGCGGAAGCCGTACCGGTCGGTGCGGGCAAGGTCGTAGATCTCGCCGCCGCGGGCGATCTGCTGCTGCCAGCGGAACCCCGTGAGCTGCTCGATCAGGCGCGCGTACTGCTCCGGCCGGACCGTGAGCAGCCCCACCGCGGCGTCGTCCATGAAGCGGTCCGAGAGGACCAGATCCTTGGCCAGCTGCCGCGCGTCGAGCCCGCCCTTCTCGAACGCCGCGAGGTGGTCGTCGAGCACCTCGGCGTCGACGTCGGCCGGAGGCACCTGGGCGAACCAGCCGAAGAACCGGCGCACCGTGCAGGCCGGGAACTGCGGGTGGTCGGCGATGGCCTGCCCGAGCTCGCCGAGATCCGCGACCGGCTCCCCGAAGAGGCCGGGCGCCCGCATGCCGAGGCGCTCCCAGGTGTTGGCCCGCTCCGGCGTGAACAGCGCGATCGGGTAGCACGCGGCCGCGCCGCGCCGCTCCGAGGCACAGCCGACCTCGTAGGCGTAGGCGACCTCCCGCGAGTTCAGCGTCTCGCGAAGCCCAAAGAGCGCGGACGCGAGCGGGTCGAGGTTCTCGTGGCAGGCGACGCAGCCCGGGTTGGTGTTGAGCGCGTCCGCCACGGCGGCGTCGTCGGTGAGGTCGACCGAGCCGTCGATCGGCACGTCGGCGGCGAGGAAGTCGTAGCAGAGCAGCGTGCGCGACACCATGGCGGCGCGCGCCCGGTGGTGGTTGCGGCCGTTCGAGGGGTGCCGCACCCACAGCCCGGTCGAGGAGAGGATGCCGGCAGCGGGGCGGTCGTCAGCCATCGAGACGCGCTGCCAGCCCTCGCCGCCCCGCGGCGAGTAGTCGGCGTGGCCCCAGAGCTGGGCGGAGGTCGGATCCGCCATGGTGTAGTCCGCGGTGACCACGGCCGAGTAGGGCTCGCCCGAGGTGACGATCTCCTCGACGAGGGCGAGCGGCTCCTCGACGATCGCGCGATGGATCTCCGGCACGGGGGTGCCGGTGAGCGGCCCGAGCGCGGGCAGCTCGACGTCCTCCGAGCGCATGAGCAGCTGCTCGTGGTGCATGTCGCGGATCACCTCGCCGAACGCGGGGTCCGCCAGGTAGCGCTCGACGATGTCCGCGAGGGCCGACGGGTCGTCGACCACCGCGGTCACGTCGGCCGCCGACGGCCGCAGGCCCCGCAGCGTCATCGAGGCCCGGACCAGCCGATCCACGGGGGCGAGTCGCGTCGACGACGGAGGCGGACTCTCGACGGTCGTCTCGCCGGGCCCGGGGCGCGCCTCGACTTCGGGAGGGGTGTCGCCGCGGCAGGCCAGCACGAGCGCGGCACACAGAGGGAGCAATCGCGACATGGGGTCCTCTGGGCGGGAGGCGCCATTGTAGCCGTGCTCGGACGAACCGAGGGGCCCGCCCGGGGGGTTTCGTTTCCCCGGCGGATACACGCGCCACGGGCGCGAGGGGTCCCTCACCGGGGGTGTCGGCGCCCCATCGCGCGCTGGAACGCGCGATACTCGTCGGTCCAGGCGCCGTCGGGGCCGCGGATCACGAGGCGCCCGTGGACCCGGCGGCCGCCCGCGACGTCCTGCTCGACCTCGTCCGCGTGGGCGCACACCATCGTGCAGATGTGGGGCTCCCGGCCGGCGCCGAACACGAAGTCCCAGCGCTCGACCACCGCCAGGCCCTTCGCCCGCGGCGCGTCCTCGGTGCGCGGATCCGCGGCGAGCATGACGAAGCAGAACCGTCCGCCGGGCGCCAGGAACCGGCGCGCCGCCTCACAGTAGTCGTAGACGGAGCCCCGGAGCTCGATGCGCGCGCCCGCTCGCTGGGGGTGCGGGGAGACGAGGCCGGTGCCGACGGGCACGTAGGGCGGAGACCCGGTGATCAGCTCGAAGCGCGGGCCGCCGGGCAGCACTCCGGGATCCCGGAGGTCTCCGTGGACCACGCGCACGCGGTCCCCGAGGCGGTTGCGCGCGATCGTCTTCTGGAGCAGGCCGACGCTGATCGCCTGCGCCTCGACGCCCACCAAGGTGGCCCGAGGCCCGAGCCGGTAGAGCGTGCTGAGCCCCACGGAGCCGATCCCGCAGCCGAGGTCGAGCAGCGTGATGGCGTCCGGCTTGGCGAGCGACGCGCGCCAGGCCGTCGCGAGGTCGTCGGTGCTGAAGCGGTGGCCTCGCCGGAGCTGCACGATCGACCAGTCCCCGACCAGGTCGTCGACCGTCTCCTCCTCGGTCATGCTTCCTGACGCAGGGCGTCGACCTCCGTCTCGGGCAGCCCGAGGTCCTGGGCCACGCGGACGACGGCGTCGCGGAACACGTTCACGCCGGCGAACACCCCGAGGAACCGGCGCTTGACCGTCAGGATCTCCGCATCGACGGCGCCCTCGGTCGCACCGACCTCCGCCGCGAGGTCATGGATCGCGGCGAGCTCGGCCTCCCCGATCACGCCATCGGCCAAGGCGACCATGATCAACGAGCGGACGTAGGCCGTGCGCACATCGTCTGCCATGTCGGGAGGGCTCGTGCCGGGGGCCTCGTCGAGGTCCGCCCCGAACGCGGCGATCAGGTTCATCTCGCGCTCGTGGACGACTCCGTCGGCCTGGGCGACCCGGCGCATGCCCTGCGCGAACCAAGCCGTCTGGGCGGCGTCGAGATCCACGGTCGTGCTGAACCAGTCCACGTCTCCTCCAGGAGGCTGAGGGCGGAAGCAGGTATCGGGCTGTCGCCCCCCGGGCTACTGGGCGAGTACTTCTCCCAGGGTCGCCGCGAGCTGCTCGACCGCGTCGACGTGCCACGGCAGGAGGCTCCCGGGGGTGGCGTTGAGCAGCTCGAGCGCGCCGTGGAAGCCCGCCTCCGACCGGATGGGCACGCAGAGCAGCGAGCGCGTGACGAACCCGGTGGCCTGGTCGATCTCCTGAAGGTGCCGGGGATCCGCCGAGACGTCCTCGACCCGGATGGTGACCCCGGCGTCGAAGGCGGCGCCCACGATGCCGGAGCCGAACGGGACGCGGCGGCCGACGAGCGAGGGGCCGGCGCCCCCCTCGACCACCAGGAAGGCGAAGCCCTCGTCGTCGTGAGCGGTGAGCACGCTCCCCGCCTCGACGCCGGTGAGCCCCATCGCGTACTGCAGCGTGCGGGTGGCCGCCGCGACGACGTCGGGCGCGCCCTGGATGCCGGACGCCACCTCGGCGAGCTGCTCGTCGAGGTTGGGCGGGGCCCCGGGCGGAGGCCCGGGAGGGGCCTCGGAGGAGGCGGTGGCCGGCGCCCACAGCGGCTTTCGAACCCCGGTCCGGTAGCGGCGAGGGCGCGGCGGCATGACGGGGTTGCCACCCGAGACCGGCTCGACCGCGGGCGCCTGGTCGGGGATGTCGAGCGTGGCCTCCGGATCGGGATCTTCCCGGATCTGCCACCACTCCCCGCTGCGGGGATCCGTGACCCGCACCCGGTTGCCGCCCTGGTGCTCACAGTCGAACCCGGTCGGGGCGGCGCCGAGGGCGGCGGTAGCCCGCACCATCGCCATCATCCAGTCGCTCGCCTCGACGTGGAGCGCTCGCCCGTGCTTGTCTTCGATCAAGAAGCGCATGGGCTAGTGTCTCACACCTGCGGCGGGCGGTTCCCCGAAGGCGGCGCCGGGCCAGGGAGGCACCGAGTCCCACAGCCTCACCGCCGCCACCCGGGGCGGGGTGTCCCGCTCCATCTCCCGGGCGAGCGCGCGGGCGAGCCGGGCGTCGGCCAGCCCGAGGCGCCGCGCGACCCACCGCCCGCGCCCCTCGACATCGCGGGGAGCCGACTGGCTCGTCTGCTGCCACAGCCGCACCCGCTCGATCCATCGCGTGATCTGATCGACCAGGCACTGCTCGAGGGCCTCGGTAGCGGGCGTGCCGTGGTCTGCCCGCACGCGTACCCCGGCCTGCTTGAGCAGGCCCTCGCAGTGGGCCCGGCCGAAGTGCAGCAGCTCCTGGTTGACCAGGCTCCCGTCGAGGCTGTCGGTGAACTGGGCCACCTGCCTCGAGTCCTCGCTCGCCTCCAGGTCCGACAGGATGACCCCGCAGCAGCGGAGATCCCAGCCGTCGAGCGACCATCCCCGCCGGGGCACCGGATGCTCGGGGTCGCGCTGGAGCACCAGCACCACGTTCACGCTGGCCCCGTGCTCGGCCTCGAACTGCAGGCTCACGGAGTGGCCCTGCGGAGGCCGCTGGTGCAGCGCGTGCAGGAAGTCCTTCATCCAGGACAGGTGCGTGCCCTGGGCGTGCTGGATCCGCAGGTAGTGCACGTTGGGATCGAGCACGCAGCGGCGGTGCGCCTCGAACAGCCCCCACGCGTCGCTCAGGCGGTCGCGCACGGGGTTCATGCCGTCTCCCGCGATCACCACCATCACCTCGCCGGGCGCCTCCGCGCCGAACTCGATGGCGGCATGGAACCACTCGGCGACGCGACGCCGCACCTCCGACGCCGAGAACGCCAGATCCATGTCCTTGCCGCGGCTCCCCGGCACGACCTGGACACCGCGCACGAAGCGCTTCCACCCGACCCACCGCTCGAGCGAGTCGGCATCGAGATCGCGCGCGAGGAGCGGCTGCGGCGGGGACGACGCGGGCGCGTCCCCCATCCAGCGCTGCGCGCCGCGGAGCGCGCCGAGATCGAAGCCGAGCCCCGGTTCTGGTTCGTCGGCCCCCTCGTGGACCCGCTCGTAGAGGCGGAGCACGTGAGCCGGGTCGGCGACGTAGCCCGACCCCTGGGGCCGGACGGCGAGCACGCGCAGGGCCTCGGCGTCGAGGATGCCCGTGCTGGACATGGTCTGCGCGAGCCACCGGCCGAGCGCGGCGTCGTGGGCCAGCGGGACCGGCTCGGTGAGCTCGTGCAGGAGCTGGTCCGTCCACAGCCGCAGCTGCGCCCGGAGCAGGGAGCGACGCAGCGTGAGGAGGTCCTCCGGATCGTCGCGGACCTCGAGGGCGTGGTCGGTTCCTCGGACGAGCCCAGACAGGCCTGGCTCGTGGCGGAGGGCCCCGTGCTTGACCTCGTAGCGGTGCTCGCGGCGGATCTGCCGCAGGAGCGCATGGGCGGCGCGGACGACCTCCGGCCTGGAGGAGACGAAGCCGCTGCGGACCACCTGGACCCGCGCGGACGCCCCTGCGGGCTCGACCGTGGCGGCCTCGATCAGCAGCGCCACCCGGACGTGCCGGGTGTCTCCCTGCTCCATGGCGTGCTCGAGGTCCCCGGCCACGAGGAGCGACGCGGTGTGCGGCTGGCGCGTGGACACCCGCATGACGAGGCCCGGGTAGTCGGCTCCCCAGCGCTCGGCCCGCCGACCGAGGAGCTCGAGCAGCCCGTCACTGGTGATCGCGTCGATCCAGCTCAGCGAGGCCCCCCGGAGCAGCTGGATGCGCTCGACCGGCAGGCCCTCCGCGATGGCCACGCGCATCGACTGCCGGTAGCGGAGCCCCGCCCGCCGCTCGGCCTCGTCGCGCCCGGACTCCCCTCGCCCCATCACCGTGATGCAGCGGTGGGGGTGCCCGGGCTCGAGGCGCAGGGTGCGGCCGACGACGCTGGCGCACAGGTCGAACAGCCGCTGGGGATGGAACGCCACCCAGGTGCTTCCTCGCTCGAACTCGTCGTCGGCCAGCAGGTCGAGCATGCGCTCGAGCGCCAGCCCCTCGCGCCGTGCCTCGTCGTCGGTCCGGGGAACCCCCTCGGCGAGGCCTCCGTGGCGAGGCTGGGCGACGTAGTACAAGTCCGTGCCCGGATCCGTGTCGGGCGCCGGCATGAGCATGGTGAACGGCGTCTGCGCGCGCACGACCTCGCTGCGCCCGCGGCGGAGCACGACCTCGTCCGCTTCGATCTCCTCGAACGAGTGCAGCTTGCGGGGGGCCCCCCGACGACGCCCCGCACCCGACTCGCCGCCGAGGTAGCCGACGAAGCGCTAGGGCTCGGTCGCCGCGAGCGCCTGGATGAAGCGGTCGACCACCTCGTAGATCATGCTGCGGACGGGTGGGGCCGGGCGCACGGGGGCAGAGAACACCCCGAGCTCGACGAGCAGGCGCTCGGCCACGTCGCGGGCTCGTCGGGCGTTGCCTTCGTCGGTGTGGTGGCCCGCCTCGAAGGTGAACCCCAGGGTGGCCCCCTTCTCGGCCGGCGCCAGCCCCACGTTGGAGGCCACGCCCCCGTCGAGGATCGAGTTCTCGTGGAGCCCCGTGACGAGCCGGGCGACCCCCAGCCGCTGGGCGATGGCGGCATGCCGCTGGTCGTCGCGAAACACGAGGAAGGGATGGGCCGGACGGCTCGTGGAGTGCAGGTCGAGCACGGCGTCGCCCGAGCGGAGGATGGGCGCGAGCTCCAGCGCGCGGCGCTCCTCGTAGCTGCGGTCGCGGTCGGGAACCGTCGCGAGGCGCGCCAGGCTCTGGGCGTCCCACAGGCGGTTGAGGTCGCTGCCGTCGGGCGTGTGCCGCAGGCCGAGCCGGGTGGCGACCTGGTTGGCGTGCACCAGCACGAGCGAGCCGCGAACGAGCCGCTCCCCGACGTGCTCCCGTAGCCAGGCGAGCACGTCGTCGCCGACCGGCTCGTTGCCGTGCATGCGCGCGATGACGATCACGCGAGGCCCTTCCACGGGTCGGAGATCGTCGCCGACGACCACGTAGGAGGAGGTGCCGGCGACCCCGTCGACCGGCGACAGTTCTTGGACGTTCATGCTCTCGGTCGCGAGCGGGACCAGCGCGAACGCCGGCGGGACCGCAGGGCCGCGAAGCGGCGGTGATGCGGCCCCTTAACCTGCTGGTGGGCCCCTACTCGGCGGCCGAGGTCGAGCCCGCCGCGGGCGACGAGCTGCTGCCCGTGCTCGCGCTGGAGGTGCCGGACTTCGCCCGCTTGGCGGCGGCCCGCCGGCGTGCACTCTTGGCGCGCGAGGGCGTCTCGGCAGGCGGGGACTTGGCGGTGCTCTTGCTGCTCGCCGAGCGCTTGCGGCCGGTCGAGGCCGACTTCGTCTTCTTGGTGGACCCAGCGCTGCTCGAGGTCTTGGTCGAGGACTTGCGGGACTTGGCGGCGCCAGACTTCTTGGGCGCCTCGTCGCTCTCGGCGCTCTTCTTCGCGCCCTTCTTGGGCTCGCGCTCGGGGAACTCGAACTGGTAGCGCCCCGACCGCGGCCGGCGCGACAGCATGGCCTTGAACGGCTTCTCCCACCGCGAGATGAAGTCGTCGAGCATCGGCGTCTTGCCCTCGGGCCCGAAGAAGGCGGCGGCCTCTTCGGACTGCATCTCGCGCTTGCAGACCTCCTTCGGCAGCTCCGGCCCCTTCTTGGCGCGACCCTCGAGGAACTCGCGGCACACCCAGCGCTGCGTCGTCTCCATGATCACGCAGCTCTCGACGCCCTCGTGCTCCCACGGGCACGCCATCGAGGTCTCGCCGAGGACCTCCTCGGGCTCCGTGTCTCCGCCGCCCGTCCAGTCGACGTCGAGCTGCCAGGTCTCCTTGTCTTTCGACTCGCTGTACTTCTTGAGCACGGTCACGGTGCCCTGGCGGAACGAGCGGCCGCTCCGGTCCACGAAGTAGTCGACCGGACCCACGCGATGCTCGTCGGCGGCGAGCAGCTCGATCGCCAGCTGGCGATCGATGTAGCGGCCCATCCGCTCCTTCCACATGATGAAGTCACACTCGGTGTCGACGCCGGTGTTGCGCTCGCAGAGGTAGCCTCGGGCGTCCTCGAAGACCTGGTGGCCGCAGTTGGGGCAGGTTCCCACGGGCCCTTCGTCGGCGTAGAGGTCTTCGTACTGGAAGCCGACGAGCATGTCGGTGACCGTCTTCGTGTAGTCGACGAGCTCCTGCTCCACGTCGCGCTTGGGCCGCTGCCCGGAGGCGACCTCGTGAAGCGCGTACTCCCATGCTCCGGTCAGCTTCGGGCTGGCCAGGCCGTCGGCGTGGACCCGCTCGAGCACGTCGATCAAGCGCATGGCCTTGGCAGAGGGGACGAGCTTACCGCCGACGCGCAGGACGTAGCTCTTGCGGACGAGGCCCTCGATCGTGTCAGCCCGGGTGGCCGGCGTGCCGAGCCCGCGATCCTTCATGGCATCGGACAGATCGTCGTCATCGAGCTGCTCTCCGGCGGTCTCCATCATGCGCAGGAGCTGAGCCTCGGTGTAGCGGGACGGCGGCTTGGTCTCCTTCTCTTCGGACTCGGCCTTGTCGCACCGCGCGGGCACCCCCGAGGCCTGGTTCTCGCCAGGGGCGAGCGCGGGCAGGGTGGTGCCCTTGCCGGCGTGCTGGCCGAGGGCCTCGAGGAATCCCGCGATCTCCAGGCTCCGGGCAGTAGTCCGGAAGATCGCCGGCCCCCCGCCGAGGATCTCGCCGACATCGATCTCGACCAGGCGCTCGACCGTGGCCCAGGTGGCGGGGCCCATCAGACTGGCCAGGAACTGCCGGACGACGAGGTCGAACACCCGCGCGTCGTCTCCCTCGAGGTGCGCCTCGAGCGGATTGCCGGTGGGCACGATCGCGAAGTGATCGCTGATCTTGGACGAGTCGAGGATCTTGTCGAGGTTGAGCGGCCCGTCGTGCGTGATTCGCTGCGCGAGCCCGCCGTGCTCCGCCCAGTCTCCCTTCGGCAGGTTCTGGAGCTCGACCAGGAGCTGGTCGACCGTCGTCGCGTAGTCATCGGGCAGGTGCCGGCTGTCCGTCCGTGGGTAGGTGAGCAGCTTGTGGCCCTCGTACAGGCGCTGCGCCGCGTTGAGGGTGCGCTTGGCGGACATCGAGTAGCGCCGGTTCGCCTCGCGCTGCAGCGACGTCAGGTCGAACGGGAGTGGCGGCTTCTGCGTGGACTTCCGCCGCTTCTCGGAGGCCACGCCCTCACGGGCGCCTTGCACCTTCTCGAGGAGGGCCTTCGCCAGGGCCTCGTCGAAGATCCGAGGAGGCTTCATGTCAGGGTCGTCCGACGCCTTCGCCGCCTCGGCGTTGTGGTAGGTGCCCTGCCACTCGTGCCCATCGCCCGTGTGATGCACGAAGTCGGCCACCAGCTCCCAGTAGGTGCGGGGCTTGTGAGAGAGGATCTCCCGCTCTCGGTGGACCATCAGGTTGAGCGTGGGCGTCTGCACCCTGCCCGCGGACCAGGCCTTGTTCTGGTCGGCGCGGCTCTTGAGCCGCTGCGTCAGCGCACGGGTGGCGTTCATGCCGACGAGCCAGTCGCCCACCGACCGCAGCCACGCGGCGTCGGCCAGCGGATCGAGCTGATCCCCTGGCCGCAGGTGGTCGAACGC
>CAYMSU010000079.1:0-16504 GCA_964393165.1 uncultured Enterobacteriaceae bacterium
GGTGAGCAGCTTCTCGCCGACGGGCATGGCGGCAGGAAGCTCCTCGGGCATGGCCGCGAGCAGCGCCTTGGCCGTGCCGACGACGGTCTCCACCGGGATCTGGTGGCGGCCCGTCAGCGCGGAGCGGGCGGGGGAGGGGGGCCCCGCGAGGGTCCCGATCCGGACGGCGGCGCCGTCGTCGCGGCCGGCGACGATCAGGGCGAAGGCGTAGAACGCCTCCGTGGGGGTGAGCTCGCCGGGCAGCTGCCGGGGGATGGTGGGCACCGAGGCCAGGCCCTCGGCGGCGGCGCGGGCGTCGGCCAGGCTGACCACCCGGCCGGTTCCGGTGGGCTCCACGGTCATGTCGATGCCCTGCCGGAGCGCCTGCAGCGCAGCGAGCCGAGCGTCGCGGGCGGAGGACACCGAGGCTCCCCCCGGGGTGAGGACCTCCTCGACCCAGCGAGTGAGCACCTCGCCATCGGTCGAGGCGCCGAACCGGCCCACCAGCGCGACGCGGACCACCGGAGCGCCAGGGACCCCGGAAGCGCGCTGGATCGCCCGGGCAGCCCGGTCGGCGGCGGCCGGCGTGAAGGGGCCCACGCGAGGGTCCGCGCCGCAGACGCCCTGGTACGGCCCGGGGGGGAAGACCACGTTGATCTTGGCCTGGCCCTCGAAGTGCCCGGCGAGCCGAGGTCCCGCCTTGGCGGGGGCGCGGAGGTTCACGAGCTCGCGGAAGCCCAGCCGCCCGAGCATCGCCTCCGAGCCCCTCGAGCCGATGGGCGCGACCACCGTGCGGGGGCGCCCCCCCGCCTTCTTGAGCGGGCGAAGGGCCTTTCGGGCAGGCCCGAGCTTGGTGGCGAGGTTCCGAGGGACCAGCTCCTGGTTCATGCCGGCGGCCAGCTCGAGGTAGGGACTGTCGGGTACCCGGGCGAGGAGCGCGGCGAGCTCCGGGCTGATCGGGGCGGCGGGCACCACCACGGTAGCGGACAGCTCCGCCTGCTCGACGGCGTCGAACAAGGCCTGCCCCCACGCGGCGGGCGCTTCCTCGAGCCACAGCTCGACGAGCACGCGCACCCCGTCTGCCGCGATCGGCACGTCGAACGCGGCGTCGGCGGGGGCCGTCAGGTCGCAGGTGGGCTCGTCGGCCTGCGCGAGGCCCAGCAGGGCCAGGATCATGCTCACGGGCGCTCCAGATCGCGCCGCATGCACACGGCGTCCTCCAACCCCGCGTAGTAGCGGGGGCGACGGCCCACGTCGAACCAGCCGTGTCGAGCGTACAGCGCCCGCGCAGGGTGGTTGCTGGCGCGCACCTCGAGCCAGGCCTGCCGCACCCCGGCGTCCCGCCACGCCGCCTCGCAAGCCGACAGCAGCGCCCTGGCGAGCCCCTGGCGCCGGTGGGAGGGGTGCACGGCCAGGGTGAGGATCTCGCCCTCGTCCGCGACCCGCGACGCGAGGAGGTGGCCGACCGCGCCCTCGCCGGTTGCCACGACCCAGCCCACCGTCGTGGACCGGGCCAACGTGTCCGCGACCTGGTGGGCCGACCAGGGGTGAGCGGCTGCGGCCGCCTCCGTGGCCGCGATGGCGTCCGCGTCGGCCGGGCTCGCGGGCCGGATCCGGGCCGTCACCCTGGCGCCACGGGCACGCGCCGGATGCGCAGCCGCTCGCGGAGCCTCCGCAGGTGATCCTTCGCCTCGAGCGACCACGCGAGGGCGTCGTCCGGGTCGGTCCGGAGGTTCCGCAGCAGGTACCGGTCCACGGTCAGGCGCCGCGTGATCACCCTCTGCAGGCGGGCGCGATCGATCGACAGCCGCTGCAGGAGCGCGGTCAGGTTGTCCGGCCCGCCCACCGCCGCGGTCACGGCCTCGAGCCGCTGCCCCACCTCGGCGGGGGAGGGGTCGTACAGCGCCACCTCCCCAGCGACGTGGCGGATCGCCGCGGCGTCGACCAGTCGTTGCTCGGCGTCGGACCACAGCGAGGACCAGAAGGGGGTTGCCAGGACATCGAAGGGCTCGAGGGCCTCGTGGAACGACAGGTCGCTGTGCAGCACGAGATCGCCCTCGACGTCGGCGACCACCCGGTCCGCCAAGGTGCCCGGGGGCCCCGGGGTCGGCGGAGCCGACCGCGCCGCCGCGACGAGGAGCATGCCGACGAGGGTGAGGTACGCCATGGGGGCGGCCTAACCGAGCCCTCCGGGGGCTACGAGGTTACCGCCGGACGGAAGATGGTCGAGGCCCACGAGCTCACCAAGCACTTCGGCCGCGTCCGCGCGGTCGACCGGGTGTCCTTTGTGGTCGAGGGGCCCGGGCTCGTGGGCGTGCTCGGGCCCAACGGCGCAGGCAAGACGACCACGCTGCGCCTGCTCACGGGGTACCTCGGCCTCACCGCGGGGTGGGCTCGCGTGGCCGGGCACGACGTGTTCGAGGCACCCCTCGAGGTGAAGGCGAGCGTCGGCTATCTACCGGAGACGCCTCCGCTCTACCCCGATCTCACCGTCGGAGAGTACCTGCGGTTCGCGGCCGAGCTGCGCGGGGTCGCCTCCTCACAGGTCGCTCGGCGCGTCGGCGAGGTCATGGCCCGGGTCGGCCTCGGCGGCTGGGAGCAGCGGCGGATCGCTCGGCTGTCCAAGGGCTTTCGGCAGCGGGTCGGCCTCGCGCAGGCCCTCGTGCACGATCCGGCGGTCCTCGTGCTGGACGAGCCCGCCGCGGGTCTGGACCCCGCACAGTGGCAGGGGGTGCGCGCGGTGATCGGCGAGCTCGCCGAGGATCGCTCAGTGCTGCTGTCGTCTCACCTCCTGGCCGACGTCGAGACGCTGTGCGACCGGTTCGTGCTGCTCCACGAGGGTCGCCTCGTCGCCGACGGCGCGGCGGCGGACCTCGCAACAGCCGCAGGTCTGCCTGCGTGGGTGGAGCTGGCCTTGGATGCTCCTGCGTCCGACGTGTCGGCGCGACTTGCAGGCCTGGCCGAGGTCCTGCAGGTGGAGCGGCTCGAGCCGGGGCGGTACCGGATTGTCGGCACGGATGGCGCCGAGCCGGCCATCGCCTCGCTGGCAGGGTCCGAGGGGTGGGCGGTGCGGCGGCTGGTCCGGCACCTCCCCTCGCTTCGAGACCTGTTCCTCGCCCTGGTGGAGGCGCCGGGTGGGCGGTGAGCCGCTGTCGCTGGGGGCGGGCATCGCCGTGGTGGCTCGCAAGGAGCTGCGGGTGATGGTGTTCAGCCCGCTCGCCTGGGTGTTCGTGGCGGCGATGCAGTTCCTCGGGGGGCTGATCTTCACCATCAGCCTCGCCGATGCGGGGGAGGCGAGCCTCCGGGGAATGCTGCCGGACTTCGCGGTCACGCTGTTGTTCTGCCTGCCCATGGTCACGATGCGGACGTTCGCGGAGGAGGCACGGAGCGGCACCCTGGAGCTCCTGCTGACCGCTCCGGTGCCGCTGGGCAGCCTGGTGCTCGGCAAGTGGATCGCCGTGCTCGCGCTCTGCGGGGCGATGCTGGTCGCGACCCTGCCGTTTCCCGTCGTGCTCGCGATGTACGGCACGCCGGATCCGGGGGCGCTGCTCACCTCGTACCTGGGCCTCGGTCTGTGCTGCGCGGTGTTCGCGGCGGCGGGCACCATGGTGTCGTCGTGGACGCGTGACCAGATGGTGGCGGCCGTGGGCACGGTCTTGGTGTTGCTCCCCTCGTGGCTGGCGGGTGCCGCCCGCCCGCTCGCCCCCGCGGCGCTCGAGCCCCTGCTCGCCGAGCTCGCCTTCGTCGAGCACCTGCGGTCGTTCGGGCGCGGCGTGATCGACACCGGCGACCTCGCGTGGTTCGCGGGTCTCTGCTTCGCCTGCCTGTTCGTGACCTGGCGCGGGCTCGAGTCCCGGCGGTGGCGATGAGCGGATCGCCCTCTGCGCGCTGGGCGACCGGCGCCAACGCCGCGCTGGTGCTGGTGCTGGTGCTGCTCGCCACTGCGCTCGCGATGGACGTGGCGCGCCGGACCGCGATCCGCGTCGATCTCACGGAGGGGTCCGCGGCCACGTTGTCCGCAGACACGCAGGCGGTGGTCGCCCAGGTCGAGGCGAGCGACACCACCGTCGAGATCACGGCCTTCGCGGTGTCCCCCCGCACGCCTCGAGCGACAATGAAGAACCGGCAGCTCCGCGATCTCCTGGCGGACCTGGACCGTGCGTCCCCAGCGATCCGCACCCGCTTCGCGGACCTCGATCGGGATCGGCTGCTCGCGGAGCGGCTGTCTGTCTCGCGGTACGGCACCGTCGTCGTCCGCGCCGGACCGGCCCGCGTGGATCTCGAGCAGCGCGCGTTGTTCACGCCCCGGTTTCGCGGGGAGGGGCTCGTGGCGGCGGCTGCTCGCCAGGTCCTCAGCGGTCGCGTCCGGGTGGTGTACTTCCTCGCCGGCCACGGCGAGCGGCTTCCCTACGATCGGGGCACGGGCGAGCTCCGGGTGCTCGCCTCGTTGCTCGCCGACCAGGGCTGGACCGTGCGCGCCCTCGATCTCCTCCGCGACGACCCGGGGGAGGCCCCCGAGGTGCCGTCGGACGCGGACGTGGTGGTCGCGGTGGGCCCGCGGGCGGAGCTGTCGGCAGCCGAGGACGCGGCGATGCGGGCCTTCCTCGCCCGAGGGGGCGCGCTCGGCTGGGTCGGGGAGCCGGGGGCGCTGGTTCCGGAGGTGCTGCGCGACCTCGGCGTCGAGCTCGGCGACGGGGTCGTGCTCGACGAGCGCTGGTACTTTCCACACCAGGATCGCCCGCAGGTCGGCTACGGCCCGGGGGCGATCCCGGCGCCGGCCCGCGAGCAGGGGCTGGCCACCATCGTGGCCTATGCGGCCCCGGTGAGGTGGGCACCGCCCGAGGGGGTCCGCGTGGAGGAGCTGCTCCGGACCTCCGCACGAGGCTGGGAGGAGCGCGGCGGCGACGGGGTCTTCACCGATGGGACGGACCGCCGGGGGCCGCAGGTCGTGGCGGCGGCCGGCGCGATCGGCTCGCCGAGTCCGCTGGCCGGCGCGCGGGTCTGGATCCTCGGCGACGTCGACGCCGTGAGCGACGAGCTCCTGGCGCGCGGCCCGGGGAACGCCACCTTCGTGGTCAGCAGCCTGCGGTGGCTCCTCGGCATGCTGGAGCCGCCGTCCGTCGTCGATGCGGCCGCCCCGGACCGTCCGCTCGCCCTCGACGCGGGCGATCGGCTGGCGATCCAGGCGCTGCTCGTCGTGGGCCTCCCGTTGCTCGGAATCGTGGCTGGCGCCCTGGTGCTGCGTGCGCGGGGCCGTCGATGAGCGCGCCGGTGGCCAACCGCTTTCGGGGAGCGGCGATCGCGGCGGCGGGGCTCGCGCTGGTCCTCGGCGTGTGGTGGGCGGTGAGCGGGCGACCCCCGGTCGACGAGACGCCAGCGCCGACCGTGCTCGTGCAGTTCGACAAGCCCGAGGTGGTCGAGATCGCGATCACCCGACCGACCGATCGGATCGTCTTGCGCCGGCGCGGGCAGGACTGGGCGCTCGACGGCGTCGGGTGGCGACCCCGGGCGGCGATGGTTCGCCGCCTCGTCCACCAGCTGCACCACCTCGAGGCTCGGGCGCCGGTCGTGGTCGAGCCCGAGCGGCTGGGCGACTACGGGCTGGGTGACGATGCCGTCCTGGTCGAGATCATGCTCGACGAGGGGGCGCGCCACGGGCTCCGCGTGGGCGGCCCGAACCCGACGTCGGTGAGCTACTACGTGCAGCGGGTGCCCGAGGGAGACGTCTTCGTCGTGGCGAAGGCCGCCGTGGACGACCTGCGGCGGCCGCTCGAGGACTTCCGCGAGGACCGGATCGCGCGGTTCGAGGCCGACGACGTCGAGCGGCTGGTCGTGCGGCTCGGCCCTGCGCGGCTCGACGTGCGGCGCACGGGTCCGCGAGCGTGGAGGAGCACGCTGCCGCGCGAGCTCGACGTCGGCCATGACGCCGTGCAGGTCATGCTGGGGCGCATCAGCGCGCTTCGCGCCCTGGCGTTCACGGCGGACGATCCCGCCGAACCGGCGCTGTCGCGGTGGGGGCTCGGGGAGCGCGCGGATCGCATCCAGGTCGTCTTGCGAGACCGCCCCGAAGTCGCCCTGCGCGTGGGGCAAGTGGAGCCCGAGCGCACGCCCGCTGCGCGCTACGTGCTCCACGAGGGAGACGACGCGGTGTACCTCGTGCGCGACGGGTTCCTCGAGTCGTTCGACCTGTCCGTGGCGGCGCTCCGGAACCGTCGGCTGGTCGATCGGCACGAGTGGGACCTGCGCTCCCTTCGCGTGGCCCGCGGCGACGACGCGCCGCTCACCCTGTCGCGCACCCCTGACGGGTGGAGGTGGCCCGACGGGGGCACCGTCTCCGGAGCGACCGCGCGGCGCCTCGCCGAGCAGGCCACGGGGCTCGAGGCGGTGGGCTTCCCGGATCAGCCCTTCCTCCCACGGGCTTCCGCCTTGGTCACCGTGGTCCTGGACTTCGAGGATGGGACCACCACGCGGATCGCGGCTTACGCGCCTGACGATCCGGGGGGCGAACTGCCAGAAACTGTCCGGGAGGGCACGGCTCTGGCCAGGATCGACGATCACTCCCAGGTATACGAGATCCGAGTCAGTATGCTGGAAATTGTGGCCGATCTGTACCGAGAGCACGCGCGTGAGCAGCAGCGCGACGCTGAGAAGCATCTAGACAGTGTCGATCGCCAAGATTAGCGTGACCTCGGAGGCAGGGATGAAGGGAACACAGGAAGACCGCGAAGAGTTCCGGAGTCGGGTCAAGGCGGCGCTCGGCGACCGCACCCAGAAGGATCTCGAGCGGAGCCTGGGCCTGGCTGGAAGTACCCTCACCAGGGTGTTCGGAGGCCGCCGCAACATCGACGCGGAGTTCGTCGAGGCCCTGGCCACGGAGCTCGGGACGACCCCTCGGGCGCTCGTCGCGGGCACCGGCTTCGCCGAGCTCCTCGGGGAGCCGTCAGCCCTGTCTCCGCAGTCCGAGGTCGCAGTCCTCGACGACGAGGAGGGCTTGCAGACCTCCGAGCCGGCTCCCGAGCCCGGCCCGGAGCCCAGCGCCCAGGCGGCCCAGACGCTCCCGAGTCGGGAAGAGCCGCTGGCTTCCGACATCGAGCCAGATCTCGAGTGGGATCCCCAGATCACGTCTTCGCCGCAGCCCGCCGACTTCGGAGAGCTCGAGGACGAGGACACCGTGGTCGAAGAGTACGCGCCCGCCCGGGAGTCGTACGAGTCCGCGGCCACCGTGCTCGCCGCTCCCACCGAGTCCCCCGGTCCCGACTTCGACGTGCAGATGGAGGCGACCGGGCCCGATCGGGGGCCGGGCGGTCACGGACCGTCGCTGGGCGGGGCGAACTCTGCGGGAGCGAGTGAAGAAGAGCGCCGGCGATCGGGCATAGGCGGTCGCGTGGTCCGATTCTTCTCGAGAATCTTCGGAGGCTGAACATGCTCCCGCTCTTCCTCGTCCTCGGTCTCGGCTGCTCGAGCCCGGAGGCCGGCGACGTGGATCCGCAGGCGGCTCAGGCGGTCCGGGTCGTGTACTCGGCGAACGGGGAAGGGGAGATGGAGCCCTGCGGCTGCCCGAAGAACCCCCGGGGCGGCTTGTCGCGGCGCGCCACCTCCCTCGAGAGGTTCCGCGCCGAGGGGCCCGTGGTGGTCGTCGAGGGGGGAAGGAGCCTCGCTCGCCCGGTCACTTCGGAGCTGTCCGAGATCGACGTACGGCAGCGCCGCCTGAAGGCCTCGCTGATCGCCGAGACCTTCGCGCGCGGAGCGTACGATGCGCTCGTGCTCGGGGCCACCGACTGGGCGCTGGGCACCGACTTCGTGCGGGAGCTCGTGAGCGAGCATGGTCTGCCGGTGCTGGCCGCCAACCTCACGTGTGACGGGGAGTCTCCGTACCCGGGTGGTCGGGTCTTCGAGCGAGGTGGCGTGCGAATCGGGGTCGTCGGCGTGACGGTGGGCGAGGTCGAGGGCTGCGAGGTCGGCGACCCCCGCGAGGGCCTCGAGCGTGCCGTCGCGGAGCTCGGTGAGGTAGACGTGCGGGTCGGGCTGGTGCCTGTCCGCAAGCTCCTCGGGATCACCCAGCTGGTCGCGGATGGGCCGCTCCCCCTGGACTTCGTGGTCGATGCGCGAGAGCGCACGCCGGCGTCGGGGCCGGACTCCCGGGGCCACACCCACTTCCTCGGCGCCGGCTCGCAGACCAAGAGCCTCGGCGTGCTCGGGCTGCACTTCGACGGCGAGGGTCCGTGGCGGCTCGTGGGCTCTGCCGACAAGGTCCTGGGAGACCTCTTCACGATCAAGCAGAACCGTGCCAACGTGCAGGCCCGGATCGAGGCCTCGAGCTCGACGGTGGAGCGCACGGCCTACGAGCAGCAGCGCACCGCGTACGACGCCCAGATCGAAGAGCTCGAGCAGCTCCTCGAGGAGGCCGAGAACGACACCTCGGGCCCCCGCTTCACGGTGGTCCAGCACGACCTCGATCGGAAGGTCGGCGACCACGACGAGGTCCGCGAGCTCATCGAGGCCGCCAAGGAGCGCATCGCGATGGCTGCGGGTACGGATCCCCGTCGCTTCGTGCCCCGCATCGTCGAAGACGGGCCCTACGCGGGAGGAGAGGCGTGTGTCGGGTGTCACCCGGCGCAGCACGCCCAGTGGTCGAAGACCGGCCACGCGCGGGCCTGGCAGGCGCTCGTCGGAGTCAATCGGGCGCTCGATGCCGAGTGCTGGTCCTGCCACGTGACCGGTGCCCACAAGGAGGGGGGCCCCCAGGAGCCGAGCGACAACCCCGGCTACCGCGACGTCCAGTGCGAGGCCTGTCACGGGCCGGGGCGCGCCCACGTCGCGGCTCCCGAGGAGGTGCAGCCGGTCCGCAACCCCGGTGCCGAGCTCTGCCAGGAGTGCCACGACGGGGTGCGTGACGAGGGCCGGTTCGACTATGCGACCTATCTGCCGAAGGTGGTCCACCCCAGCGGGTCCGCCGCCCCGTGAGCGACGGCAACCGCACCCCCACGGCGGTGTCCGGGGTGCTCGCGGGACATCACACCGACGAGGACCATCGGACCGGCGTCACCGTCCTGTTGTTTCCTTCGGGAGCCCGTGCCGGGGTCCACGTGCCCGGCTCGGCCACCGGCACACGGGAGCTCGGCGTCTTCTCCACCGGCTCGCTGGCGGGCGCGGTCCATGCCCTGGTGCTGTCCGGGGGCAGCGCCTTCGGCTTGGCGTCTGCCGACGGGGTGATGGGGGTGCTCGCCGAGAAGGGCATCGGGTTCGACACGCCCTTCGGTAAGGTCCCGATCGTGCCGGCCGCGATCCTGTACGACCTGCACACGGCCTCGGCCCGGCCCGACGCGGCGATGGGGCGTGCCGCGGCGCTTGCGGCGAGCCACGACCCGCTGGCGGAGGGCGCGGTCGGCGCGGGCACCGGGGCGCAGGTCGCGGGGATCACGGGCACGCCCCGTCCAGGGGGCGTCGGCTGCTGGGCGGAGGAGGGGGCGCCCGGCCTCGTCGCCGCGGTCGTCGCGGTCAACGCCCTCGGCGCGGTGCGCGACCCCGACACCGGGGGTTGGATCGTCGGCGGGCCCATCGAGGGCGCGCCCAGCCCAGGTCTCGCGCGCGGCCAGACGACGCTCGCGGCCGTGGTCGTGGAGGCACCGCTGGATCGCGACGGCTGCACCGTGGTCGCCAAGATGGCTGCGGCGGGGCTGGCCCGCACGCTCTACCCGGCGTTCAGTCCCTTCGACGGAGACGTCGTGTTCGTGGCGTCGACGGGCCAGGGCCCACCGGTCGGCGCGGCCGAGCAGCTCCAGCTCGGCGACCGAGCCGCCACCTGCGTGGCCCAGAGCGTGGTGCGCGGTGTCAGGGGCCCGGCTGCTCGAGGAGGTCGAGGGCAGCCAGGACCTGGGCGTGCCCCGCAGTGAGCTGGAAGTCGGAGCGGCGGCCGTAGCTCTTGGCCCCGAGCACGAGGAACCGAGGCTCCGGCGTTCGCAGGGCGCTCGCTGAGAAGCGGGGGGGCTCGCCCGAGCTCTTCGACAGCGCCGCGGCGAGCTCGACGGGGACCTCGGTGGCCCAGTCGACGGGGAAGTGGAGCTCTCGTGCGAGGTGGGGGTCGGGCCGGAACCCCGTGCACGCAAGTACGTCATCGACCTCCAGCAGGGTGCCGTCGGTCAGCGTGACGAGGACGAGGTTGCGGTCGCAGTACAGCCGCTCTACCAGGGCGCCCGGGTGATGCGACAATCGAGGGTGCTCGAGCGCCCGGCGGGCCTGGGCGAACAGCTCGGCGCGCGCGGGCAGCGGGTCGTCGACCGGTGAGGGGAAGTCCGGGACCTTGCGCCGGGGGGTGACCCAGTGCACGACCGGCGTCGCCTCGAGCTCGAGCAGCTCGGCGAGCACCGTGGCCGCGCTGGCCCCCGCGCCCACCAGGAGCACGCGACGACCGGAGAGATCCGCTGCGGACACGGGCCCCTGGCGGAGTCGGCCCGCCCGCAGCGTGGCCGCCTCCCCGGGCGCCTCGAGGCCTCCCGCCCCGATCGGGGCCGGCTGCCCGAGCACCCCCGAGCAGTCGATCACCGCGTGGGCGTGCTCGACATCGGGCCCATCGGGCGTGCGCACGACGATCCGGAAGGGCTCGTCGGCGTGGACGTGGAGGACGGGATCGTGCCGCTTGCGCCGGAGGGTGCGGCCGACCTCGAGCACGCGGGTGTGCTCGCGTACGACCAGCTGCTCGGCCAGCGGCTCGAGGTAGCGCTCGACCAGCTCCGCTCCCGTGGGGCAGCCGGCGTCGGGGTCCTCGACCGAGAGGCCGGTCAGCGAGCGCCCGCGGGGGGTCACGAGCTGGGCCCAGGGGGAGAACATCCGGACGTGCCCCCACTGCCGCACGTGCGCTCCGACGCGGTCGGCCTCGTAGACCACCGCCTCGTGGCCGCGCGCGATGGCCTCGGCAGCCGTCTCCAGCCCGATGGGCCCTCCGCCGACGACGGCGATCCGCATGGCTCCTCCAGCGTCGTCCAATACCCCGCTGCCCGCGTGTTAGGCGGCGTCATGCAGGTGCTGGGCATCGAGTCGAGCTGCGACGAGACGGCGGCCGCGGTCGTCGGGCCACGCGGCGTGCTGGCCGACGTGGTGTACTCGCAGGAGGTCCACGCGGCGTACGGGGGCGTCGTGCCGGAGCTCGCCGCGCGCGCCCACGTCGAGAAGCTCGGCGTGGTGGTGGCGGCTGCGCTGGCGGAGGCCGGCGTGGAGCGCCCCGACGCGGTGGCCGCCACGGCAGGCCCAGGGCTCGTCGGTGCGCTGCTCACGGGCCTGTCGTGGGCGAAGGGGCTGGCGCTGGGGTGGGGGCTCCCCTTCGCCTCGGTCAACCATCTCGAGGGGCACCTGCTCTCGCCGCTCCTCGAGGATCCCGCGCCCGCCTGGCCGTTCCTCGCGCTGGTGGTCAGCGGCGGGCACACCGCGCTGTACCGCTGCGAGGGCCTCGGCCAGTACGAGACGCTCGGGGAGACGGTCGACGACGCGGCGGGGGAGGCCTTCGACAAGACGGCGCGGCTGCTCGGGCTCGGGTACCCCGGCGGCCCCGCCGTCGACCGGCTCGCCGACACAGGAGACCCCGAGGCGGTCGCCCTGCCGCGGCCGGATCCGGGCGGGCTCGACTGGTCGTTCTCGGGACTGAAGACCGCCGTGCGGTACCACATCGAGGGTGCCGAGCCCGCCTCCGCCGAGGACATCTGCGCGTCGTTCCGCGCGGCCGTGGTGGACTGCCTGCTCGACCGGGTGAAGCGGGCGATGGCCCAGACCGGGATTCGCCGCGTGGCGATGGCCGGCGGCGTCGCGGCCAATGGCGAGCTGCGGCGGAGGGTGGCCGCGCTCGAGGCGGAGACCTTCGTACCGCCGCGGTCGCGATGCACCGACAACGGGGCGATGATCGCTCATGCGGGCCGGCTGCACCTGCTGGCGGGAAAGCGGGATCTGCTGTCCGCGGGCGCGCGCTCGTCCTGGCCGGTCGGCGTACCGTGAGTCCCGGGGGGCTGGGTACGGATCCGCGCAGAGAGCTCCGTCAGCTCGAGCAGCGCGCGCGCAAGCGCTTCGGTCAGCACTTCCTCCACGATCCGGACGTGGTGCAGCGGATCGTGCGGGGCGCGCGGGTCGAAGAGGGCGATCGGGTCGTCGAGATCGGGCCAGGGCTCGGCATCCTCACCGGAGCGCTGCTGCGCGCCGGCGCGTCGCTGATCGCCGTGGAGCTGGACCGCGACCTCGCGACCTATCTGCAGGAGCGGGTGCCGGATCTGCACGTCGTGCAGGCGGATGCGGCGAAGGTCGACTGGGGCGAGCTGTGCCCCGGAGGTGGCTACAAGGTTGTCGCCAACCTCCCCTACAACGTGGGCACGACCGTCGTGATGCAGCTGCTTCGGCAGCCCCGGACCTTCACCTCGGTGACCGTGATGCTTCAGCTCGAGGTCGCTCAGCGCATGCTGGCCGAGCCGGGGAGCAAGATCTACGGGGCACTGTCGCTGCACGCCCAGGTTCGTGCCGAGCCCACCTTCGTCGTGCAGGTCCCGCCGGATCGCTTCGAGCCGGCCCCCAAGGTCCAGTCGGCGGTGGTCCGCTTCGTGCTGTACGACGCCCCGCAGGTCGGCGAGGTCACGCCAGAGCAGTTCGACCGGGTGGTCCGGGCGGCCTTCGCCCACCGGCGGAAGACGCTGCTCAACGCGCTCGGCGCGAGCTGGCCGAAGGCCTTGGTGGGTCCTGCCCTCGAGGAGGCCGGGATCGATGCCGGGGCACGCGCCGCCACGGTAGGAGCGAGCGGGTACCGGCGGCTGGCGGCGCGCCTGTACCAGAGCCGCGAAGGCGACTAAGGGACCGCACACAGAGGGTGACGGTGCGCATCATCTCATCGGGAATCACGGACGTGGGCCTGAAGCGCGGCCACAACGAGGACAACTTCCTCATCAACGAGGAGCTCAACCTCTTCGTCGTCGCCGACGGGATGGGCGGCCATGCCGGCGGCGAGTACGCCTCGGCCATTGCGGTCAACACGGTCGAGGAGATCGTCACGTCCCTCGAGGTGGAGGGGGTCGAGATCTCCGACGACACCGATCCGGTCGAGGTCACGCGGCAGAAGCTCACGCATGCCATCAAGCTGGCGGGGCGCCGCATCTACGAGATGGCGAAGGAGAAGCCGGAGTACCACGGCATGGGCACGACCGCCGTGGTCCTGCTGGTCGACGGGCCGAACGCCTTCGTGGCCCACGTGGGGGACTCTCGGCTGTACCTGCTCCGCGAGGGTCGAATCGAGCAGGTCACGGAAGACCACTCGCTGATCGCCGAGAAGATCCGGCATGGCCTGATCACGCCCGAGGAGGCCAAGAGCCATCGCATGCGCAACGTGATCACGCGGTCGCTGGGCTACCAGGAAGACGTCGAGGTCGACATCCAGGTTCGGGCGGTGCGCCCGGGCGATCACTTCGTCCTGTGCTCGGATGGGCTGTCGGGGCACGTCCAGGCCGAGGAGATCGCCGAGGTCGTCAAGGAGCGGCGACCGCAGGACGCGATTCGCCACATGATCGGGATGGCGTGCGACCGCGGCGGCGAAGACAACATCACGGCGATCCTCGCCCGCGTGGAGGACTGACCGGTGCGGTTCGACCCGCGGGACACGTGGCCGGTGCTCCTGGCCGTCGCCGCGGGCCTCGCCGTCGCCCTCGGGTTCACCCTTCCGCGAGCGCTGCTCGTGCCCGAGCTGGTCGACGAGAACTTCGCGCTGAGGGAGCGGCTGATCGAGATCGAGGCCCGGCTGGCCGAGGTCGATCGCCTGCTCCTGCGGTGGCGCGTGTACGAGGCGCAGCTGCAGTCGCTGCAGAAGGCCGACGGGGGGGCCGGGCCGGTCGAAGGGCCCTCCGAGCCGTGGCCAGTGGTCCCCGACGACCCGGTGGCGTGGGCAGACGACCTGCTTCGCCGCGTCGATGAGGCGACGTGGCTCGGAGAGACGGTCGAGCCCGATGTCGTGGAGCTGGTGCACGCGCTCGACGCGCTCGAGGCGCTCGACCGCGCGCTCCCCAGCTACTGGCCCGCGGCCGGATTCCTCACGTCGTCGTATGGCTGGCGGAGGAACCCCGTGGGGTACGGCATGCAGCACCACAAGGGCATCGACGTCGGCGGGCAGGAGCGGGATCCGGTGTTCGCGGCGTCGGCGGGTACCGTCGTCGCTGCGGGGCCGTCGAGAGGCTTCGGCAACCTCGTGGTCGTCGACCACGGTCACGGCGTCCAGACGCTCTACGCCCACTGTCACCGCATCCTCGTGGAGGAGGGGGAGCGGGTCCGGCGCGGGCAGCAGCTCGCGGTCATCGGGGCGACGGGCCGAACCACGGGTCCCCATCTGCACTTCGAGGTACGGCTCGACGGAGCCCCGGTGGACCCGCTGGGCTATCTGCCCGAGCGCCGGGGCTGGGTAGCTCCCTGGGCGACCGACTGAGGCTTGGCGGTCCGGGCGGTGCGATTACAGTTCAAGCCGCCCTCGCGCGCCCCGCGACCGAGCGCTCGCCCGCCGCTGAGGGTACCGTGACGCGCCAGTGCGCTCCCACATCCCGGGACTCCCGATGTTCGAAGCTATGACCAACTTCACCAAGCAGCTCTTCGGAGACGCGAACGAGCGCGAGCTCAAGAAGCTGCAGCCCGTCGTCGACCAGATCAACCAGCTGGAGCCGAAGTTCCAGAAGCTGTCGGACGAGGATCTGGCCGGCAAGACCGCCGAGTTCAAGCAGAAGCTCGACAACGGCGCGACGCTGCAGGACATCCTGCCGGAGGCGTTCGCCACGGTGCGGGAGACGGGTCGGCGGCTGCTCTCGATGCGGCACTACGACTGCCAGCTGATCGGCGGCATGGTCCTGCACGAGGGCAAGATCGCGGAGATGAAGACCGGTGAGGGGAAGACCCTCGTGGCCACGCTGCCGGTCTACCTCAACGCCCTCGAGGGCGAGGGGGCCCACGTCGTCACGGTCAACGACTACCTCGCGCGTCGCGATGCCGAGTGGATGAGCCCGATCTACAACCACCTCAAGATGTCGGTGGGCACCATCCTCCAGGGCGAGCGCAACGACCGGGTCAAGCGCGAGGCCTACGCCTGCGACATCACGTACGGCACGAACAACGAGTTCGGGTTCGACTACCTGCGCGACCACATGAAGTTCTCCATCGACGAGATGGTGCAGCGCAAGCATCGCTTCGCCATCGTCGACGAGGTCGACTCCATCCTGATCGACGAGGCGCGGACTCCGCTGATCATCAGCGGTCCCATGAACGCGTCGGTGGACCTGTACAACATCGTCGACGCGGTCGTCCCCATGCTCCAGCGAGAGGTGGACTTCATCGTCGACGAGAAGGCGAAGTCCGCGACGCTGACCGACGAGGGCATCTCCAAGATCGAGGAGAAGCTGGGGGTCGACAACCTCTACGATCCCCACAACATGGAGATCCTGCACCACCTCAACCAGTCCCTGAAGGCCCACTACTCGTTCAAGCGAGACCGTGACTACGTCGTGCGCGACGGCGAGGTCGTGATCGTCGACGAGTTCACCGGTCGCCTCATGCACGGGCGCCGCTGGTCCGACGGCCTGCACCAGGCGGTCGAGGCCAAGGAGAAGGTCTCGGTCCAGCAGGAGTCCCAGACCTACGCGACGATCACGTTCCAGAACCTCTTCCGGATGTACGACAAGCTCGCCGGGATGACCGGCACCGCGGCCACGGAGGCGGCCGAGTTCGCGTCGATCTACGACCTCGACACCCTCGTCATTCCGACCAACAAGCCGATCGCGCGCGACGACTTCGACGACATCATCTACAAGACCCAGATGGAGAAGTTCCGCGCGGTCGTCGCCGAGATCGAGCAGCGGCACCGCAAGGGTCAGCCGGTGCTGGTCGGCACCACGTCGGTCGAGAAGTCCGAGATGGTCGCCAAGCTCCTGCGTCGCAAGGAGATTCCGCACGAGGTCCTCAACGCGAAGAACCACGCGCGCGAGGCGACCATCGTGGCGCAGGCCGGCCGCAAGGGCTCCGTCACCATCTCCACGAACATGGCGGGCCGCGGGACCGACATCAAGCTCGGGGGCGATCCCGAGCAGCTCGCAGCGTCCGAGGCGGATCCGGTCGAGCAGCCCGAGGCGTTCGCAGCGGCCCTCGCCCGCTACGAGGTAGAGACGAAGAAGGAGCGCCAGGAGGTTCTCGACGCCGGCGGGCTGTTCATCGTGGGCACGGAGCGTCACGAGTCGCGCCGCGTCGACAACCAGCTCCGCGGTCGTTCCGGGCGCCAGGGGGACCCTGGCGGATCCCGGTTCTACCTGTCCCTCGAGGACGACCTGCTTCGCCTGTTCGGCAGCGACAAGGTCGGCGTGTGGATGGAGCGGATGGGCCTGCAGGACGACGAGCCCATCGAGCACCGCTGGATCACGCGGGCCGTCGAGAACGCGCAGGTCAAGGTCGAAGGCCAGAACTTCAACATCCGGAAGAACCTGCTCGAGTACGACGACGTCATGAACTACCAGCGCAAGGGGGTCTACGAGATCCG
>CAYMSU010000080.1:0-16479 GCA_964393165.1 uncultured Enterobacteriaceae bacterium
GCGGGCCTGGCGGTGGCGGGCACGGCCTCGCTCGACGACGCGACGCTCGAGGCGAACCTCGCCGAGGGGCTCGGGGGCGCGATCTCGGTGTTTGGCGGCACCGCGACGTGCACGGGCTGCGAGCTGCGCGACAACGAGGCGGCGAGCGGGGGGGCGGTGGCCGTGCGCGCAGGCGGCGCCTACCGCGACGAGGGCAGCACCTTCGTGGGCAACCAGGCGACCGACGACGGCGGCGGGCTGTTCGCCGACAGCGCGGGGCGGATCCTGCTCAGCGGCTCGAGGCTCGAGCGCCAAGTCGCCGGCGGGGACGGAGGCGGCCTGTACGCGGTCGGCGTGAGCCAGGGGGTCTCGGTGGACGGGGCCCGCTTCGACGACAACCTGGCGTCGACGGGCAACGGCGGCGCGCTGTGGGTGGGCTCGGGCACCGCCCTGACGGTGAGCGACAGCACGCTCGCGCGCAACACCGCGGGCGGCAGCGGCGGCGGGATCGCCGCCCAGCCGGTCACCGCGCCCGGCGACCTGAGGGTGATCAACAGCACGCTGCGCGGGAACGCCGCCGAGCGCAGCGGGGGCGCGATCGCGCTGAACGGGACCGCCGGGGTCGAGGTCATCGACTGCCTGTTGGTCGCCAACGCCGCGGAGGTGCACGGCGGCGCAGCCTGGCTCGACGACACCGCGGGGTGGACGGTCACCCGCACCCGGCTCCACGGGAACACCGCCGAGGAGCGGGGGGGCGCCGTGCTCGAGGATGACACCCAGGCGGCCAGCGCGTACCGGTCGACCACCTTCTCCGAGAACGACGCGGCGCGGGGCGGCGCGCTGGCCCTGCGCGACGCGGCCGCGCCCGACGTGCACAACGTCACGTTCCTCGGCAACGCGGCGTCGACCGACGGGGGCCACCTCCACGTCGAGGACGGCGAGGTGCGGCTCGTCAACGTGATCCTGGCGTGGGCCCAGGACGGCGGGGGCGCCTGGGGCGATGCCACTGCGGAGGCCGGCTCGGATCGGTTCTACGGCCTGACGTGGCAGAACGCCGGGGGCAGCTGGACCGGGGACTTCACCGCGGCCGACGCGGCGTCGGGCAACCTCGACGCGGATCCGGCCTTCCGCGCGCTCACGCTCGACGGAGACGCCACCAACGACGACTTGCGGCTGGCGATCGGCTCGCCGGCGATCGACGCGGGGGATCCTGCTCTGCTGGACGTCGACGGGAGCCGGTCGGACATCGGCGGGTGGGGCGGCCCCGACGGGTTCCTGATCGACGCGGACGGGGACGGGACCTACGCCCACGCGGACTGCGACGACCAGGACGCCCGCAGCTTCCCCGGCGCCGAGGAGGTGCCCTACGACGGGGTGGATCAGGACTGCGACGGCGCCGACCTCACGGATCAGGACGGCGACGGCTTCGACGGCGGGCCCGGGGGGCTCGACTGTCACGACGAGGACCCGTTCGTGTACCCCGGGGCGGTCGAGATCTGGTACGACGGCGTGGACGGGGACTGCCGCGGCGACGACGACTTCGACCGGGACCGGGACGGGTTCCGGGTGGCGTCGTGGGACGGCGACGACTGCGACGACACCGACGCGTCGGTGTTCCCCGGCGCGGCCGAGGTCTGGTACGACGGGGTCGACCAGGACTGCTCGGGGGGCTCGGACTTCGATCAGGACGGGGATGGCCAGGATCTGATCGTGGTGGGCGGGGTCGACTGCAACGACACCGACCCGGAGGTGTTCGCGGGGGCGGTCGAGGTCTGCGACGACATCGACAACGACTGCGACGGCGAGATCGACGTCGAGGCGGTGGACGCGGATCGGTTCTGGACCGACGGCGACGGCGACGGGTACGGCAAGCGCGGGACCCGCGTGTTCCGCTGCGGACGGGCGCCCGGCCTGGTGAGCCGCGGCGACGACTGCGACGACGAGCGCCAGGACGTGAACCCCGGCGCGCGCGAGATCTGGTACGACGGCATCGACCAGAACTGCGACGGCGTCGACGACGACCGGGACGAGGACGGGTTCGGGGTCGCGCAGGACTGCGACGACCAGCGCCCGGAGGCCTGGCCGGGGGCGGTGGAGCTGGCCAACGGCCTCGACGACGACTGCGACGGGCTCCCGGAGACCGCCGACCGGGATCGCGACGGCCTGTCCGACTGGCACGAGTGGGCGCTGGGGACGCGCTCGGAGGTCGCGGACAGCGATGGGGACGGCCTGCTGGACGGCGCCGAGGTGCCGGATCCGGAGGCGGGGGCGCCGGACGCCGACGGGGACGGCTGGATCGATCCGCTGGACGACGATGACGACGACGACTTCATCCCGACGGCGATCGAGGTCGCCGTGGACGTCGACGGCGACGGCGAGGCCGACCGCGACGTGGACCGCGACGGGGTGCCCAACCACCTCGACGACGACGCGGACGGCGACGGCTGGCCGGATCGGGACGAGGGCACCCAGGACGCCGACCGTGACGGGGTGCCCGACTTCGTCGACTACCAGGGGGCGTTCGCCGGTGGGGGGTGTGCCCAGGGACTGGGCTCGATGTCGCTCGTGTTCGTGCCGCTGCTGTGGCGCCGCCGCCGGTGGTCGCTGGTGGCCGCGGCCGCGGCGCCCTCGGTGGCCGCGGGCCAGGACACCGCGGGGCTGGACGCCCATGCGTTCGACGTGCCCGCGCTGCAGGCGGATCCGCGGGCGGGGTGGCGGCTGCCGGAGGGGGGCACGGTGGGCCGCGGGCTGGTGGCCGGGCTCGTGCTCGATCAGGCGTCGCGGCCGCTGGTGGAGGCGCAGCGGCTCCCGGGAGAGGCCGGGGACGTGGTGCGCGCCCTGACGACGACCACGGTGGCGGTCGGGGGGGCGCCGCTGCCCCGGGTGTGGGTCGACGCCGTCGTCCCCGTGCACGTGCTCGGCCAGGGGGCCCGCCAGTCGTTCACCGCGCTCGGCGACGCCCGCGCGTCGGTCGCCCTCACGGCGATCCCGCGTGACGGCACGCGGCCGGGGCTCACGCTGATCGGCTCGACGTGGCTGCCGACCGGAGACGAGGCGCGCTTCGTGGGCCTCCCGACGGCTGGCGTGGGGGCCTCGGCGTCGGTGTCGCAGCGGGTGGGCCGGCTCGGCTGGACCGCGCACGCGGGCTTCCGCTGGTCGCCGACGACCGCGGTGCGGGGCGTGCCCGTGGGCCCCGGCCCCGTGGGCGGGCTCGGGGTGCACGTCGCGGCGTCGTCGTCGCTGGTCGCGCTCGCCGAGCTCGTGGTGGACAGCACGACCGGGGTGGCCCCGCTGCCGCTGGAGTCGGCGGTGGGGGTCCGCGGCCGCCTCCGGAAGGCCTGGTGGACGCTCACCGTGGGCGCCGGCCTGAGCGACGCACCGGGGGTGCCGGCCTGGCGCGTGTCCCTGGGGGGCGGGGTGGCGTCCGCGTCCCCGGTGAAGACGCTGCGCGCCACTGCGCCTGCGGCGGCGCCCCCGGAGGCCGCCGACCTGGCGGCGCCCAAGGTCGTCGAGGTCCGCGTCCGGCGGGAGGAGGCCGCCCCCCTGGCGGAGCTCGTGGCCGATCGGATCGTGGTCCGGGAGCGGATTTACTTCAAGGAGGCCAGCGCCGAGCTCGAGCCCCGCAGCGAGGGGGTGCTGGCGGCAGTGGCGGGGATCCTGGAGGCCAACCCGGAGATCGGGTACCTGCTGGTCGAGGGCCACACCAACCACAACGGGAGCGCCGCCTACAACCGGGCGCTCTCCGAGGCTCGCGCCAACGCGGTGCGGGCCTGGCTGATCCGGTCGGGGGTCGCCCGGGATCGGCTGCTCACCAAGGGTTACGGTTTCGATCGCCCGCTGGTGGGCCCCGACGATGAGCGGTCGACGGTCGTGAACCGTCGGGTGGAGTTCCTGGTGCTGCGCCCCGACGAGAGCCACCACGGCGGAGAGGTCCCCGCCGTGGTGGACGTGTGGAGCGAAGACGGGTCGAAGAGGTAGCCCTACCGCGGTGGAGAGGGTTCCGTTCTCGCTCCCGTGGACGCAGCGGCAAGCACGAGGAGGAGGCTCAGGCCGCCTCGGTGTCCGCCGTCGGAAGGACCTTCTTCAGGGCCTCTTCCTTGTAGAGCGACATCTCGTACTTGAGTGCCTTACGGGCAACTTCGGGCATGTGCGGCAGGGCCGAGGCCACCTCCGAGAGCACCTCGGCACAGGCGTCGTCGAGACCCATGGCGCTGTCCGGGTTCTCCCGGTCCCACTCCTCGGACTCGAGGGTGGGCTTCCAGAAGATCACGTCGATGCGGTAGCCGAGGGCTCCGGCCCAGGCGACCAGCTGATCGACGCGCAGGCTCCGCAGCCCGCGCTCCAGGCGGCTGACGGCGGAGATCGACGAACCGACCGCCTTCGCCACCACATCTTGAGGGGCTCGCTGGTGACGACGCATCGCCCGCAGCCGAGACGCGACTTGCTCTCCGAAAGACATCATTCCTCCACGTACGTTGCGCATTAAGCGCTACGCTTTCTTGGCTGCCTCTTCGCGGCCTTCTTTGATAGCACGGTAAACATGGATACGGCAAGATCGAGCTGAAGACGGGGGCTCGCCAGGGTCGTCAGGGTGCACACGTGCCGGGAAGGATGACTGAACGACGCTGGCGAGCTCCCCGGTCAGGGTCGGCTTCGCACGGAGGGGCCGAGCTCCGCGTGGTCGGCGAGATCGTCGACCGCGGAGGGGACCGTCCGGGCGTGCAGGGGGTCGAGGACCCGGTCCCCGTCGAGCGTGAGCACGCCGGTCCAGGGAACGGTTCCGGATTCGGAGATGAAGAGCACGACCTGGGCTCCCAGCTGCCACAGCGGGATACCGGAGGCGCGCTGCGTGAGGCCGTCGAGCCGTCCCCCGGGCAGGGTCACGTCCACCACTTCGGGCGCGGGTCGCGCGGCCGTGTGTTTCCAGGACTGCAAAACCAGCACGCTGTAGGTCGTACAGAACCCCAGGCTGCAAGGTTTCGTTTGCAGGTCTATGACTTCACCTTGCACGACCGAGGCCGATCGCCCGACCAGCTGCGCGAGGGTCGGGACCCCGTCGAAGGTGGAGGCGTGGGCGGGGTCCAGGGCCAGCAGGAGCGCGGCGAGCGTTCCGATCACGCCGCCCTCCGAAGCCACAGCACCATGGGCGTGAGGGCGACCCACAGCGCGGAGGGGGCGCCGGGAGGGTGGGCGCAGGTCCAGGGCAGGCCTTCTCTCTGCGGGCCGGCGAGCCCGTCCCCGTAGAGGTACCGGACACCGTCCTCGTCGTCGACGTGGAGCGCCTGGCGCCAGGCCTCTCCGCGGTCGTGCGCCGCGAACATGGTCGCCTCGGACACCCCGGAGTGCTCGAGGCCGAGGACGTGGCCGACCTCGTGGGTGACTGCGGCCTGCAGGTCGAAGCGCTCCTCGTGGCCGTCGGTGGCCCACGGCACGGTGGCGTTCACCCGGATGTCGAAGGCCACCACCCGGCCCTTGTCGTCGGCCCAGGTGGTCGCGATCGCGAGCGCCTGGCTGTCTTCGGGCCAGTCGTGCTCGAAGTAGACGACGTGGTCGTCATCGAGGGCGACCTCGCCCCGCGCGGCGCCTGGCCCGCGCGCCTCGACGGTGATGTCGGCGTGCTCGACGTCACTCCAGGTGTCGAACGCGACCTGGACGGCGCGCCGCAGCCGCGGCACCTCGGGAGCCCCCTCGGACACCCAGACGTAGTCGAGGGGCATTTTTGGCCAGTGGTATTCCTCGCCACCCTCGGTGGTCTGGATCTCCCAGCCCAGTGCTGTGTTGACGAGGAGCATCGTCATCATCGGAGGAGTGCCTCTGTGATGAACTACTCCTCGGTTCTGGCTCCCGGATGTTGAGCAAACGGTGCACTCGTGGCCAACAGCCACCGGCGGAACTCGGCGGGGGCCCGGCCGAGGACCCACCTTCCGACCGCGGCAGTGCGCGCCTCGAGCTCCGCCGTGCGGGTGCGGCGCTCGTGATCACGGTCTTCCGCTCCGGTTCCGAACTGCTCGGCGAAGACACACAGGTCGTGGTGGTCGCCGAGGGCTTCCTGCAGCATGTCCAGCTGCTGGTGCAGGCCCCCCAGGATCGGCGGGGAGAGGGGACCGAGCAGCTGCACGTGGTACAGCAGGCGCTTGACGTGCTTGCGCCACTCGTGGAACGCCTCGGGATCCACCTCGAGCTCGGCCTCGCTCCACCCCTGGTGAGCGGCCGACCAGCTCGCGACCACGCCCTCGAGCCACACCCGCAGCGGCAGCGCGTCGGGCTGCGCGTCGAGCACGATGGACCGCGCCTCCTCGAGCGCGGCGACCGTCTTCTCGCCCCGTTCCTCGCGATCCGGCACCTCGGCGTGGAGCACCCGGTCCGCCGATCGCCGCGCGACGTCGGCGTCGCGCACGGGCCCGAGGAGCCTGGCGGCATCCCGGAAGGCCCGGTCGAGCCGCTTGGTGGTGCGGCGCCCGAGCGCGCTGCGCACGAGCTGGACAGCGGCGCGGGAGCGCTTGCAGGCCTTTCGCGCCTCGTGCACCGCCTTCTCGGAGGCTCCCTCTACGCGAAGGCGGTGGGTGGCGGCGTCGATCTGCTCACAGAGGACGCGCGCCCACTCGCTCGCCAGGTCGCGTGACAGATCGAGCTCGAAGCGGGTCGCCGGAGGAGAGGATGGATGAGGAGCGCCCATCCTGCCTCCCTAATGAGGCGTCACAACAACGTCACTCTTGCTCGACCATGTTCCAGGAGCACTTCGCGCTCGCGTACTTCTTCTCGACGATGGTGCCGACCGGCAGGGCGGGCAGGGGCGGGGGATTGGGCCCGCAGCCCGGGTCCTCCGCGTCGGCCAGGTGGTCGAAGTCGTTGTCGACGCCGTCGTGGCAGGCGGTCGTCGAGTCCTGGGACTCCGGATCCGGGCGACCCTCGAGCCACTGGTCGGGCAGGTCGCTCCACATCTTGTCGAACCACGCCTCGTACTGGGCGGCGTGCTTCTGGCTGCGGATGATCAGGGTGTTCTCGTCGTTGTCGTACTCGCCGGCGCTCGTCCAGTTCATCGAGCCCGTCACGAGGATCCGACCATCGATGACTGCGCTCTTGGCGTGCATCTTGCCGCCCCAGTTCTCGATCTTGAGCGGGATCCCGGCGGCGCGAAGCACCTCGTGCTTCGAGTAGCCGTTCTTGGCGGCGGTCGCGTCGAGGGTCACGCGGACCTTCACCCCGCGCTTCTTGGCGTCGATCAGGTCCTGGGCGAGCCGCTTGTGGGTGAGGAAGAACACCGCGACGTCGATCCGTGACCGGGCCTTCTGGATGAGCGTCCGCACGGCGTTGGTGATGGGCCGGTCCTGGGGGGAGAAGTGCCCCTCGACGTGGATCTCGTTGGGCACGATCCAGGTGCTGCGGGGGCCCGCCGCCTCCTTGTCGTTGTGGTACTTGCCGTGGGTGTACATGGTCTCGAACTCGGCGGCGTACCACGACGCGACGGTGGGGCTGTCGAGGGTGACCACGAGGTTCGCGTTGTAGCCTCCGGTGCCCGAGTCGCTCGCGTTGGACGAGCCCATCCACACGTGCCGCCCGTCGACGATGGCGAACTTGTTGTGCATGATGTGGCCCTTGAAGGTGATCTCCTCGCGCGAGGCCTGGTTCGCGAGGTAGCAGCGGTCGCCGAGGTCGAACGCCACGCACTGCAGCGGGCCGACGAAGCCCTCGGGGCGGGGGCAGCGCGCCTGGCCGTTGAACGGCTTGAGGGCAGCCTTGGTGGCGAGGTCGGTGGCGAGGTCGTCGTGGACCTCGAACGTCTCCTCCCACAGCGGGGTGGAGGTGTAGTAGTTCTTGCCGTCGGCGTCCTTGTCGACGACGACGCGCACGCGCACGCCTCGCTCCTTCGCACGCTTGGCCGCCTCGAAGATCGCGCTCTGCGAGCGGAACCCGTAGAAGGCCATGTCGAGGGTCGACTCGGCTCGGTCGATGAGCTCGACGAGCGACGAGCACAGGCGGACGTCGCACTTGTCGAGGGGGGCGGTGCGGCCTGCGGGATCGTTGAGGACGAGCTCGAGGCTGTCGGCAGACGCGGGCGACGCCAGCGCCAGGAGAGCGGAAAGCGAGATCATGGAGTTGCTCACATAAGAATAGAGAGAAGGTCAGATCAGAACGAGGATGCCGGCGCCGACGAGGCGACAGGAGGGAGGCCCGGCAGCGCCTGCGCGCGGCCGGTGATGAACCCACGCGCGACGGGCCGCGCGCGCCACAGGACCTCTCCGGAGGGGGCGAGCTCCTCGATCCCCCGGCCGAGGTTGGACCAGCTGGCGAGCACGTGGCCACTGGGCAGCTCGTCGACGTCGCCGAGGAGGTTGGTGTAGACCCCCCGCTCGGGGACGTACGACCACGTCTCGGACACGGTCCGCGACGCTTCGTCGAACGAGTACAGCGCGAGCCGCGACCACTGATCGTTGCCCGCCACGCGCTCCGCTCGATGGCTGCCGTTGTCGAACACGGCGAACCCTCCCGTGCCGGCCGCGGGGTCGTACCACAGCTGGGACATGTGCGCATGCGACCACAGGCGGGATTCCGTCAGCCCCTCCCACACCGGATCGCCAGAGGGAAGCGTGAAGTCCGAGAACGGGCCCCCGAGGATCCACTCGGCGCGTCCGGTGTCGCGATCCACCTTCACGATGCAGTCGAGGAACTTCGACATGACGAAGTAGGCGCGGGCCTCCTCGACGTACATCAGGGAGTTGCTGTGGGTCCACTCGACCACGCCGGGCTGGGGGAACAGCTCTTGCGCCTCCGCGAAGAGGTAGGGCTCCGACGGCCCGTCCTGCAGCCAGCTCCACACGCGGGAGTTGCCTGCGCCCGACAGGCTGCCCTCGGTGGTCTCGAGCACGGCATCGGAGACCCAGCGGACGTCGTCGATCGTGTCGTACTCGTAGCCGAGGAACCCGACGGCGCCGTCTTCGTGGAGGACGAAGTCGTGGTGGCCGTTGCGCAGGCGGGTGGTCACGACCTCGTCGGCCGACAGGGCGTCGATCGGGACCCGCCGGAGGACCGCGACGTCGAAGTCCTGCCCGAGGTCGTAGGCGCTGAACACGAGCGAGCGGGAGCTCGGGTCGTAGACGTTGGCGAGGGGCAGCGAGCGGCCGCTCCAGGCGGTGGCGAAGTCCGCGAGATCGGCGGGCACGGCGCCTGCATGGCCCGTGTCGAACCACCACACCGGCTCGCCGTCGCCGTCGAGCACGATCGCCCAGCCGCCGTCGCCCTCCAGGCCTTCGATGACGGTGGTGGCCACGAACTGATCGGCGAGCGTGGCCGACGGCTCGGAGATCCCCAGCTCGAACGTCGGGAGCCCGGGCGGCGCCGCAGGGGTGGTCAGCTCGTGGATGCCGCTGCTGCGCACACGGCCGTCGATCTCCGTGAAGGCCTCGTACCGATAGGTGCGACCGGGCTTGAGGCCCACGAGCCGGACCTCGTGGTCGCGCGCGGCGGCGACGGCCGCCTCCGCGCGGCGCTCCGCGGGGTCCTCGACGCCGAAGGTCACCCAGCTCTGGCCCGCCTCCGGCGTGGACCAGCGTACGGCGACCGTGGTGGGCACGAGGCTTCCGGGGGTGGCGGTGGGCTCGGCGAGCCGGGGGGTGCAGGCGAGCGCGGCCAGCAGCACGACGGTCGCGCCTGGCGCGGGGAGCCGACGGCGGCTCATGAGCCTCCTCCGAGCAAGCTCACGACCTCGTCGAGGTCCCACTTCATGTCACGGTACCGGGCGACGAGCCGCCCCTCGCCATCGAGCACCAGCAACAGCAGGTCGTGGGTGATCCCGAGGCCTTTGCCGTGGGTCTTCAGACCCGCCTTCTCGGCGAATCCGAACAAGACCTCCGGCGGCACCCGCCCGAAGTCCCAGCGACCGGGCTTCGCCCCGTGCTCGCTGGCGAAGGCGCGCAGCACGGCCCGGGTGTCGTGCTCGGGGTCGAGCGTGACGGCGAGGATCCGCGCGCCGGCGGGCAGGACCTCCTGGAGCGCCTGCATGCGGGCGACGACGAGCGGGCAGTACTCGGGCAGCGGGCACCGCGTGTAGATGAAGGTGACGGCGACCGGCCCCTCCTGGCCCTGGCCGATCCGGGTGGGCAGGCCCTCGGCGAGCACCACCGGGGTCGTGGGGAAGAGCTTGCCCACCGGCACCGCCTCGCCGGGAGCGAGCGACGGGGGCCGCTCGGGGGGCTCGGCCTCGGCGACGACCTCGAGCGCCTCGAGCTTGGGGATGTTGCGGAGCACGAGCGTGCCCTGCACCTGGTCGCCCGGGGAGACGCCGGCGAGCAGCTCCTCCTCGGAGACGACGAACGACATGGTCATCGCGTCCATGAAGCCGGGGATATCGTCGTGCGCGATGACGACCTCGGTCGCGGAGCGGAGCTCGACGACCTCTCCCGTCATCTCGTAGCGTGGGGGCTCACCGAGGCCGCAGGCCACGGGCGCGGACAACAACAGGGTCAGCAGGGGCATCCCGAGGAGGTTACCCGCTGTCTCCCGAGGTGTCGACGCGTTCGAGGACCGCGCTTCCGCTTGCGAGCCCCTCCCGGCAACCCTTCGACGGATCCTCGCACGCCCCCTGGGACACCTCCGTACCGCAGGTGCCCTCGAGGCGGTCCCCCTCCAAGGTGCCCTCGAAGGTGAGGAAGAAGCCCTGGGTGAGATCTCCCATGGCTGCCTCGAGGGCGACCTCTCGGCCCTCACGCGTGCCCGAGACGGTGCCCTCGCTCGGCGCCGCGAACCAGTCGGGCTGGACCGAGGCCGCTCCGGTGATCTCCCCGCCACGGTCGACGAGGTCGAGCGCGAGGATCTCGTAGCTCTCGGAGCCTCCCGCGCTCTTCGTGTCGCATTGGCCCTCCCAGGTCCCGTCGACGCCGCTCGCGCAGCCGACGAGCCCGAGCCAGCAGCCGCCGCACAACATGGCCCGCATGGTGCTGACCTCCGCCCGCAAGCCTATCGCAGCTGGTAGGGTGTCGCCGAAGCGGAGGTAACGATGCTGCTGTGGTTGGGAATCAGCTTGGCGCTGGGCGCAAAGCCCACTCCGGACCGGCCCTACGTCTCGCGGACCGGATTCCTCGTCGAGGAGAACACACTCGAGCAGGAGCTGGGGTTGCAGTTCGCCGAGCAGCGCTCGGTGCCGAGCACGCTCAAGTACGCGATCGAGGACCTCGTCGAGGTCCGGATGACGGCGGATCTCGGGGCTGTCCGGGAGGGCACGCCGGGCCTCGAGGCCGGGGTGAAGGTCCGCCTGCTCGAGACGAAGCAGGACGGCCTCGCGCTCTGGGCATCGTCGAAGATCCCGGTCCAGCGGGAGCAGTGGCAGTCGCAGGTGCACGCGCTGTTCGCCACGGTCCTCACGCGAGAGCTCCGGCTCCGCCTGAACGGGGGCATCGATCTCGTGGGCTCGGACAACGGAATCGTGTACGCGGGCACGCCGGTGACGGGCGCGCTCACCCTCAAGCCGTTCAACCGCATCGGCGTGTTCGGGGAGTTCGGTGGCCGCTTCGGCGATGTGCTCTGCGACAACTGCGCGTTTGGCAGCGTCTTCGTCAACGGGGGCGCCCGCATCGGGCTCACCGAGCACCTCGCGGGCGACGTGGCCGGCGGGTACCGCTTCCAGGACCGGCAGCCCTACCTCACGATGGGCCTCACCGCGAACTTCGGCCGCTTCCAGTAGCGCCGCGCGGTCTCAGCCCACGCCGGAGGTCTCGCGCGGGGCCGGGAACCAGTACCGCGCGAGCTCCCGCAGCGTGCGACCCTCGGGGTGACACTGGCGGAGCCAGGTCCCGAGGTTGGCGGAGCGATGGATGAGCGCCATCGCGAACAGCCGTCGTGACAGGCCGGCCTCGTCGGTGCGGATCTGACCTGGGCCCAGCACCGCGGCGAGCGCCTCGGGGTTTCCTCCGGCGAGCTGGACCCCGAGGATCCCGTACTCGAAGTCGACGGGCCCCACCACCGCCGACGAGAAGTCGACGAGGCCGCAGAGCTCCCAGCGGCCCGCCCGCTGCTCCACGCGCAGGTGCCCGGCCTGGACGTCTCCGTGCAGCAAGCCCACGCCCCGCGGGCCCGTCGTGAGGTCGGAGCCCTCCAGGAAGCCGGGGAGCTCCTCGAGCAGGTGGGGAGGGCACCGGCCGCGGCGGTGCCGGTCGAAGGCCCCCGCGATCTGCACGCGCGTCCACACGTGCCACACGAGCGCGAGCTCCCCGATCGGCGGCTGGCGGTGGAGCGCGTCCAGGACCTCGCCGAGGTCTCCGTACAAGCGCAGGCGCTGCTCGTCGGGGATCATGGGCAGCACCTGGGACAGGTCCTCGCCGGGGAGCGCGCTGATCACGAGGTAGGGCCACCCCGTGTCCTCCCCGTGGTCGAGCAGCCGCGGGGTGCGGACCGGCAGCTGACCCTCGAGCCGCTCGAGCACCCGGGCTTCGCGGTGGGCGTCGCGCCGCTGGCTGGGGAAGAACAGCTTCAGCACGATGTCGTCGAACCGTGCCACCACTGCCGAGTCTCCCGGCAGGGGCGTGCCCGGCCCCGGCAGCCCGAGGCGCGCCTCGAACCTGGCGCAGACCTGGGTGACCCACTCCCGATCGCCTCGCAGGGCCTCGCGCTGCTCGGGGTCGGGGGCGGGGGGCAGCAGGGTCATGGGCCCCACGGAGCGGAGAGAGGGGGATCTCATGCCGTGGCGGAGGGCGCGACCGGACGGCGCACGCGCTGCCGGGCACCCCGTGGAGTGCGGAAGCGCGGGGCCTCACGCACCGTAGCCAAGGGCGGCTCGCCGAAATCGGCGGGCAGGAAGAAGGCCTGCACGTACCACTCGCTCGCCCCGACGTCGACCTCGTACGGCGTCGAGTGCTCGCGTGCGAACGCCAATACCGCCTGCAGGGCGTCGGGATCGGTCCCCCGCACCTGCATCCGGAGCGCGCGGCCGGGGAGCCGGCTCACCACCATTCGGACCCGGATCATCGTCGCCGAGGGGTCGAGCCCCCGGCAGTCGAGGAGGACAGGCCCGCTTCGAGGCACGTACTGCATGGGGGGAACGTAGGCGCGGGCTCGTGTCGGCAAGGGTACCCGGCGGTTACGACCGGGGCGCCGACGGTCAGAGCGGAGGGACCGTGGTCGCGCCGGTGTCGCTGTCGAGACGGGGCGCGCCGCTGCAGTCCCACACCGCGTCGCATCGCTCTCGCCACTCGTCGTAGTCTCGGCCGAGGCGGTCACAGCTCCACTCGAAGGCGCGAATGCACCGGCGGGCGGCCTGGCGATCGTACACGCAGCCGCGGAAGTCCCCGGTGACCGTGGCTTCCTCGCACTCGCCGAGGTCGAGGTAGTCGCGGTTGAACGAGATCGGGTCGCAGCGCCGCAGCGTCTTGCAGGAGACCTCGGCGATGGTCTCGTCCCACTGATCCTCGGCGGCTCGGCCGCCGCAGCCGACGAGCAGGGTTACCAGGGCGGTCGCCTTCAGAAGTCGTGTCATGCGTGGCAACATACGGTGCGCGCAGGGAACAATGTGGGCCGTGGAGGAACGTGGTGGGACTTTTGGGACTTCTCCTGGCCTTGCCGGTGCTCGCCGACCCGGGCGTGCGCGGCGCGGCGGACACCCCGTACGACGACGAGGGGCTCGAAAACGAGGTCCTGGCTCCGGGAGGCACGTTCTACCCTCTCGAGCTGCCCGACGAGGTCGGCATCGTCAACGGGAGCGTGGTCACCACCGCGAAGGACGACGTCGTCGCGCTCGGCTTCATGGACACGACCACCCAGGCGGTCAATGTCTTCTGCTCGGGCTCGCTCGTCCACCCCGAGTGGGTGCTCACCGCCGCCCACTGCATCATCCCGGCGAGCCAGGGGCCGATCAACTCGGTGCAGGTCGTCATGTGGGGCAACGAGGACGGCAACCAATACACCGAGGTCATCGAGTGGGCGCGCGCGGTGATCAATCCCGCCTACCAGGACTCTGGTGACATCCGCTTCGACCTCGGGCTCATCGAGCTCTCCACGCCCAAGCTGGATCCCGTGCTGATGGTCCTGAACGACGCGCCGGTCGACGCGAGCTGGATCGGCACGGAGCTCACGTTCTACGGCTTCGGCGTCACCTCCGACTCGGCGAGCGACTCGGGCGTCAAGCGCACCACCACCCTCGCGATCGACGCGGTCACCGACTCGGACGTGTCCACCTTCACGAGCGGAACCAACGTCTGCTTCGGCGACTCCGGGGGGCCGAGCACCTACGAGGGACCGGATGGCCCGGAGCAGGTCGGCGTCAGCTCCACGGTCGATCCGGGGTGTGTTGGCGGTGCCGCCGAGTCCGCGCGGGTCGACGTCGGGATCCCGTGGATGCTCGAGCACGTCCCGGAGCTCGTGACCGACTACGCGGATCTGCCGTCGGAGGAAGAGATCGAGGAGGTCCCCCCGGAGAACGTCCGGGTGTCGCGCCGGTGGGACGACCTCGGAGCCGACGAGGTCAACGGCCTGTCGGGCCAGTGGACGAACCGCTCGCCGATCGAGCGAGGCTGCGCGACGGTGCCGGCGACCCCGGGGGCGCTGGCGTGGGGAGGAGCGCTGCTGCTGCTCGCCGCTCGCCGGCGACGGCGGGCCCCGGGCCGGCGGTAGTAGGTCGTCGCCACAGCCCCCGGCCACCGAAGCTACCGCGGCGGCTCGGATCGTCGAGGAACACGGGGGTGAACCGGCGGGGCTCGGGGTCGGGGATCATCACGGGCGCCTCGGGACGAGGGCCCGAGGCTGCAAGGCAGGTGCCAGGGCGCTCCCCGCCCGCGGAGCCCGCTACTTGGCGGGCTGCGACATTTGCTCCGCGGGTGCGGTCCGCGGCTGGGGCGCGGCCGCGAGCAGCTCCCGCATGCCCTGCGCCGTCAGCTCGAGCACCAGCTCTACCTCTGCCTCGGAGATGCCGAAGTGGGGCGTGTAGCGCAGCGCGTTGACACCCCCGTGGATCACGCCCAGCCCGTGCAGCCGGCACCATCGCTCGAGGCCCTCCGGACCGAGGACGGCCACCCGCTCGTTGTCGAGCTCCGCCGACACGAGCAGCCCGGTGCCGTACACGCCGATGATGCCCCCGACCTCGGCCTGGATCTTCTTCAGCCCGTCGACGAGCTGCTGGCCGCGCTCCACGATGTTCTGCCGGAGCTCGGGAGTGAGCTCGTCGAGCACCGCGATCGCCACCTCCAGCCCGCGCGGGTTCGTGGTCATCGTGTTGCCGTAGATGCCTGGCGCGTGCAGCTCGGCGGCGCGCTGGGTGAGCCCCAGGACCGACAGCGGATACTGCCCGGCGTTCAGCGCCTTGGACCACGCCTCCATGTCGGGCGGCGCTGCGTCTTCGAAGCCCGGGAAGTCGACCAGCGACAGGTACCCGGTGGTGCGCATGCCCGCCTGGATCGAGTCGATCAGCAGCAGCGACCCGTGGGCCAGCGTGAGCTCTCGGGCCACGTCGTAGTACTCGCGCGTCAGCGCCACGCCGGGCCGTCCCTCGCCCATCACCGGCTCGAGGAGCATGAGCTCGATGAACACGTCATGCTCTTCGGCCCACGCGAACGCCTCGCGGAGGGCCTCGGTGTCCCCGACGGGCACGGCGATGAGCTTGTCGTCGGTTTGGTAGCTGTACAGGTGCCGGCGGTAGGTCCGCTGGGAGTTGTGTGACGCCCACGCAGGGCGCTCCGTGCGGCCGTGGAACGAGCCCTCGACCGACAGGTACCGCCTGGCCCGGGGCGCGCGCCCCGCCTGCGCGCGCAGCTGGGTGTTCCGGTCGGCGATTCGCGCGGCGACGGTGTTCGCCTCGGAGCCCGAGTTCATGCAGATGAAGCTCGAGAACGGGCAGCCGTCGGCCCGGCGCTGCCCGACCTCGCGGCGCATCCGGGCGGAGAACCGGGCCTGGGCGAGCGACGGCGTCATCACGTTCGCCATGACGTAGGGCCGCTCCATCGCGGCGAGCACCCGGGCAGGCAGGTGTCCCATGCCCAGCATGCCGTAGCCGCCGTTGTCGTGGATCACCGCCCCGTGGGTGGTCACGATCCAGGGGCCTCGGGCAGCGAGCGCCACGTAGGGGTTCACGTTGTCCGGCGGGTAGAAGTTGGTGAAGTCCTGCTGCACGTGCGCGATGAGCGCCTGCTCGGGGCCCGCGAGGAGCGAGCCGAAGTCCTCGCGCAGGCGGGCGTGCTCCGCGACGGCCGCCAGGACCGCCGCCGGCAGGGTCGGATCGATCGCGGCGAAGCGCTCGATGACGGCGTCCTCGAGCCCCCGGGTCTGCGCGGGCCCTCCGTAGGCGCGAAGCTCCTGCAGCTGCTCGATGGTGCTCATGTCGACTCCCTCGGTCACGTGGTGGACGTATCGCTTCGTATGGGGCCAGTCGCGGGCGACAGGTTACGGCTGCTGCCCCCAGGAGATCCCATGACCAGCTTGGAATCCCCGCTCCTGCTCCTCCATCCCACCCGCGACGTCTCTGTCGACGCCTCCACCATGCACCCCGAGCCGGCGCGGCTCGTCGAAGCGCTCGAGGAGCTC
>CAYMSU010000081.1:0-11298 GCA_964393165.1 uncultured Enterobacteriaceae bacterium
GATCACGCGCGTGTCCGTGCTCCAGGGCCCCGAGACCACTCTCGTCGAGGAGGGGGCGCCCGTCCTGCCGGATCTGCCGGTCATTGCGGGTCGCGACGGCCTCGTGCGGGTGTCGTACGAGGCACCGGGGCGCTCCGGGGGTCGTGCAACGGGCGTCCTGGAGCTCGCGACGGGCGAGACCTTCGAGTCCCGGGGCAGGCTGGGGGAGGCGTCGACGTTCGACTATCACGTGCCTGGCGCGGCGATCCGGGAGGCGGGGTTTGCGTACCGGGTGTGGGTCGAGGAGCCGGGGGATCCCACGGAAGACGATGCGCTGGGCGCGATCCATCCAGACGAGGGGTTCGAGCTCGTGGCCACGGAGCCGGAGCACGTCTTGCGGGTCACGCTGGTGCCGTACCGGTACGACGCGGACGGCAGCGGTCGCCTGCCGGATCTCTCCGAGGCGACGCTGGGTGCGATCGAGGATCGATTCCGTCAGCTGTACCCGATCTCGGACCTCGTGCTCACGGTGCACGAGCCGGTACCGTGGGACGGCGTGCTCACGTCCGGGGGCGGACATCATGTCGTACTGCACCCCCCAACTGGATCAGTGACTACAACTATCTGGCCCTGTGGGCGCGGGCTGAGGTCTACCGCAGCAGCGTGCTGGCGCGGTCGGCGGTGGCGGCAGCGCTTCCGGGCGAGCTGGTGACGGTGGATGGCGCGGGCGGTGCAGAGTGGGTGGGCGGGATGGACCTGCCGACGCGCTCGGGTCGCGAGGTGCGTGTGCGGGCGGGCGTCGACGAGGTGGTAGGGCGCTTCGTTCCGTGGAGCCACCTGCCGGGGGGCCGGGTGCTCCTGCCGCCGCTGGCGGACGAGGTGGAGCGGCTGGTCTTCGAGCTGGACGGCGTGCGCTACGAGGTGGAGCGGTAGAGGTCGCGGACACTGCCAGAGCTCGAGGCGGTGCTCGCGGGGTGAGGCGGTGGCGGCGTCGCCGCCGTGGCCCTGCGAAGGTGGACTCGGTGCGCTTGGGACGTCACAATAGGCTCCTCACCTTGTTCGGAGGCGGCGAACGTGAAGCCCGCAATCCTTGCAGCGCTGCTGTGCGTGTTCGCGCTGGGGCTCGGCCCGTCGGCCTCGGCGGCGCCCACCTACGATCCCGAGACCGGCTGGTTGCTGCACCAGTCGCCCGCCGAGAGTCCGAGCCGCGCCTACGACTGGCTCATGATCCTGCAGGAGGCCAGCGGCCGGTCCGTCGATCGGGTCGGGGCGCGACCCACCATCCTGTCGCGCGAGATGTTCGTCGTCGTGTCCGCGATGTACGACGCCTGGTCCGTTTACGACGCGCAGGCGGTGGGGACCGTCATCGACCCCTCGCTTCGCCGCCCGAAGCGTCACCGCTCGCAGGTGAACAAGGAGACGGCGATCTCCTACGCCGCCTACCGTGCGCTGCTCGCGATGTACCCGGAGGACGCCGACTGGATCACGGAGCAGATGGTGGGGCTGGGCTACGATCCGGCCAACACCTCGGTGAACCCCAAGACGCCCGCGGGGATCGGGAACCTGGCGGCGCGCGCGGTCGTCGAGCACCGCCTGCGGGATGGCGCCAACCAGCGGGGCGACGAGGTGGGCTCATCGGGCGAGCCCTACTCGGACTACACGTTCTACGAGCCGCGCAACCCCGACGACCGCGTCGTCGATCCGGATCGCTGGCAGCGTCTGCCGTTTCAGGCCGCCGACGGGAGCTACTACTACCCGGACTTCCTGACCCCTCATTGGTACCGGGTGGAGCCGTTTGCGCTCGAGCGGGCCGACCAGTTCCGCCCGGGGCCGCCGCCGAAGGTGGGCTCCGCGCAGCTGGAGGAGGAGCTCGAGGAGGTCGTGTACGTCAACGGGCACTTGAGCCACGATGAGAAGACGCTGGTGGAGTTCATGCGCGACGGTCCGCGGTCGACGGGCCAGTCGGGTCACTGGCTCCACTTCGCGGCGGACATCTCGCGGCGCGACCAGCAGGGTCTCGACGAGGACGTGAAGCTCTTCTTCACGATTGGCGGGGTGGCGTTCGACGCGTTCATCGCGAACTGGGACGTGAAGCGCCACTACGACAGCTCGCGCCCGTGGACGCTGGTGCGCCACCTGTACGGCGACCGTCCGATCACGGCGTACCTGGGTCCGTGCAAGGGCTTCGGCACGATCCCGGCGAACGAGTGGCACCCGTACTCGCCGGCGGCGTTCGTGACGCCGCCGTTCCCGGGCTACACGTCGGGCCACGCGACGGTGAGTGCGGCGGCGTCTCGCATGTTGGCGCACTTCACGGGCAGTGACCGGCTGGAGGTGGTGGCGGTCCGCGCCTGCGGCGAGCTGACGGAGACGGAGTGCACGGTGGCGGAGATGCAGGCGCGCGACGGGGTGCCGGCGGAGGACGCGCCGAAGGGGCGGGAGGTCCGGCTGCCGCTGGCGACGTTGAGCGAGGTGGCTGAGATGGCGGCGCAGTCGCGCTTGCTGGGCGGGTACCACATCCGCTCGGACAACGACGTGGGGCTGGAGCACGGGCGTCGGATTGCGGACTTCACGTGGCCTGTCTACGAGTCGTACTTCGACGGGACGGCTCGCGGCGAGCGGTGAGCGCGGCGTTCGTGAGGTCGCGGGCGGGTAGTCCCGCTCCCCTGCGCCGGCCGGCGTCACGGTGACGTAGCCGCGGTCGAACGGGCGGTCCGGATTTCTCTGTGTCACTGCTCGGGTGTTAGCCCCTGTCCGGAGGCGCCATGCTGACGCGGCTGGAGGTGGACGGCTTCAAGAATCTCGTGGGCGTTCGCGTCGACCTCGGCCCGTTCACCTGCGTGGTGGGCCCCAACGGGATCGGCAAATCCAATCTCTTCGACGCCATTCGGTTCCTCTCGCTCCTCGCCGAGCACAAGCTACTCGATGCTGCGCGGCGCGTGCGCGGGGCCGATGACGATCCCACCGACCCGCGCGACCTGTTCACGAGGATTTCGGGGCAGGGGGAGCCCAGCCTGCCCATGCGGCTGGCCTGCGAGGTGATCGTCCCGCCTGCAGTCTCCGATACGTTTGGTCGCTCCGGAAAGCCGTCCATCACGTTCGTGCGCTACGAGCTGGAGCTCGCCTATGCGCCACCCGAGGGTGCGGAGCGCTACGGCCGCATCGACATTCGGGAAGAGCGCCTCGTGCACATCAACCTCGGCGATGCCCACGGCCACCTGGCCTGGCCGCACAGCGCGAAGCACTTCCGGAAGGAGGTCGTTCGCGGGCGTCGATCGGGTGGTCCCTTCATCTCCACCGAGACCGAAGACGGCGCACGCACCATCAAGACCCACCAGGATGGGGGCTCGCGAGGCAAGCCACGTACCGCTCCCGCGGCCGCCGCGACGGCGACCGTGGTCGGCGCCACCAACTCGATCGACGATCCGACGATCTTCGCCCTCAAGCAGGAGATGCTGTCGTGGCGTCATCTCGCGCTCGAGCCGTCCGCCATGCGGCGGCCCGACAAGTACTGGGAGGTGGCCCAGGGGGGGTCGGTCGCGGAGAACGGCGCCCGCATCCCGGCCACGCTGTGGTCCTTGGCGGAGACCGAGAACCAGCGCGGTGAGCTGATGGGTCGCATTGCGGTGGCGCTGTCCGACCTGGTGCCCGTGAGCGACGTGCGCGTGCAGCCCAACGACGCGAACCAGCAGTACGAGCTGCAGGTGCGCGAGCGATCCGGGCAGTGGCTCGGTGCACGCTCGCTGTCGGAGGGAACGCTTCGGTTCCTGGCGCTGATCACGGTCGCCCACGATCCGGGGTCGGCGAGGCTGGTGTGCATGGAGGAGCCCGAGAACGGCATCCACCCGGAGCGGCTTCCGGCCATGCTCGCGTTGCTGGACGCGATCGCGGTCGACCCCTCCGAGGCTCCGGGCCCCGACAACGCGGTCCGCCAGGTCCTGGTGAACACGCACTCGCCGCGGCTGGTGCAGCTCCTGGAGGGAGCCGGCCGCCAAGCCGACCTGTTGGTGGCGGAGGCGACGCAGGTATCGGTCGACGGGCAGCCCGTGCGCACGGTGCGGTTTCGCCATCGAGCGCAGACGTGGCGCGACGAAGTGTCCGGCGACGGCGTGGGCCCGGGCCTCGCGATGACGTACTTGACCGTACCCCCCGGCGCGCAGGCACCGCTCCTGGTGGCGGATGGGGCCTGACGTCCGGGCCACGTTGGTCGCCGAGGGCCGCTCGGACCTACTCCTCGCACCACATCTCGCGATCCTCTGCATCGAGGCGGGGGCCAGGGAGGCCGTGTGTCGTGCCCCAGACCTCGCGCTGCTGCCGCGCTCGGTCGGGAGCACGGTGCAGGCCAAGGTCGAGGCCGCCTTGGAGCTCCACCCCGACACGAACCTCCTCTTCGTGCATCGCGATGCGGACCGCGCTGGCGTCGAGGCTCGCGAGCGGGAGATCGAAGAGGGCACACGGTCGGTGCGGGCACCGGTGGTGCCAATCGTGCCGGTGGCGGAGCTCGAGGCTTGGTTGCTGGTCGACGAGGGGGCGATCCGCGACGCGGTGGGTCGGCGATCGAGCACGGCCTCGCTGAATCTGCCGAGCATCGGCGCGTGCGAGCGATTGGCGGACCCGAAGGGCCGGCTGCAGGAGGCCGTGGACATCGCACAGCAGGACGTGGCGAAGCGCCGCCGGAGCTCGTTCGGTCTCGTGCGCAGCCGGCTCCTCGAGCGGCTCGACCTGGCCGGTCCAATCCGGGAGCTGTCGGCGTTCCAAAGGCTGATGTCCGGAATCGAACAAGCCGTGGGCAAGCTGGCCGCTTGACCACCACCCCCGAGCAGTTCGCGCCCGGGCCGAGGGGCGTTCCGGTGGCAGTCTACGGGGCGACGATGACACTAAGCCGGAGTTGCCGACTGCCGCGCTCCAGCTGGCGCTCGTTCAAGCTCTTGGCTCCATGGTGGGCCACAGGTTTCTTCCGACTGGGGTCGCCGTCCGACACCGACTACGCCGTCGCGTTCACACCCTGGCCGCGCCGGTCGGCCTGCGACGCCAGGCGGGCTTGGGCTTCGAACGCCGACGCTGCCCGCCGCTGCTCCGCCGACGTCGTCCGCTCCGCCCGCGCACCGACCACCTCCGCCATCTGGTTTCGGACCATCCGCGACCGCGCGGCCGCTTCGCGCTGCGTCGCCTCCGCGGCCACCGTCATGTCCTGGGCCGACGGACTGCCCGGGGCGAGCGCCGCCGTGCGCAGGCGGCGCATGCGGTCGATGGTCCCCTGGGCGGTCGAGCCGCCGCTCGCATCGAGCACCACCTGGCCCCCGACCGCGTACTGCCGGCCGTCCGGTCCGGTCCGGTATTCGTAGGTGGGCGTGCCCCCGCCGATCGCAGCGTGCGCGGCCTCGTGCGCACGCACCTCGGCATCCCTGGCGCGGAGCTCGTCCACCACCGCCTGCTCTTCTTCGGTGAGGTCGAACGGCCCAGACGCCTCCTGGCCCGCCTCGGGCGCCATGGGGTCCCGAATCAAGGACTGACGCGCCTCCTCCCACAACGTCGCCGGAGAGTCGGACAACTGCACCACATCGGTCGATGGGAGCGGGTCGCGTGCGGGCGTCGGGAGTCGAGGGGGCTCGACGTAGAGGCTTGGGCTCGGCGACTCGATACGCATGCCCCCTGGTCGGCACGCAGGCACGGGCGTTCGAGCGGACGCGAGCGACGTCCACACGCTGTGCCACGGAATCGGAGTAAGCTCCCGGGCTGACCCATCTGGAGCCGCCGGCCGCCGCAAGGCATCGTGTGTCCATGGAAGCAGTGACGACGGACTCAGGCGGCCAGGGACTTCTCAGCGCCCGCCTGCTCGGCGGTCTTCTCGAGCGCGACCCAGTCTCGACGGGAGGCGGCGTATCGACGCGGGACAGGAGGCCGGCGAACACGCGGGCCTCGCCCGGATGGAGGTCGCGCGAGGGCAGAGAGGGCGTCGTGGAGAAGCACCTGGGCGTCGCGCGGGCCACGTCCCGCGCCCCGGACAGTCCTGGGCCCCTTCACCGCCTACACTCTCGATCGATGGCTTCGGAGGTCCTGTGCTCGACGCCCTTCCTCGCGGTGGCACCTGGCAGGTTGACGCGCTTCCCCTCCCCGGCGGCCTGGGGGATCTGTGGGTGGTGGTGACGCGCAAGCAGGGCCTGCGATGGGCCGGGCCCAGCCCCGACGGCAAGCCCGAGACCGCGCTCCTGCGCGCCACCGAGCGCCCGCAGGGCTCGACGACGCCGGAGCGTCCCCGCCGCATCCAGTGCCGCGCGCCGGTCAAGGCACGGGTGGCCGCGTACGCGCGCCGCGTGGGGGCCCGGATCGAGGTCGTGCGGCGCCTCCGCGCCCTCGATCGTGAGGTCGAGCACTTGCTCGACGCGCTGTCCGGCGTCGCCACCCACCAGGAGGCCTGGCTGCCCCTGCCCCACGATCCCCCGGCGTGGGCCACCGCTCTGCGCGAGCTCGTCGACGCGGCCCCATGGCTCGCGCTGACCGATAGCGTCACGTTCCACTTTCCGGAGCCCGGTCCGCTCCAGCATCGGGTCGCCGTGGTGCTCGGACTGGCCGGACTCCAGCGGGGGCTCGCGGTCTACCCCTCCGAGGCGGCGCGGGTCGCCCATCGCACGGGCGAGGGCGTATACGACCCGGCGCTCCTGATCGCGGTCGAGCCGATCGAGGAGCTCCCATCGGACGCCGTGGACAAGCTGCGCGCCCTCGGTCTGGTGCACGACGGCTTCGCGCTGCAGCTGTTCTCCGTCCTGGGGGCGGGGTCCGAGGCGCCCTCGCTCGCCGAGGAGGCGAACGCCCTGCTCGCCACGCGGGCCGTGCTGGCGGCGTGGTCGGCCCACGGGGAGTCGCTGGCCGACGCGCCCACCAGCACCGTGAGCCCCGACGGCCTCGCGGTGTTCGCGACCCCGCAGCCCGGCACGCTCCGGCGGGTATCCCTGCTGCTCGAGGGCAAGGAGCGCCTCGGGTTCACGGTGGGCGCCGATGTGGTGGTGACGTTGGCGAAGCCCGATGCGCATGCGCTCGCCCGGGCGCTTGAGGGGGTCGACACGCTCACCCTGCGTCCGACCGGGCACGAGGGCGAGTACGACCTGATCGCCAACCGGGGCGCGGAGCCGGTGGGCGTGGTGGCCTGCGTGCAGGGCTCCTCGTTCGCCTGGGCCTGCTGGCGGGGAGACGGCCAAGGGCGCCTGTTGATCTCGGCCGGGGGCGCCCGGCGGCGGAGCTGGTCTCCCCGCTCGGTGGTCTGCACCCTGCAGCCGACCCTCGCGGGCGCCGCGGAGCGCGTCCTCCCCGACCTGGAGGGGGCGTCGTGGAGCGGCCCGGTCGATACCTGGCCCAAGGCCTCGGCCGTGCTCCAGCAGTGGCTGGTGCCGCTGCGGCTTGCGCAGCTCCCCCGGGAAGTGGCGGAGAACCTGGTGGAGGTGTGCACGATGCTGTGGAACGGGATCGTCGTCGAGCAGGTGCGCGGCGACGGGTCGTTCCTGGAGGACGCGCTGGCCAGTGTCCGGGGGGCGCCGAAGGACGTGCAGGCGGCAATGGGCATGCTGATCCGTAGGAAGCGTAGGCTCTTTCCTGACGACACGCGCGTGATGCGGCCCCGGAGCGTCACAAACGACGGCGAGACCTTCCACGTGACGGTGGAGTGGACGCCGCTGCGCCGAGCCGACTGAGGCGGATGCGGCCTGGATAGGCTCGGATGAGCGATTGTCGGTCGACCCTGGCCGTCCGCCGTGCACCCGGTGGGTCACGGGGACGGTACCGTCGGCTGCGGGAGGTCCCATGAAGCTCGAGTCGTTCCTCGCCTGCTCGCACCACGCGTTGCACCTCTCGATCTGGGCAACCTCGATCGACGCGTGGAGACGGTCGTGGAGCCGGAGAACGGACAGCTCGTCAAGCCCTTCCACGTGACGGCGCGCCTGGTGTGGTCGTGGTCCGCGCTGCAGACGGCCCGCGCAGCCACCATCGAGGAGGACGTGTTGGTCGACGTGGGGTCCTCGAGCAGGTCCTCGCCGGTCTCGACGAAGTGGAGAATCCGCTCGACGCCGGGCAGGCCATCGACCATCGACTTCTGGCCTCCGTCGATTAGTCTGGGCCCGTGTCCGATCTTCCCTCCGGACTGTACGACGCGATCGTCACCCACGCGCTCCGGCGACGGCTGGAGGACCCCGAGCTGCAGAGCGAGCGAGCGCCGCTCAGTCCGGACACGTCGTCGGAAGCGCTGGCCCGGCACATCTTCCGGTTCGCCTCGGCTGTGCTGTCGTCGGTGAAGGGCAACGACCCGGAGAAGATCGGCAGGCAGATCGACCTCACGAACCAGCTGCTGGACTCGCTCGCGCACGTTGGCGGAGCGATCGACCCCGAGGATCGGGTCACTGCGGAGCGGCTGCTCAAGGTGCTTCGGCGCGACCAGGTTCGGCTCGGAGCAGGGGATCTCCCGCGGCCCTCCATCCCCCTACGCCACAGCGACCTGATCGTGAACGGCCCGAAGGATCTCCGCGTCGGGCGTGAGATCCAGCGCGAGATCGCGTCCGCCGACCGGGTGGACGTGCTGGTCTCCTTCGTGAGGTGGACCGGGTTCGTCGAGCTCCGCGACGCCCTGCAAGCATTCAGCGATCGCCACGGCGGTCGTCCGCCGCTGCGCATCCTGACCACCACCTACCTGGGCGCAACCGATCACGAGGCCCTCGACGCGCTGCGTGAGCTCGGGGCCGAGATCCGTGTCAGCTACGATGCCCGGCGCACGCGGCTGCACGCCAAGGCCTGGCTCTTCCACCGGGAGACGGGGTTCTCGACGGGCATCGTCGGTTCCTCGAACTTGTCCCACGCCGCGCTTCGGGATGGGTGCGAGTGGAACGTTCGCCTGTCGAACATCGACAGCACCGCCATCCTGCGGAAGTTCGAGGCGACCTTCGCTCAGTACTGGGACGAGGGCGCCTTCGAGCCCTACGACCGGGACAGGTTCATCCAGGTACTGGCGGCCCGGCGGAGTCCCGAGCGGGACGCGCTGGCCGCTGTCGTGAGGGTGCACCCCTACCCCCACCAGACGGCGGTCCTCGAGGCGCTGGCGGCGGAGCGAGCCGCGGGGCACTCCCGGAACCTGGTGGTCGCCGCCACGGGCACGGGCAAGACCGTGATCGCCGCGCTCGACTACAAGGCGCTCTGCAAGCGGCTGGGCGGCCGACCGAGCCTGCTCTTCGTGGCCCACCGCCGGGAGATCCTCGAGAAGAGCCGCGCGACCTACCGCGCCGCGTTGGGTGATGGCGGCTTCGGCGAGCTGCTTACGGGGACCGACAAGCCGATGGTCGGACGCCACGTGTTCGCGTCCATCCAGTCCCTGCACGGTCGTCGCCTCGATGCGCTCGAGCCCGACGCCTACGACGTTGTGGTGGTCGATGAGTTCCACCACTCCGAGGCCGACACGTACACGGCGCTGCTGGAACACCTGGAGCCCAAGGTCCTGCTTGGCCTGACCGCCACGCCCGAGCGGACGGATGGCCAGTCGATCCTCCACTGGTTCGGCGACCGGGTCGCAGCCGAGTCCAGGCTGTGGGATGCGCTCGACCAGGGGCTGTTGGTCCCGTTCCAGTACTTCGGGGTCGACGATCGGACCGACCTGTCCCACGTCGACTTCCGGGCCGGCCGGTACAGCATCGCGGCGCTCGAGCAGGTGTACACGGCCGACGAACACCGGGCCGAGCAGGTGCTCCGCGCACTGGCCGACCGGGTACGGGACCCCACGTCGATGCGGGCCCTCGGGTTCTGCGTCTCGGTGAAGCACGCGGAGTTCATGGCCGCCTTCTTCACGAAGAAGGGGCTGCCCGCGCTGGCGGTGACCGGCGACACCCCGGGCGGCGATCGCCGAGCGGCGGTGCAGCGGCTCGTGGCTGGGGAGCTGTGCGCCCTGTTCACCGTCGACGTGTTCAACGAGGGCGTCGACATCCCGGCGGTCGACACCGTGTTGTTCCTTCGGCCCACCGAGAGCGCGACGCTCTATCTACAGCAGCTCGGGCGCGGGCTGCGACTCCACGAGCACAAGAGCTGCCTGACGGTCCTGGACTTCATCGGCCGGGCCAATCGCCGGTTTCGGTTCGATCGTCGGTTCCGGGCGATGCTCGGCGGAGCACGCGCGCGGAGGTGCGCGAGGCCGTAGAGGAGGGCTTCCCACGGTTGCCGTCCGGCTGCTCGATCCAGCTCGAGGAGGAGGCCCAGCGCTCGGTCCTCGAGAACATCAAGCGGACGTTGTCCGACTGGGGGTCGCTCGCGGAGGACCTCGTCGAGGACTGGCCGCTCGGGACCTTCCTGGATCGCGCGGACGTGGATCTGCGTGAGCTCTACCTGAACCGGAAGTGCTTCTCGTTGCTGCGGGAGAAGCGCGGCTACGTCGACGGCGTCCCGGACAACGCGATCGTTCGCGCGCTGCCGCGGTTGTTGCACGTCGACGATCTGGACCGGCTGACGCGCTGGCGGTCGTGGATGGCCGAGGACCAGCCACGGCCACCAGATCCGACCGACCCGTACCAGTTGATGCTGTTCGCCGCGCTCGGTCAGGCCAGGAGGCCGGTGGACGAGCTGGGCCAACTGCTCGCCGAGCTCTGGTCAGACCCGGTCGTGCTGGGTGAGGTGCGTCAGTTGCTCGAGGTCCTCGACGACCGGCGGCGAGAGACGACCCACGCGCTCCCGGGACTGCCCTTCATGGTCCACGCCACCTACAGCCGCGACGAGGTGAGCGCGGGGCTGCTCGAGGTGCGCATGGGCAAGCTGCTCAGGACCCAGGGCGGGGTGTACAGGTGCGACAATCATCGCTGCGACGTGCTCTTCGTGACGCTGAAGAAGGACGAGAGGGACTTCACGCCGACCACGCTCTACAACGACTACGCCATGTCGCCGCGGCGCTTCCACTGGGAGAGCCAGGGGACCACGCGGCTCGAGTCGAGCACGGGGCAGCGGTATCGGGCGCCGCCGGAGGGCTGGCGAATCCTGCTGTTCGTCCGGCAGGCGAAGAAGGACGATCGGAAGCTGACCAGGCCCTACCTGTTCCTCGGGCCGGTGCGGTGCGTCTCGGCGTCGGGGGAGCGGCCGATCCAGATCGTGTGGGAGCTGGAGCGGCAGATGCCGGCGGCATGGTTCAACCAGGTGAAGATCGCGGCGGGATGAGGCGGTTCGGTCCATCGAGCCGCCGCTCGTTCGCAAGCGGAGCCAGCTTGCTGGCGGAGCGCGCAGCGAGCCGCAGGCGAGCGAAGTCAGGTGAATTCGCAAGCGGAGCCAGCTTGCTGGCGGAGCGCGCAGCGAGCCGCAGGCGAGCGA
>CAYMSU010000081.1:11398-14176 GCA_964393165.1 uncultured Enterobacteriaceae bacterium
AGTCAGGTGAATTCACGGCAGGACCACGGAGTAGGCGACCGCCGGTGCGTCGTCCAGGGCGCGGTAGCTGTGCGGCTGGTCGCCGCGGAACACCACGACGTCGCCCTCGGCCAGCTCGAACGCCTCGCCCCCCGCCACCAGCGCAACCCGGCCGCGCTCGCAGGTGAGGTACTCGCGGGTGCCCGCCTTGTGCGGCACACCGCCCAGCGCGCCCCGGGCGGCGAACCCCAGCCGCTCTACCGTGATCCCCGGCAGGGCATCCGGCAGGAGCTGGCGGACCTCGACCTGACCCCGCCGAGACGTGGGGACCTCCGCCGCCAGGTACTTGCGGGCGGTGGCCCGCGGGGGGCCGACCAGCTCGTCGAGGGTGACCTGAAGCGCCGTCGCGACCCGCACCAGCACGGCGAGGGTGGGGTTCGCGGAGCCGGACTCCAGGTTCGCCACGGTCGGGCGGGGGACGCCCGCGTGCGTCGCGAGCTGGTGCTGCGTCCACCCGCGGAGCTCCCGCAGCTGCGCGACGTTCTTGGCCAGGTAGGCCGGGGCCTCGGCGCTAGGCATGGTCACCTCACGGACATTCTGCTCGCAGAATAGCAATCCTGATGATGCACGAGCACGGTCGGGCGACAACGCCTGCAGGAGGTGTGGAGATGAGTCGACCGACTGCGCTGGTGACGGGGGCGAGCCGAGGCCTGGGCCGGGCGTTGGTGAGGGAGCTCGTCGCCGAGGGGTGGCGGGTGGCCGGCGTCGCGCGGGGGCGCGAGGCGCTGCAGACGGCACTGGCAGGCCTCGAGCCGAACGCGGTGGCGATCGCGGGGGACGTGGGCGAACCGGAGGAGGCCGCGCGCATCGTGGGCCAGGCCACGGCCGCGCTGGGCCCGCTCGACCTCGTCGTGCACAACGCCTCGAGCCTCGGCCCCACCCCGCTGCGCCCGCTGCTCGAGGTCCCCGACGAGGCCTTCGACCGGGTGCTGCAGGTCAACCTGGCCGGGCCGTTCCGGATCACCAAGCTGGTGGCGGGGGCGATGGCGCTGCGCGAGCGCGGCACGGTGGTGTTCGTGAGCTAGGACGCGGCGGTGGAGGCGTACCCCACGTGGGGCGCCTACGGCGCGAGCAAGGCGGCGCTCGACCACCTGGCGCGCACCCTCGCCGCGGAGCTGCCGCGCGTACGGGTGCTCGCGGTCGACCCCGGAGAGATGGACACCGCGATGCACGCGGCGGCGATGCCCGACGCCGATCCCGCGTCCCTCGCGCGTCCGGAGGCGGTCGCGAGGGCCCTCGTGGCGCAGCTGTCGAGCGCGACCTCGGGGGCGCGCCTGGTGCTCTCGTGACGGCGGCGGCCTGGCCTCGTCCCGCGTGGGGGCAGCGGCTCCTCGTCGTGCACGTGGCGTCGGAGCGCATCGTCGACCACCGCTTCGAGGACCTGCCCGACCTGCTGGAGCCCGGCGACCGGCTGGTGGTCAACGACGCGTTCACGCTGCCGGCGTCGATGTCCGCGGAGTTCCGGGGGCAGCGGCTCGAGATTCGCCTCACCGGGCCTGCCGAGGACGGCTGGGCGGTGCTGTTCGGTCCGGGCTCGTGGCGGCAGGCGACCGAGGTCCGGCTGCCGCCGCCGGCACTCGCGCCCGGGGACCGGCTGGTGATCGGCGACGCGGAGGTGCCGGTCCTCGAGGTCGACGCCCGGTTCGCGCGCCTGGTGCGGCTCGACCTGCCGGCGCACGTGATGTGGCGGCACGGTCGGCCCGTCCAGTACAGCCACCTGCGCGGCCCGCTGGCGCTCGCCCACGTGCAGACGCCCTACGCGGCGCGCCCGTGGGCGACGGAGATGCCGTCGGCGGGGCGGCCGCTCACCGCAGGGATGCTCGACCGGCTGCGGGCCCGGGACATCCGGGTGCTCACCGTCACCCACGCAGCGGGGCTGTCCGCGACGGGGGATCCGGCGCTCGACGAGGCGCTGCCGCTTCCCGAGCACTTCGCGGTGCCGGAGGCCACGTGGCGGGAGGTGATCGCGGCGCAGCGCGTGATCGCGGTGGGCACGTCGGTCGTGCGCGCCCTGGAGAGCGCGGCGCGAGGCCCGCTGGAGGGCGTGACCGACCTGCGGATCGGACCGGGCACGGAGCGCGAGGTCGTCGACGGCCTGCTGTCGGGCATGCACGCGCCGGAGGAGTCCCACTTCGCGCTGATGGCGGCGTTCGCGGACCTCGGGCTGCTCCGGCGGGCGCACGCCCACGCGGAGGTCGAGGGCTACCACGCGCACGAGTTCGGGGACAGCACGCTGGTGCTGTAGCCCCCAGTCCGGCACAACGAGCCGTGGCATCCCGAGGACCGGCTGTGGGTCCCCGCCGAGCTCGCTCCCCTCTTCGAGGCTGCGGCGTGGGCGCGGGCCCCCTCACCCGCCGACTCCTTGCGGGCGGGGGGCGTGCACACCGGGACCCGGACTACCCCGCTGCGGGTACGTCCTCGTCGACCTCTTCTTCGTCGACGTCGGCTTCGTCGACGTCGGCTTCGTCGACCTCGGCTTCGTCGATGTCGTCCTCGTCGAGCTCCGCCTCGAGCTCCGCCTCGAGGTCCGCGTCTTCCAGCAGGTCGAGCTCGTCGGTCTCCTCCGTCTGCTCGTCCTGCGCCGTCTCCGCGCCTTGCTCGGGCGCGTCGTTGTCCGCGGAGGCCTTCCGCTTGCCCGCGCGGCTCGGGATCACCTCGTGGATCTCTGCCTCGCTCAGGGGTGCCGGCGTGGCGGTGGCCGGCACCTGATAGATGATGGTCAGCGTGGGGTGATGTACC
>CAYMSU010000081.1:14186-16473 GCA_964393165.1 uncultured Enterobacteriaceae bacterium
ACCGCTTCAGGCCGGTGAGTCGCTGGTGGGCCAGCTGGGCCGTGCCCTTGCGCTGGGACCGCAGCACCCGTGCCTCCACGCGCGCCGGATACAGCGCGGCCAGCGTGGCCTCCATGCCCGCCGCCTCGTCGCGGAGCAGGCCCGTCAGCCGCGCCACGTCCTCGTCCGGCACGCGCCGGTGCCGGTGCGCCTCCAGCGCAGAGGCCAGCAGCTGCAGCGCGATCGGCTTCTCCGGGGGCTTGAAGCCCGTGAAGTGCCCCGCGCCCTGGGGGAAGATCCGCCGCAGGATCGGGTCGCGCGACCCGCGCCCGATCAGGTTGAAGAACTCGTCGCGCACCCGCTGGATGGTGTCGTTCGCGCGCTCGTTGCCGGCCTGCAGCTGCGCCCGGAGCCGCACCAGCAGGCTCGCGCTCTCTGCGATCTGACGGTCCACCTCGGCCGCCTGCGCGATCACCTCCGACAGGTATTCCTGGGCATCCGCGGCCATGTCCGGCCCGGTGGCCTCCGCGACCGCCAAGGTGATCTCCACCTCCCGCAGGATCTTGTCCGTCGCTGACTTCTGGCTGATCATGCGTCCCATCTCTTCCTCCAATCCCTCGACGCGAGGGATGCTGAGGGAAGAGCATGGACTGTGCCATCAAGCGCAAAGCTCCAGATACGCGGTACTTGGCAATGGCGCGGCCCACCTCGAGGAGGGGCGGGAGGGGGCAGAGCGGGGCGATCACGCCTCGAATGGACGATCGCGGGGTGGGCCGGTCGGGTGGGCCACCGGCTGGGCCGAGGTGGGCCAGTCGGGGCGATCCGCCCGACGATCCCGGTGCGCGCTGGCTCGACGCGGGGGGCAAGCGGCCCACCCTCGGGCCAGATCCGGGCCTCGAGCGGTCGATGATCGCTGGTCCACCCTGGGACCACCCAGGGGGGTGGCCCCTGGATCAGGTGGTCCACCCGTGGTGCAGTGGATCCTGTTCCCTCAGGGAGCCCCGGTCCACGCGTGGACCATCGGACAGGGCGATCGTGGGGGCAACGGGTCCACAGGTGGACCGACCTCAAGAGCGATCGCAGGAACGACCAGGGCACGCGTGGACCACTCGATCCCTCGGTCGAGGGATCGACGACGGTCGTCGTGGACCACCGCGCACCACGGTCACCAGATCGGCTGGTCCACGTGTGGACCAGTGGAGGGGGCGACCGGGGGACGCGTGGGTCCACGTGTGGAGTCCCAGGTACCGAGGCCTCGGGATCCACGAGTCCACAGGTGGACCAGCGGATCCTGAGGTCTCGGGATCAGGTGGTCCACGCGTGGACCACCGCGCGCTGAGGTCTCAGGATCGGGTGGTCCACAGGTGGACCAGGGCATGGGGAGGGCTCTGATCGAGGCGCTCCACCTGTGGAGCACCGTGAGGGGGGCTGCCCCCCCCGACCGGTCCACGTGTGGACCAGTGGATCCAGCAGCTGAGGGGGGCGGTGCACCACGCGTGGAGTGGTTGCTGAGGGCGTCTCGAGGCCGATCCGCCCTCGTCATCGGGCGTCGCGCCGGGCGGGGATGCCGTACTCGGCCATCAGGCGACGGAGGCTCGCGCGGGTGAGGTCGAGCGCTCGGGCCGCAGGGCGCTGGCCTCCGGCGCGGCGCAGCGCCTCGAGCACCTGCTGCTTGGACGGCTTGCACCGCTGCGGGGCGACGTGGTGGCGCTCGATGGTGGTGCCGGACTCGACTCTCGCCGCGGCGCGGGCGAGGGCGTGGTGCAGCTGGCGGACGTTGCCTGGCCAGGGCTGGCGGGCGAGGGCCTTCAGGGCCGCGGTCGACACGGTGAGCCCCGGGTACTCGCGGTCGAGGAAGTCCTGGGCGAGGTCGGGGAGGTCTTCGAGGCGGTCGCGCAGGGGGGGCAGGTGCAGCTCGAACGCGCACAGCCGGTAGTACAGGTCGTGGCGGAAGGTGCCTTCTTCGCAGGCGCGGGGGAGGTCGCGGTGGGTGGCGGCGATGATCCGCACGTCGACGCGCTCGCGGTCTCTGCCGCCGACGCGGCGGATCTCGTGGTCTTGCAGGGCGATGAGCAGCTTGCCTTGCTGCGCGAGGGGAAGGTCTCCTATCTCGTCGAAGAAGAGGGTGCCGCCGTGGGCGCGCTGGAAGAAGCCGTCGCGCCGCTGGTGGGCGCCGGTGAAGGCGCCCTGCTCGTGGCCGAAGAGCTCGGCTTCGACGATCTCTCCAGTGAGCGTGGCGGAGTTGACGACCTCGAAGGGCCCGCTGGAGGAGTACGCGTGGAGCACGCGGGCGAGGTGGGACTTGCCG
>CAYMSU010000082.1:0-16354 GCA_964393165.1 uncultured Enterobacteriaceae bacterium
CACCCGATCCGGATCGAGCTCGAGCTCGTCCAGCACGTCGGCCAGGTAGCGGTCGCGCTCGGGGTGCGACGGCTCGAGGCGTGCCGACCAGCGGTCGTTGCGCCGCACCACGTCGGTCGTGAGGATCAGCGCGTACTTGGTGGCGGGGCGGAGGGGGAAGCCGTACATCGGGGCCACCGACAGCAGGTGCTCGGGCATGTACCGCGAGCTCGTGAAGGTGTTCTGCGCCCACTGGAGGGGGAACCGCTCGCCGCGGAACGCCGAGGTGGGATCGATGTCGACGAGGATGACCGACGCGTCAGGATCGTCGAGGGCCTCCGCGACTGTCGGCATCGCGAGCTCATCGACGGGGCCCTCGAGCGGGACGTAGATCGGCGCGTTGGTGCCGAACCCGTCGAGCCGGTCTCCGCGGGCGAGGTAGTCCCCGAGCAGGACGGCGTCGTAGGGGTCGGGGAAGCTCCCCAGATCGATCGTCCCATCCGGATCGCGCCGCGCGTCGGAGGGCCAGGGCGTTCGCCAGAACTGGGCCGTCTCGGGCTCGAACACGGCCTCGGGACCGACCCCTCGATCAGCGGACTCCGTACAGCCGCCGAGAGCGGCCGCGAGCATCAGGGATGGAGCAGCGAGACGAGCGAAGCCGAGTGACAGGTGAACTCCTACGGCGGACCGGATAGGCCGCCCAGTCCCCGGGAGTTTGCCATGGAACCAGGCCGCCTGCTGCATCAGGGGAAGTCCAAGGAGGTCTTCGAGACCGCCGATCCGGATCTCGTGCTGGTGCGGTTCACCGACCAGGCTACGGCCTTCAACGCGAAGAAGGTGGCCCAGGTCGCCGCCAAGGGCAAGACGAACTGTGCGATCTCCGCGCGCCTGTTCGAAGAGGTAGGCCGGGCCGGGGTTCGCCACCACATGGTCCAGCGTCTCGCCGAGACGGACCTGCTCTGCCGGCGGGTCGAGATCATCCCTGTGGAGGTCGTGGTCCGGACCGTGGTCGCGGGCAGCTTCGCGCGTCGCTACGGGCTGACCGAGGGAACGCGGTTGCCTCGGCCGGTGGTCGAGTGGTTCTACAAGTCCGACGCGCTCGACGACCCGCTCGTCGGGGACGACGCGGTCGTCGCGCTGGGCTGGGCGGAGGCGTGGGAGCTCGCGTTCCTCCGCCACACTGCGCTCCAGGTGCACGCCGTGCTCACCGACGTGTGGGCCCAGCACGGGGTCGATCTGATCGACGCGAAGTACGAGTTCGGCCGTCACGACGGTCGGCTGCTCCTCGCCGACGAGCTCACGCCCGACGGCTCGCGCCTGTGGGAGCAGGAGACCGGGCGCCCGCTCGACAAAGACGTGTTCCGGCGGGATCTCGCCGATCTGTCGGAGACCTACCAGGAGCTCGCACAGCGGCTGCTGGGCCGATGACCGTGGAGTCGTTCGCCGACGGCGCTGGGCTCGTCGGGATCTCGGGGGTTCACCACGCAGCCGGCCTCGTCCACGTCGGGCTGCAGGGCCTGCAGCACCGGGGAGACCGCGGAGTCGGCATCGCCTCGGCCGAGGGGGGGCTGCTCCGGATGCTGCGGAGGCCGGGCCTGGCGGGCCAGGCCATCGAGCGGCCGGCGCTGCAGGAGCTCTCGGGCACCGCGGCGGTGGGCTGCGTGTGGGGTCGCGCCGGCGACGAGGGGCCGGTGCTCGGGCAGTGCTCGTCGGGTCGGGTGGCGGCGATGCTCGCTGGTCGGTTCACCAACGGCGCGCGGCTGCGCCAGCGCCTGCAGGAGCACGGCGCACTGCTCCAGTCTTCGTCCGACGCCGAGGTCCTGCTCCACCTGATCGCGCAGTCCGGGCAGCGCACCGTGGTGAACCGCCTGGTGGACGCGCTGTGGTCGGTCGAGGGTGCGTACGCCGTGGTCGTGCTCGCGGAGGATCGCATCGTGGCCGTCCGCGACCCCTCGGGGTTCCGCCCGCTGGTGCTCGGGCGCCTGCGTGACGGGCTGGTGGTGGCGAGCGAGGACCACGCGATCCGCGCGCTCGGGGGCACGCCGATCCGCTCGCTGGCCCCCGGGGAGATGATCATCCTCGAGGGGGCCGCCGAGATGCCGGTCCGCCCGTTTCCGCCGGCGCCCGAGCACGCCTGCGTGCACGAGCTCGTCTCGCTCGCGCGGGCCGACGCGACGCAGTTCGGGCGGGCCACCTTCGTGGTGCGGACGGCGCTCGGCCGGCGCCTTGCCACCGAGCAGCCGTGCCCGCTCGCCGACGTCGTGACCGCGGTGCCCGGCGCCGAGCCGCAGGCCCTGGGGTTCGCCGAGCGCGCGGGCCTGCCTTCGGTGCCTGGGCTGCTCCCCGAGCCCCACGCCAGCGCCGCACTCGCGCCCCTGCAGGCGGTGCCTGCGGCCGTGGTCGACCGCCGGGTGTGCCTCGTGGCCGCCTCGGTGGCCCGCGGGCCCGAGGTCGGCCGCGCGGTGGCGGTGCTCCGGGGCAGCGGGGCCCGCGAGGTGCACCTCCGCGTCGCGGCCCCGTGGCTGAGGCGCGGCTGCTGGTACGGCGTGACGGGCCCGACCGACGACGAGCTGTTCGAGGCGAGCTCCGCAGACCCGGCCGCGCGGCTCGCGGTCGACACGATCGGCGCGCTGTCGCTCGACGGGATGCGCGCGGTGGTCGCGGCGGGGGGCGAGGCCCTCGGGCTGTGCGACGCCTGCTTCTCGGGGGAGTTTCCGATCGCCCCTCGGGATCCCGCCGACGATCAGCTACCCCTGCCGCTGGCGCAGGGCGCAGGGTGACGAGGGCAGGGGAGGGAGACGTGGAGCTCGAAGGGCGAATCGCGATCGTGACAGGAGGCAGCCGGGGGATCGGCCGCGCTATCGTGCGCGAGCTCGCCGCCGCCGGGGCGCGGGTCGTCGTGGGCTACCGCCGCTCCGCCGAGGGACCGACCGCGCTGGCCGCGGAGGTGGGGGGCCGCGCGGTGCAGGCCGACGTGGCGAGCGCCGAGGGCTGCGAGCGGCTCCTCGCCGCCGCCGAGGAGCTGGGAGGGGTCCACATCCTGGTCAACAACGCGGGGATCACCGACGACGGGCTCGCGCTGCGGATGCGTGACGAGCAGTGGTCGCGGGTGCTCGACGTGAACCTGGGGGGCACCTTTCGGATGTGCCGTGCGGTGCTTGCTCCGATGGCCCGCCAGCGCAGCGGAGCAATCGTGAACATCGCGAGCGTGTCGGGGCTGCGGGGCAACCCCGGGCAGGCCAACTACGGCGCGTCCAAGGCCGGCGTGCTGTCGCTCACACGCTCGCTCGCGCTGGAGATGGCCCGCCGGAGCATCCGGGTGAACGCCGTCGCCCCGGGCTTCGTCGCCACCGACATGACGGCGGCGCTGCCCGACGACGTGCGGGCTCGCGCCCGGGAGCAGATCCCCCTGCAGCGGATGGGGGAGCCCGAGGAGATCGCCCCCGTGGTGCGGTTCCTGTGCGGTCCGGGGGCGAGCTACATCACCGGGCAGGTGATCGTGGTCGACGGCGGCCTGTCGGCCTGACCGGGCGCTCAGGGCAGCCGCACGTCCTGGCCGAGGGCGTAGAGCAGCTCGAGGTGGGCGCGCACCACCGCGTGCCGCGCACGGGCGAGCAGCGCCACCTGATCCCGCTCGGCCGCCTGCAGCTGCAGCACGTCGATCACGGTGGCCCGGCCCTCGGCCTGCTGCGCCTCGACGAGGCGTGCGGCCTCGGTCGCCTGAGCCACGGCGGTCTGTCGCACCGCGACGGCCCGCTGAGCGCTCGCGAGGGCTGCCTGCGCCTGCTGCTGGGCGACGCCCAGCGACTGCGCGAGATCGTCCCGGCGGTGGGCGAGCGCGCGCCGCTCGCGGGTCAGCTCGCGGTCAGCGGCCTGCCGGGCGCCCTGGTCCACTGGCGTCCAGGTCGCGACGAGGGAGCCCTGCAGCCACGCCTGGGGATCCAGTGCCGTGTTGTTGGTCGCGATGTAGCGGCCCTCCGCGGTGACCGAGGGCAGGGCCCCGCCGCGCAGGGCGCCGCGGCGGTGGCGGACGGCGTCGAGCGAGGCGTCGAGCTGCGCGAGCTCGGGACGAGGCGCAGGCGGCGCCGCGGGAGTCTCCGGCACGAGCGCGAGCGGATCGGAGGGGCGCCGGCACCCCACCGCCTCCTCCCGGCCGACCGCCGCGCCGGTGGCGCGGAGCGTGACCTCGCGCCGCTGTGTGAGCTCGAACTGCTGCTGCTCCGCGTTCGCGAGGGCGACCTCGACCTGAAGCAGGTCCGAGCGGAGCCCGCGACCCGCCTCGACCTGCCCCGCGATCTGCGCCTGCTGGCGGCGCAGCGCCGTCACGAGGGCGCGCGTCGCTGCGAGTCCGGCGTCGAGATCCCACTGGTCCAGGCACGCGTGGGCCGCTGCGAGCCTCGCGTCGCGGTCGGCCGCGGCGCTCGCCGCCGACCGGGCACGCCGCTCTGCGGCGGCCGCCCGCCAGGTGGCGATCGCGGCGGGCTGGAGAACCGGCACCTGCACGACGACAGCGCCCTCGACGGTGTCTTGTGGGGTCTGCGTGATCTGGTCGGGCAGCGGCAGGTCCGGCACCTCGGGGAAGTCCGGCAGGGCGAGCGCGAGGGCGCTGTCCCGCCGGGTGGCGGTGACCTGGCCTGTCATGTAAGGCAGGAACGCGCGTCCGAACGCCGACTGGGCGCCGGCGCGCGCGGCGGCCTCGGCCGAGCGCGCCGCGAGGACCGCCGGGCGAGCCCCCGAGGCCTCATCCATCGCGTCCGCGAGGGTGAGCTCGCTGGCCTTGGCGGGACCGGGGACGATAAGCAGCAGGACTGCCGTGAGGGCGGCGACACCGAGCCCGCCCGGCCCTCCGGACGATCGCTCGCGGAACACCAGGGTGTACAGCGCGGGGACCACCAGCAGGGTGAGCCCGGTGGAGGCCGCCAGGCCGCTCATGAGCGCGCTCGCCAGGGGCGGCCACAGCGTGCTGGAGCTGAACAGCAGCGGGGTGAGCCCCACGATGGTGGTCACCGTGGTCAGCAGGATGGGCCGAAGGCGGTTGCGGATCCCGTCCTGCACCGCCTCACCGAGCTCGAGCCCCTCGTGGCGGCGCTGGTCGATCCAGTCGATCAGGATGATCGCATTGTTCACGACGATGCCGACGAGGGCGAAGACGCCGAGCAGGGAGGTGAAGCCGAAGGGCTGTCCCGACAGGACGAGGCCGGGAATCACCCCGGTGGCAGCCAGCGGGACCGTGGCGAGCACGATGCCGACGCGCCGGAACGACTGGAACTGGGCGAGCAGGAAGACCAGCAGCAGGACGCCGCCCATCGGTGCCGCGATGAGGATGGCGGCGTTGGCCGTGCCCGAGCCCTCGGACTCCCCGCCGATCTCGAGGCGGAGCCCCTCCTCCTCGGCGATCGCGCGCACCTGGGGGCGGACGTGGGCCATGACCTGGTTGAACGCGTAGCCGCGCTGCAGCTGCGCCCCGACGGTGACGAGCCCCTGGCGATCCCGCCGGTGGAGCACGCTCGGGCGGAACTCGAGCCGCGTGGCGGCGTGGTTCGCGAGCGGAGCGGGCCCGAGCGGCGACCAGACGTCGACGGTCGCGATCTCGTCGAGCGGGAATCGCTCGCCGGCCCCGGAGCGGACCACGATCGGCGTCGGATCCCGGTCCGTCCAGACGGATCCAGCGGCCAAGCCCGAGGTCTGGGCGAGGACCGCGCTGGCCACCGCGGAGGGGGCGAGCCCCCGCCACGCGGTGGTCTCGTCGACGACCGCGAGGGCGACGGTGGGCGTGCCCTGGCCGAGATCGTGCCGAATGTCGGTGGTGCCCGGGTGGGTGCGCAGGACCTGGTGCGTGCGGTTGGCGGCCCGCCACAGGGCGCGAACGTCGTCGCCGAAGAGCCGGAACTGGACCGGCGCGTCGATCGGGGGCCCCTGCTCGAGCTTGCGGGCGACGAAGCGCTGCCCCACGAGCTCGTGGCGGGCGAAGCGGCGGGCCCACGCGAGCAGCGGCGCGACGTCGGCGGCGCGGTCCGTCGTCACGAGCAGCTGCGCGATGTGCGGCGCCTCCGGCCGCTGCAGGAGGTTGTAGTAGAACGGCGGCGTGCTCCGGCCGATGAACGCGGCCACGCTGCGCACCTCCGTGCGGCGAAGGAGGGCCCGCTCCAGCACCGCGGCCGCCTCGGACGTGGCCGACAGGTGCGCGCCCTCCGACAGCTCGATCGTGAGCACGGCCTGGTTCCGGTCGCCTGCGGGGAAGAACTGCTGGCGCACGAACGGCACGAGGGCACCGGCGAGCACCACCAGCAGTCCCGCAGCCACGATCACGCGACCGGGTGCGCGCGTCGGCCACGTCTGCAGCTCGGCGCCGAGCGCCTGCCAGCGGGACGGCGGGCCCCCGGCCGGGCGGGCCGCGCGGGGGCGGAAGACCATTGCCGCCAGGTTCGGGGTGACGGTGAGCGCGAACACGAAGCTGACGGACAGGGTGAGCATGACGAGCTGGGGGATCGCCCGCGTGAAGTCGCCTGTGGGCCCCTCGCTGATCAACAGCGGCACGAAGCTCGCGAGCGTGGTGCCGCTGGCCGTGAACAGCGGCCACGCGAGCTCGCGCACCGTGCCCGCGGCCGCCGCGCGCGGCGAGTCGCCGTCGTCCAGGCGCGCCTGCACGCGCTCGGCCACGACGATGGCGTTGTCGACCAGCAGGCCGAGCGACAGGACCAGCGCGGCGATCGAGATCTGCTGCAGGATCCCGCCCGCCAGGGCGTAGATCGCGAGCGAGGACAGGGTGACCAGGGGCACGATGCTGGCGACCACGCTCCCGAGCCGCAGCCCCATGGCCACGAAGAGGACCAGCCCCACGATGAACGCGCCCTGCAGCAGGGACCCTCCGAGATCGGCGAGGCGGGCCCGCACCCTCGCGGGCTGGTTCGTGACGATGTCGACCTCGAGCGGCGCGATCTCGGTGCGGAGCTCCTCGATCGCCTGCTCGACCTGCGCGCCGAAGGTGACGACGTCGATCCCGGGGCGGGCGGAGACTCCGACCGCGAGGGCGGTCCGACCGTTGAACCGCATCAGCGCCGAGGTGGGCTGGGCGGGAGTCCGGCGAACGTCAGCGAGCCGCTCCAGGGGCACCGATGCGACGACCCCGGGTTCCGCAGGGCTGCCCACGCGGATCGGCATGCCGCGGATGGCGTCGAGGTCTCCGAAGTCGCTGCGCGGATCCACGACGATGGACAGGGTCCCGTCGGTGACCCGCCCTCCTGGCACGACCTGGGTGCGGGCGGCCACCGCCTGGGCGAGCTGCTGCTTCGACAGCCCGTAGCGGCGGGCCGCCTCGTCGTCGATGGCGATCGTGATCTGCTCGCCGGGGTCGGGCGTGAACGTCACGCGCCGGGCGTCAGGCAAGCGGAGCAGCCGATCTTCGAGCCGGTCTGCGGCGCTCGCGAGCGCGAGTCGGTCGTCCGACCCGTGCAGCGCCACCATCACGGCATCGAGCTCGGTGAGCCGGTAGTCGAGATCCGGCCGGAGCGCGGCCGCCGGGAGCTCCTCCTGGACGTCGTCGAGCCGCTGTTGGACGTCGTCCCAGATCGGATCGGGCTCGTCGACGGCGTCGCGGAGCTGTACGCGGATGACCGCCACGCCGGTGCGCGCCGACGCGATCACGTGATCGATGTCGTCGACGTCGGCCAGCGCGTCCTCGATCGGCTCCACGATCAGCCGCTCGATGCGCTGCGCATCGCCTCCGGGCAGCGGTGCGATGATGAGCGCGTTGCGGTTGGGAAACGTGGGGTCTTCCTGACGGGGAATGAAGAACCACGACGCGAGGCCCGCGAGCGCCAGCGCGCCCGCGAGGAGCAGGACCAGCCGCCGCTGATCGAGGACGAGGGAGGCCAGGGACATCACCGCACCTCCACGGGCTCGCCCGGGACGAGGCCGATGTGACCGGCCACGACGACCTCGTCGCCGGGAGCCAGATCGCCGCGGACCGCCACGCGGGTGCCGCGGGTGGCGCCGATCGTCACGTCGACGGCCTCCGAGCGCCCCTCGACCACGCGGAGGACCCGCGAGCGGTCCCCGAACGGCGAGACGACGGCCGCGAGCGGGACCGTGAGCTCGGGAGGCCCCTCGTCGTCGGGACGCCGGGCGGGCACCGCGACGCGCGCCGTGAGGCCGGGAACCAGGGAGGGCCCGCTCGGCAGGCCGACCACCAGCGGGAAGCCCCGGGTGCCCCCCGAGGCGGCCTTCGACACGGACTGCACGACGCCCTCGACCGGAGGCAGGCCGGCCAGCGGGAACCGGACGGGCAGTCGATCTCCAGGCACGACCTTGGCGACGTCGGCCTCGGCGAGCGAGACCTCGACCTGCAGGGCCTGCATCGACCGGAGGGTGAACACCGGCTGGCCCGCGGAGACGACCACGCCCGCGTCGATCTCAGCCGTGGTGACGATGCCCGTGAAGGGCGCTCGCAGCACCGCCTCGTCCAGCTGCCAGGCCGCCTGGTCCCGCTGGGCGCGCAGCGCGTCGACGGAGCTGCGGAGGGTGGCCACCCCCGACCGCCGGCGCTCGACCTCCTCGAGCGAGGCGGCGTCGATCTTCGCGAGCCGACTGGCCCGCTCCTCCTCCCGGACGGCCTGCGCGAGGCGAGCCTGGAGCTCCGCCAGCGAGCCCTCGGCCGCGTCGCGCGCGTGCCGGTATCGGGCGTCGTCCAGCCTCGCGAGGACCTCCCCCTGACGCACCTCCGAGCCGGGCTCGGCGAAGGTGGCCGCCACCCTGCCGGGTACGGCGAACGACAGCGGGCCCTCCTCTGCGGAGGTGACCACGCCGGTGTAGGTGGTCGATGGGAGCTCGCTCGCCGCGGCCACCGGCGCGGTGCGCACGACGACCGGGCGGGGGTCGCGCGCTTTGTCCGGCCCTGTCGGTCCACCGCACCCCGCCAGCAGCAGTGCTGCCATCCAGGCCACGTTCGTCGGTCCTCCGCGCACACGTGCCTCCCCGGCGGCTCGCGGTCCGCCATCTTGACGTCGTCAACTTGACGGCGTCAGGATAGCTGTTGTCTTGACGGCGTCAAGCCACTTGGCGATAAACGGGTCGACATGGACGACGGAGCGCGGAGCCCCTACCATCACGGCGATCTGCGCGCGGCGCTGGTGCAGACCGCGCTCGACCTCGTCGAGGAGTCTGGCGTGGAGGCGCTGAGTCTCCGGCAGGTGGCGCGGCGGGCCGGCGTGAGCCGAGGTGCGCCCTACCACCACTTCCGCAACAAGGAAGCGATGATCGCGGCGGTCGCGCAGCATGGGTTCGTGCAGCTGACGTCGTGCATGGCGGGCGCCGAGGCGATGGCCCCCCGGGTGGCCATGCGCGCCTGTGGGTCGGGGTACCTGCGCTTCGCCCAGGACAACCCCACGCTGTACCGCCTCATGTTCGGCACCAAGGTCGGCGACTTCCACGCGCACCCCGCACTCGAGGCCGAGGCCAAGGCGGCGTTCGGCATCCTCCAGGGCCACCTCCAGCGGCTCCAGGCCGCCGGCGAGGCCCCGGCGGGGGATCCGTTCTCGTGGTCGATGGCGGTGTGGGCGTCGGTCCACGGGATGGCGCTGCTCCTGATCGACGACCTGGGCCCGCACGATCGGAGCGCGGGCACCCCGCCGCCGGTCGACGCGTGGATCGATGCCCTGCTGGACCTCGTAGAGGCCGGGCTGCTGCACCGCGCCCAGGGCGTCCCTACGCCGCCGGGCCCCAGCTGAACCGGGTGAGCTTGTCGCGCACGGACTGCATGAAGGGCAGGGTGAAGGCCTTCGCCTCCCGGTGGATCCGGCGACCCCGGAGGCTCGTGAGGTCGAACTTGCGCAGCTGGTCCCGTAGCGAGCCGGCGACCGCCGACATGGCCTCTTGGGTGGTGGGGTGCTCGAGCCGGGCGAGCACCTCGGGCGCCATCGTGTCCCAGGCCGGGTCCGACAGGTCGGCAGGAACTCCGGCCCGGCGCACGATCTCGTACAGACCACACACGAGGTGGAAGCGGAACCTGGCCTCGACGCCCTGCCCGGGCGGCGACGCCAGGAACTCCCGAACGCGATGGAGCACCGCTCCGACCACCACGTAGACCGCGGGGCGGTGCTCGTCGTTGAAGATCCGTGTGGGGATCTGCGCCCGGAGCTGCGCGGGGTTGTCGGCGGCGACGTGGGGCTGCCCCCGCAGCGCCGCCCCGGCTGCGCGCACCAGCTCGTCGAGCTCGATCACCCGCGGGACGTCGGCGGGGCTCACAGCGTCCTCGTGCTCGCCGGCTCGTCGCTGCAGCCACAGGCCGGGACGATCCCGGCGCGTAGCGTCGAACGCTGCGGCGAGGCGGAGCACGTACTGTGACGAGCTCTCGGCCTGCAGATCCGTGATGTCGGTCTGCCGGTTCGTGGAGCGCGATACCGCGCGGGCAAGCGGCCCGTGGTCGGTCACGATGACCTTGAGCGCGACGAAGACGTCGTCGCACTGACGGACCCGGTCGCGGTGGTTGTAGAGGATGTGGCTGGTCTGGAGCCCGTTGACGATCTGGTAGTCCTCGAGCGCGAGCCGGCCGTCCCGCAGCTCGGCGTCACGCGCGACGATGGTGACGCCGTTGTTGCGGACGAGGAACTCGTTGCGATCGGGGCCCTCGAGCGTCTGCGCAATCTCCTTGTTGACCGGATTGTCGTGCCCCATGAACCGCCGGACGTTGGCAGACGACAGCTCCTCGAGGAGGCCCATGCCGTCTTCGCTCTCGAGCAGATCGAGGTACACGCGCCCCTCGACGAAGCCGATGAAGCCCCGCTTCATGTGGGGGATCGAGGGCATGTCGACCAGGTGGGGGGCGGCGATCTCGCGCCGCAGGACCAGGGGCTCGACGTCGTCGGGCTCCGCGTCGACCTCGGTGCCATCGTTTCGGCGCATCAGGTTGCGCAGCTTCTTGAGGTTGATGAGCTCGGCGTAGGGCCGGTTCACGCCGCCCCAGTCGGGGGGCAGCGCGAAGGCGGTCTCGTCTCGTAGCCAGGAGTCCAGCCGGTCCTTGATCGTGGTCTCGGCGAGGTCACGGAAGCTCCTGGCGCGCTCTCGCTGGTGGCGGTGGGACTCGTCCATGCCGTTGCCGAGCGCAGCGAAGTAGAACCAGGTCTGGATGTCGGGAGGCGCCTGTCTCTTGGTGCAGGTCAGGATCTGGAGGATTCGCCTGCGCTCCTGCAGCTGCAGGTTCTCGTCGAACGCGCTCGTGTGCCGAAAGAAGTTGCAGATCCCCATGACGCTCGCGTTCATCTTGTTCTGGTTGAACGACGGGGTGAGCGTGGCCTGGATGAACACGAAGGACAGGGACTCGATGGGCTCGTTGTCGACGAACCGCTGCGCCTCCTCGGCGGTGTAGACGGGCTCCCCGTTCACCAGCACGAGCAGGGTGTCGATCTGGTTGTCGTGGGTAGCCCCAGTGACCACCGCATCGACGTCGCTCCGCAGGAACCGCTCGAGGTGCCGGTGGCGGATGACCTGCCAGGCAACGAATCGCTCGAAGCTCTCCGAGCGAACGTGGACCTTGGACTTCAAGAGCGCGAGCGGCTTGCCGGTGAACTCGGCCATCGCCTCGTCGATGTCTCGGACCCGGGGAGCCGCCATCCATCCACCCAGACGGGAATCGTCGTCCGGGTCAGGCTACCTCAGCCGACCTCCCGATCTGCCGCTCGCCGTACGCCAGGCGCTGACGGAGCACGCTGGATGGCCGAAAATAGGGACGCGCGGCGGGTTCTCCCGGCTGCGCGGTAGCTGCTCGAACGGTGCCGAACGTGCCGAAGTCGCCAATGTGGACGGGCCCCCCGCTCGCGAGCTGCTCGGTGATGATGCCGGGACCGGCTGACCGGGTACCGAAGAGGGCCGCCACCGCATCGCGGGCCTTGGCCTTGGACAGCCCTGTTCGATTCGCCACCTCGATCACCAGCTCGTCCTTGCGCATGCCCGCTCCGGGAAGTGCCGACCTAGCTGTACCCCGGTTTGCCGCGGCGACCAGGCGACGCGAGCACGTCGTGGAGTCAGAGGGACGGCCACCCGGCGGCGCGCGCGACGAGGCGATCGACGCCCAGCGCGATGCCTGCGGTCCGCGGCAGCCGGCCCACGGCCTCGACGAACGCGTCGTCGACGGGGTGGGGGAGCTCCCCCGCGGCCTGGCGGGCGGTGTTCGCGCGAGTGAAGCGCGCACGCTGCTCGACCGGATCGGTGAGCTCGAAGAAGGCATTCGCGAGCTCGAGACCATCCCAGTACACCTCGAAGCGCCGCGCAATCGCCCATGGTGCGGGCGGTGCGTCGACCACCCGCGCGAGGGCGGCCTGGGAGGCGGGCCAGTCGTAGACAATCACGCCGCCTTGCAGCGATGGCTCCACGTCCGCCACCCACCGCCGGAGGAAGGCGTCGTCCCACGGCTCGTCGACCCCGCTGAGCGCACGCCCGGTGGCGGCGGCTGGATCGAGCCCGGTCGCGCTCGCGAAGGCCTCCCGCACGGTCCGCCGCTGCCACGTCGGCGCAGGCCGGCCCAGCGCCTCCGCGGCAGCGGCGACGAGCTGCTCGACCTCGTCCATGAGGTCCTCGAGCTCGGCGCCGGCGCGGTACCACTCGCACATCGTGAACTCGCGGCGGTGCCAGGGGCCCTGCTCCCGGTCGCGAAAGCACGGCCCGATCTCGTAGACGCGCCCCAGACCGGTCGCGACGAGGCGCTTGAGCGCAAACTCCGGGCTCGTGCGGAGGTACCCGTCCGCCGCTGCGAGCGGGTGCAGGTGCTCCTCCATGGCGGGGGAGGGAACCAGGCTCGGCGTGACCACCTCGAGATAGCCGTGCTGGGTGAACCAGCCGCGCGCCGCCTCGAGCACCTTGCTGTAGGCTCGCGCCCGCGCTCCGGCGGGAACTGGGGGCCCGCCTACCAGGCCTGGTCGAGCTCGGTCTTCGCCTGGCGCCACGCGCGGAGCGACTCCTTGTCTTCCGGATCGACGTAGGCCGGCAGGTCCTCGAGGGCACTCTCGGGCGCCGCCCGCAGCTCGAGCTCCCGCATGCGCTCTCGGTGGGCGAGCGCCATGCGGCGCACGACGAGCGAGCGGACCACCAGCGCGGCGACGAGGAGGCCCACGACGGCGGAGAGCGACATCACTTGCGCACCCGCTCGACGTACTCGCCGGTGCGCGTGTCGACCTTCACCCACTCCTCCTGCTCGATGAACAACGGGACGTTGACGGTGTGGCCGGTGGACAGGGTGGCGGGCTTGGTCCCCCCCTGCGCGGTGTTCCCCTTCACCCCAGGCTCGCAGTAGGTGATCTGCAGCTCCACGAAGTTCGGCACCTCGATGCTGACGGGCCGGTTCTTGTAGAACATGACGCTGACCTCCATGTTCTCGACCAGGTAGTTCTTCGCGTCGCCCACGGCGGGCTCCTCCATCGCGATCTGGTCGAAGGACTCGAGGTTCATGAAGTGCCAGCCTTCGCCGTCCTGGTACATGAACTGGTGCGCCCCATCGGTCACATCGGCTGGCGCGAGCGTCTCCCCGGTCTTGAACGTGCGCTCGAGGGTCGCCCCGGTGAGCAGGCTCTTGAGCTTCGTGCGCGTGAAGGCCTGGCCCTTTCCGGGCTTGACGAACTGAAAGTACGTGACAGCGTAGGGCTGCCCGTCAATCTCGACTTTGAGTCCGTTCCGGATGTCGGACGTCTGATACATGGGCCGGGTTCCTCACGGGTGTCGGAGAGTGGCGCGGAATGTATCACGGGCGCCGGAAAACACCGGCGGGAGGTCTCCCCCCTGCGAGGATGGTCCGGCGGGCCGAGGTCCTTGCCGCCCATCCCCGCCTCGAGCCCTCCTTCGACGCAGCTCACGATCTGTTCGAGGTGCGGATCACCCGGTCCTTCTGGGACCGGATGGATCCGAGCGACCCTGACGATCCGCTGGCCCGCCAAGTCCTCCCGGACGCCCGGGAGCTCGAGGCCCACGCCGAGGACGAGCCCGATCCGGTAGGCGACGCCGCGTGCAGCCCGCTGCCGTGGGTCGTCCACAAGTACCCGTCCCGGGTGCTGTTGCTGGCCACCAAGCGCTGCCACCTGTACTGCCGCTACTGCTTTCGCCGAAACCACAACCCGACCCACGCGCTGGATCCGACTCGGGAGGAGTGGGCCGCTGCGCTCGAGTACGCGGCGGGAGCGGGCGTGTCCGAGGTCATCCTCTCCGGCGGGGACCCGCTCGTACTCCCCGATCGGGCGCTCGGCCACGCCCTACGAGCGCTCGCGGCAGTCCCCGTGCGTCGGATCCACACGCGGGCTCCGATCACCTTTCCCGAGCGGGTGACCGCCGAGCTCGTCTCCGTGCTCGCGGGCTGTGCGCCGGTCTGGCTGGTGGTGCACTGCAACCATCCCCGCGAGCTGTCGGCGGAGGTCGACGAGGCCCTCGCGCGCCTGGTCGACGGCGGGGTGCCGGTCCTCAACCAGGCCGTCCTGCTGCGCGGCGTCAACGACCAGGTCGACACGCTGGCCGAACTCTCGGAGCGGCTCGTCGAGCGCCGGGTCTTTCCCTACTACCTGCACGTGACGGACCGGGCCCAGGGCAACGCTCACCTGCGCGTGGCACTGTCCGAGGCGGTCGCGCTGCACGAGGAGCTGCAGCGGCGGGTGAGCGGAGTGGCCCTGCCGCGCCTGGTGCTGGACCCGCCCGACGGCAGCGGCAAGGTCGACGCGAGGCAGCGTGCGGGCTAGAACGGTCGAAGGTCGAAATGAAAGCGGTTTTCATTACCTTCGATCCCTCTTCGAGGCGCGCATGACGCTCGACAATCTGGCCCCCGGCCATGCTGCGACCATTGCCCGGATCAGCGGGGAGCGCGCCTTCCGTCGCCGACTCCTCGAGCTCGGCCTGCTCCCGGGCACCCGGATCGAGCGCACCGGCCAGGCCCCGCTCGGCGACCCGCTCACCTTCCGGATCCGGGGGGCCGTCATCGGGCTCCGCCGTGTCGATGCCCGCGCCGTGGACATCGACGCATGAGCCCTGCCGAGGCCCGGGCCCGGCACGGGGGGCCCCAGATCTCGGCGGAGCCTGCGGGGGACCCCGTCGTCGTGTTCATGGGCAACCCCAACGCCGGCAAGTCCACGCTGTTCAACGGGCTGACGGGCGGCTCCGCTCAGGTCGGTAACTACGCGGGGACCACCGTCTCGGTCACCCGGGGGGCCACGTCGCTGCCCGAGCGGGGGCCCGTCACCGTGGTGGACGTCCCCGGCACGTTCTCGCTGGCCGCCGCACGTCCCGACGAGCGCGTGGCCTTCGAGGCGGCGCTCGGCATCGGGACGGACGCCAGCGCGCCTCCGGCAGCCCTCCTCGTGGTCGCGGACGCGCCCCGGTTGCTGCGCAGCCTCTACCTCGTGCTGCAGCTCCTCGAGCTCGAGATCCCGATGGTCGTGGCGGTCAACCTGCTCGACGAGGCCCGCGAGGCCGGGCTGCGCCCGGATCTCGAGGCGCTCGAGGAGGCGCTCGGGGTCCCCGTGGTGGGCACGGTGGCGCGCCGCGGGGAGGGGCTCGACGACGTCCGGGAGGCCCTCGCCCGGGTGCTCGCCGACGGGCGGCGGCCCGCGCCCGTCCACGGCTGGTCCGAGGCCGTCGAGGCAGGGGTGGCCGAGGTCGCCGCGGAGCTGCCGCCCGCGCTCGCGGCCACCGTCGACGACCGCCCGGTTCGCGCGGCCGCCATCGCGCGCTGGCTGCTTCTCTCGGCCGACGACGAGGGCCGGGTGCCCGGCTTCGACGACCCGCTGCCGGCCGTGCGCCGTGCCCTCCGGGCTGCCGAGGACGTCGGCAGGGACCTGCCCGCGGAGCTCGTGGCGACCCGCTACGCGTGGATCGACGCCCGCGAGGCGGTGTTCCTCGGCCAGGTCGCGCATGCCGGGGGCGTCGAGGCCCCCGCCGCGTGGACCGAGCGGATCGATCGCGTGGCGCTGCACCCGGTGCTCGGCGTGCTGACGTTCCTGGTCGTCACCGGGCTCGCGTTCTCCGCGCTGTTCTCGTGGGCCGATCCGCTCATCGGGGCCATCGAGGCGCTCTTCGGCGTGCTGGGCGACGGTGTCACCACCCTGTTCGAGCCCGTCATCGCGGCCACCGGCCTCGACGCGCTCACCATCCTGCGCGACTTCATCGTCGACGGGCTCATTGGCGGTGTGGGCGCAGTGCTCGTGTTCCTTCCGCAGATCGCCCTCTTGTTCCTGTTCCTCGCCCTGCTGGAGGACTGCGGCTATCTCGCCCGGGCGTCGCACCTCACGGACCGGCTGCTGCGGGCCGCGGGCCTCCCGGGCGCGGCCCCGGCCGGGGCGCACGCGCAGCTCGAGTCGGATCAGGCGAGCCCGCTCTTCGCGAGCGCGCTCTTCGGCTGGAGCGTGGCGTC
>CAYMSU010000083.1:0-16253 GCA_964393165.1 uncultured Enterobacteriaceae bacterium
CCACGACTGCCGCGAGGGCATCTGCGGGCAGTGTGGCGTGGTCATCGACGGGCAGGCCCACGGTCCGCTGCCCAACACGACCACCTGCCAGCTGCACATGCGGTGCTTCGCTGACGGCGCGACCATCACGGTCGAGCCGTTCCGCGCGGGGGCATTCCCGATCGTCCGCGATCTGCGGGTCGATCGGTCGGCCCTCGACCGCATCATGCAGAGCGGGGCCTACATCTCGACCCCGGTGGGGGGTGCACCGGAGGCCAACAGCGTACCAGTTCCCCACGGTCTGGCGGAGGCGGCGCTCGATGCGGCCGCCTGTATCGGCTGCGGCGCCTGTGTCGCCTCGTGCAAGAACGGCAGCGCGGCGCTGTTCACCGGGGCCAAGATCTCGCATCTCGCCCAGCTGCCCCAGGGAAAGCCCGAAGCGCGAGCCAGGGTGCGAAGCATGGTCGAGCAGATGGACACAGAAGGCTTCGGGCATTGCTCTTGGACTGGCGCCTGCGCCGTCGAGTGCCCCCAGTCCATCTCGCTGTCCCACATCGCCCGGATGAACTGGGAGCACCTGAAGGCCCGATGGTGAGGTCGGGGGGCTGGACGACCGCTTCTTCCTTGGAGGGGCGGCGCAGGTGAGCCTGATCTCGTCGCGCATCGTGCGTAGGAGCATCGAGGTGAGCCGCGGGCCGGAGCCCCCGCGTCGCTTGCTCGAGCGCGTCGGACTGTCGGTGGATCCCGCGGCGGCAGACCAAGGCCCGCCCCTCGTGTCGGCTGAGGTCTACTACGACGTGCTCGAGCGCTGCGGTGCCCACGATGCGGCCCTGCCGCTCCGCTACGGGCAGGCGCTGCAGCCGGAGGACTTCGGCGCTTTCGGTCTGGCGATCAAGACGGCCGCGGACGTGCGGGACGCGCTTCAGCGCCTGGCCCGCTACATCCTGGTCGTGAGCGACACGCTCGAGTACGCGCTGCGCGCGCACGAGGGTGCGTTCCTGTTCGTGCTCCGAGGGCGGCCCGCGGCCGGCCGGCTCGGGGTGCAGCTGGCCAACGAGTGCGCCTTCGCAGCGATCGTGTCGCTGCTGCGGCAGGTCGCGAGCGGACCGGTGCTGCCCGGGGCGGTGTCGTTGTCCCACGCGGCGCCCGAAGACGTGTCCGAGCACGAGGCCTGGTTCGGAGGCGCGCTGCGCTTCGACGCGCCGTTCGATGCGCTGCACTTTGACGAGGCCACGCTGGCGACCCCGACCCGGCTCGCCGACGAGGGGCTGTCGGCCTTCCTCCTCGCGCAGGTCGCCGACGAGCACGCGCAGCGGGCCGATGGCGCCGTCGTGCAGCAGGTCCGACACGCGATCACGGACCAGTTGTGCGCAGGCATGCCCACCCGCGACAGCATCGCGCGGCACCTGGGCATGAGCGCCCGCACGCTCCATCGGCGGCTCGCGGAGCGGGGTCACTCGTTCCAGGGAGTCGCCAACCAGGTGCGCCGCGAGGTCGCGGAGTCGCTGCTGGCCCGTCCGTCGGTGAGCCTTGCCGAGGTGGCCTACCTGACGGGCTTCTCGGACCAGAGCGCGTTCCAGCGGGCGTTCAAGGCGTGGACGGGCCACACGCCGAACGGGTTCCGGCAAGGGGCTCGCTGACGGTCGATCCGTACCGTCGCGCGCGAACTCCCCGGTTGGCCGGATGTGCCACAAGGTCGGCCGTGACGGTCAAGATGGCCTGCTCGGACCTCCGTAGTCTGGACTCACCCACTGCGGAGGCTCCATGCTCGACAACACCCTCGATCGCTCGACCCACCTCGCCCGCCTGACGGGACTGGCCTACCTCGGCATCATCGCGACCGGCCTGTTCGCCGAGATCGGCGTGCGGATGGCCATGGTCGTGGACGGCGACCCAGTCGCCACGACCGCGAACATCGCCGCGGAAGCCCTGCTCTTCCGCGCAGGCATCCTTGCGGACGTGGCGATGGTCGGGCTCGATGTCGCCGTGGCGGTCGGCCTGCTGGCGCTGCTGCAGCACGTGCATCGACCGCTCGCCCAGCTCGCCGCCGCACTTCGCCTGATCCAGGCGGCGGTGCTCAGCGCCAACCTCATGAACATGACCCAAGCCGGGCAGCTGGCGGCGGGCGGCCCCAGCGCCGAGGCCATCGGCCCGGCCGTCGAGGGGCTCGTGCTCTCGGCGATGGAGCTGCACGGCGTGGTCTACGACCTGGGCCTGGTGTTCTTCGGGCTGTCGTGCCTCGTGCTCGGCCGCCTGCTGTGGATGTCGCGCGCCGTGCCCCGGCTGCTCGCGCTGGGCGTCGGCGCGGCGGGGTCCGTGTACCTCGTGGGGTCCTTCGCCGCGCTGGTCGCGCCCGGGTGGCTGGCCACGATCGACCCGCTCTACGGCGTGGCGTTCCTCGCCGAGCTGGCCTTCGCCAGCTGGCTGGTCGTCCGCGGCATGCGGTTGCCGCGCCCGGCACGGTCGGCCCTCGCGGCGGCGGCCTGATGATCAACGATTCGCATCCTCCCATCCAACGTCGTCACCTGAACGGGAGGACACCACCTTGGCCCATCCGGCCGGCCGCGCTCACGCGTCGGCGTCGACCCCCGGCGTCGTGGTGTCGTCCTCGGGCAGCTCCGAGCCCTTCTGCTCCTTGCCGTTCTCCGCGGTGTCTTCCCGCAGGATCGGCTCGTCGAGCGTGGAGTCGTCGCTCGCCGTGAGCACCACCCGCTCGACGCCGTCGGCCTTGTAGACGCGGGTGACGACGTAGACCTGGTCGTCGACCATCAGCTCCCAGCCGACCGCGAGCGAGACCGGCACCACGAGGGTGGGCACACCGGCCACCGTCCGGCGGCGGACGATGCGACGATGGCGGCGGCGAACGCGGCGACGGGTCCGTCGGCGAACGGTGCGGCGACGAGGACCCGCCAAGGCGTCCGACGCGACGACGGTGAGGCTGACCGCGGCCACCGCACCGACCAACAGTTGACGTCTCGTAGTCATGCTTCTCCTTCCTCACGCGTGCGTGGTGGCCCACCCCCCAGGGAGTCTGCCCACGAAAGGGGGGTGGCTGAAATCACACGGAAAGCGGGGAGGTCGGAGCGTCCGCTTCGCGATGCGAGGAGGACATCCGATGTCAGCGTGATTGCACGAGAACGACGCTCACGAGGCTTCCGAGTACGGATGGCCGAGCCGGGTCCCACCGAGCGAGTCCCGAGGGGACCAGGTCGACGCCGAGGCGGCATCAAAGGAGACATTCGTGAGCTACCGCATCATTCCTGTGTTCTTCACGGCAGCGTGCTTTCCCTTCAACGGCTTCTACGACGGCGAGCTCGTCGCCGCCGACTACTGGTCGGAGGAGCCCGAGATCCTGTCGGCGGGCTTCGGCTTCGATGGCATCATCGGGATCGAGCAGTCCAGCGACGAAGTGACCAAGGCGGCCGTTCGCGCCGCAGGGGGCGCATGGCACAGCTCGCTTCGGTGCACGAGCGGCGAGGAGCCCGAGCTCGCGGTCCGCACCAGCGCGGCCTCCGTCGAGGGCACGGAGATCGCGTTCCTCGGCACGGTCGACGACGACGACGGGCTGCCGATCGTCTTCAGCTGGCCGGTCGCGACCGAGACCGTGAACATGGCTGACTTCCGCTTCACGCTGAACACCGGCGAGACCGTGACTCCCCGGGCGGTCGGGATGTGGCCGAACTGGGAGCTGAACGAGCGCAACGTGGTCGTGGCGTTCGGACGCTTCGGGAACCGGCTCTCCGCCGACGACCCCGACGCCGAGTACGTGGTGCGCGCCGAGATCGTCGAGGACGACGTCGAGAACACGCCGCTGACGCTCGTGGGGCCCGACGGCGTCGAGCGCTCGGCGGTGGGGCTGACCTGGGAGACGGACCGGACGCCCTACGACTCGGGGCCCGCGCTCGTGGGGGCCAAGCTCAACTGGGTCGACGACGAGCCGCTCGGCGAGGGCAGCCCGAACGACGGTGTCATCGGGGTCACCCCCAACGACGAGATCAGCCTGTACGGCTCCGCGGACTTCCGCCTGCGGGTGCTGACCACCGGCGGGTTCTCGCCCGACGGCGTGCGCGGGGTGCGGCCCGACCAGTACTCGTCGTTCTTCCGCCTCCACGCCGCCGGCGAAGACGGCGAGACGGTGTTGATCGAGGCTCCGCAGACCGACTACGCCGTGGCGGGCGGCACCCTGCGGGTCCTCGGCCTCTCCGAGCTCGGCCTGCCGTTCGACCCCGACCAGGGCGTCTACTACGACGACTGCTACGTCGAGGACCGCGACAACTACATCGACATCATCCTGCAGGGCGACGAGGCGGCGGCGCGGAGCCTCCAGTTCGTGGAGATCCCCGCTGGTCTCGACGGGTACCTGCCGTTCTACAACCCCGGCGGCCCCGGCCCCGAGCCGTTCGATGGCGTCGTCTACACGGCGCCGGGTCCCCGGGATCTGGAGCCCGTGCTCATCGCCCTCGACGACCCGATGCGCGTCGACCGCGAGGCTCCGTGATGCGCGGGAGGGTAGGCGTCGTGATGCTCGGCGTGCTCGGCTGCGCGACCACCCCGCCCGAGGGGCTGGTCGAGGCGGACGACACGCGCAGCGGGCTCGACGGGGCGGACGGGCCCTTCGGGGCGGCGAGGCTGCGGCTCTCCGTCCAGGCCCGGGTCAGCGAGGTCGTGCCGGTGGAGGTCGTGTTCCCGACCGAGTCCGAGGACCTCGCGGAGGAGCCGGTCGCGGCGGTGACCGACGCCCCGGCGGTGGTGTTCACCCAAGGCGCGCTCGCGTCGCCGGACCGCTACTTCTGGCTCGCGACCCACTGGGCGACCCGTGGCTATGTCGTGGTGCTCCCCCGTGCCGAGCTCGACGTGCCGCTCACGCAGCCCGGCAACGGCGCGCTGGCGCTCGAAGCGCTGCGTGCGCGGAGCGAGCGCTCGGGCCCCCTCGAGGGCGTCGTGTCCGACGATGGGCCGGTCGCCGTGGTGGGCCACTCCATGGGGGGCACCGCAGCGGCGCGACAGTGGGTGCGGGACGATGCGCTCGACCTGTTGGTGATGCTGGCGTCCGTTCCCGCCGACCGCGACGCGGTGGAGGACGAGGGGTCCCGACCCGTGGTCGCGATCGGCGGCAGCACCGATGAGCTGCTGACTCCCGAAGACTTCGTCGAGGGGGGGGCTCGCTTCGCCAACGCCGAGCTGTGGGTCGTCGAGGGGCTCAACCACTTCGGCTGGAGCGACGAGGTCAGCGGCTTCGAGGCGGGGCTCGACGGCCCCCTCGAGGGCGATCTGGACGCGCTGCGGCTCACGGCGCACCGGCTGATCGACCCGGCGCTCGACGCGGTGCTGCGCGGCGTCGGAGAGCGGCCCTCGGTGGTCGACGGCGCCGAGCGGGTGACGCCATGATCGCGGCGCTGTGGACGACGGTGGCGTTCGCGGAGCCGGTGGCGCTGCGCGGGCTGCGGGACGAGGCCACGGCGGTGGTCGGGTTCCAGGACATCTCGGGGGCCGCGCCGGTCGGTCCGGTGCGCCTCGCCGTCTCGACCCGGTGGGATCGGGGGGCGGTCGACGTCGCGCTCGGCAAGCGCTGGCAGCTGCGCTGCGGCGAGCGGGGCTGGCAGATCGACGCGGGCCTCGCGGGCGGACTGATCGTGCCGCTGGTGGCGCCGACGGTCGGGCTCACGGTCACCCCCTTCCTGATGGCGGGGCCGGTGGGCCGGCGATGGGCTGCGAGCGGCGTCATCGCCATGCCCATGGCCCTCTCGCTGCGCGGCGGACTCCGCGTTCCCGTGCTCTTCGAGCTCCAGGCGGGCTACACGGGGGGGCGCGTCACGGTCGGGCCTCGACTCTCGGTGGGGCCGGTGTGGGCCCCGGGCACCGATGTGTCGGTGGCCACCGAGGGCGGCTTGCAGATCAGCGTTCGACCGGGCCGGAGGCCGTAGGGCCCGTCGCGGTCGAGAGGGTCGTGACGGGCGAGCTGGTGGTTGGCGAGGACGGAGGCCAGGTGGTGATCGAGCTGGAGTGGAGCGCTGACGGCGGGGCACGACCCTCAGCGCGAGAGCGAGAAACACCCGCGAAGGCCGAGGAAGGGAACGCGCGTGAGCGGCTGATCCGCGATCCGGTTCGCGCAGCGCGCGTAGCGCCCGCCGAAGCTCCAGGCGCCCCCCCGAGAGCCCAGGAGCGCTCGGCGCGGCTCGCCCGGATCCGACTCCGCGTCGGGTGCCGGGACACGGTCCGTCGACTGCGCCTCCCAGTCCGCCTCGCGGAAGTCGCCCCGACACCAGTTCCGCGCATTGCCGCCCATGCCGCGCACGCCGAAGGGGCTCTCGTCGACCGGGTAGCTGTCGACAGGGGCGGGGAGGACCCGGCCCGCGTGGCTCGAGCTCGTGCAGCACCACGACGGATCGACGTGGTCGCCCCAGGGAAACCAGCGGGCATCGACGCCGCGGGCCGCCTTCTCCCACTCGATCTCCTCGGGCAGGCGCCAGGGGCGGCCGGTGCGGGCCGCGCGCCAGGTGAGGAAGGCGACGGCCCCGTACCAGTCGACGTGAATGACGGGCCAGTCGGGTTGCCACACGTCACCGTCGGCGTCGGCGCGCAACGCGAAGCCTCCCGTCGTCGTGCGGCCGTAGAGCATGGCTCCCGGCTCCCCGTTCGTGCCGATGCGCTCGCGAGGCACGTGCACGAGCGCCTCGTCCTCGCGGCCCTGCGCCACGAGGTCGTCGAGGAAGGCGAGGTACTGCCGGTTGGTGACCGAGAACCGCTGCATGACGAGCGCGTCGACCCACCGGCGCTCGGCGGGGAACGACCGAAAGGCCTCGGGGTCGCCCCCGGCGCGGAACCAACCGGCGGGCACGTAGATCTCGTCGGCGTCCAGGTGGCCTGCGGGGGGCAGCCAGATGGGATGGGGGTCGGTGGCACCCGGAGGCACGCCGTCCCAGTGACCGAGCCGGGGCACCTCGACGGGGTAGCGCACGTCGGCGTGGCCAGGGTGGCGGAGGACGCAGAGATAGCTGCCCATGTCCAGGCGCGCCTGGAAGAGCGGCGTGGTGCCGAGGCTCCGCTCGAACACAGGCACGAGGCGACGGTTCTGCTCGACGTAGCGGTACAGCTGCACTTCGGCGCCCGGCGGATCGGTGACCAGGGTGAGGGCGCCGTCGCCCTTCAGGTACCGGGCGCACGCCTGGCGCGTGGGGTGGTCCTCGGGGAGGGCCGCGCTGTGCAGGACGAGGCGGCGCTCCGCACGAGCGGCGGCCTCGCGGTCGCGCGCGATCTCGGCCTCGGCGTGGCGATGCCGATAGCGTTCCGCGAGCGCGGCGTGGGCCTCCGGCAGGCCGGAGACCAGCTGCAGCGCGGAGTGCAGGCCCTGGTCGACGTCCAGCTGCTTGAGGGCGGCCGCTCGCTCGACCTGCTCCGCCTCCTTGGCCTTCGCCCAGCCCGGGGCCTTGTCTTCCTCCGGTTGCCACGGTGCGATGCCCTCGAGCAGGGACGCGCTCTCCGCGCGCAGCGCCGTCGCCTGGTCCAGGAGGGCCTCGACCTCGGTCTCCTGCGCCAGTGCCTGCTCGGTCAAGGCCAGCGCCTGCTCCCGCCGCCGCGCCCCGTCGAGCCACGCCTCCACGACCGCGGCGAGCTCGGAGGTGCGCGCGTAGCGGTCCGCCGGGTCCCTCGACATGGCCCGCTCGCAGGCCTCCACCAGCTCCGCCGGCAGCGGCGGACCCGAGGGGGCCGGCTCCGCGCCGTCTTCTTCGTCCCCGAGCGAGAACAGTCCGATCGTGGGGACCGGTGCGGCCCGGCCAACGGGCAAGGGCGGCGCGTGCACGACCTGATGCAGCAGCGCCGCGGCGCTGTCGCCCTGATAGGGCGGCCGGCCCGACAGGATCTCGTAGAGCATGGCGCCCAGGGAGTACACGTCGCTCCGCTCGTCGACCTCGTCGATGGCGCCGCGCGCCTGCTCGGGCGGCATGTAGGCGGGCGTGCCGATGACCCGCCCCACCTGGGTCCGAAACTCGTCCGCGGTCCCCCGCGACGTCTGGACGGGCGCCATGGCTCGGTCGCCGGTCACGACGTCGGGGCGGCCCAGGACCTTCGCGAGTCCCCAGTCCAGCACGTAGGTCTCGCCGAGCGGCCCCACCATCACGTTGCGCGGGGTCAGGTCCCGATGCACGACGCCGCGCTCGTGTGCGTACGCGACGGCGCGGCACACGGAGAGGTAGGCGTTCATCACCCGCCGGAAGGTCCAGCCGTGCGCGCCGGTCTGCCAGCGATGCGGGCTGGCGGCGTGGACCTCGGCGACGACGTCCTGCAGCGTTCGGCCCTCGACCTCCTTCATCGTGAACCACACCCGCCCGTCTGGCAGGGTGCCGATGTCGTGCACGGGCACGACGTTGGGATGCTGGAGCTGGGCGGTGGCCTGGGCCTCCTCGAGGAATCGCGCGCGCGCCGCGGGTCGAGACAGGAGCTCCGAGCGCAGCGTCTTCATCGCGAGGGTTCGGTGGAGCGCCCGGTCGCGCACCCGTCGGATCTCGCCCATGCCCCCCTTGCCGATGGGGCCGAGGTCCTCGTAGCGGTCGGCCACCGAGGGCGCCGCCGGTCCGAGGGACGCCTCGATCGGGTCGATCGATCCGTCGACGGGCGCCAGAGACGGATCGACGCTGGCCGCCTGCACCAGCTGCAGGACGAACGCCTCGAGGTCGTCCGCCATCTGGGCGGACAGTCCTCGGGACTGGAGAAAGGCGCGGACCTGTGCTCGCACGGTCGCTCCGGGTGCCGGCGCTCCTCCGGTATTGAATGCGGCAGTGCAGGACCAACGCATGGCCACAGCCGCAGCACGTGCACCCCTGGCCCGGCGGAAGTAGGCCACGGTTGCCGCGGGATGCCCAGCATCGCGGCGTCGAGGTAACGCACTGACTCTAGCTAGACGTTGAACCGGCAATGTGTCGAGCGGCGCAAACACGCTGAAACCAGCAGAATCAGCGTGCCGAAGCACGCTGATGGTTCCTGAAACATGCCATTTGGTTCCTGGATGGTTCCTGGTTCCTGCAGGCGAGCGGGCTTCCGGGCGGGTCGCGATCAGTCACCGAGCAGAGCCATTGAATCGTGTGCCAGCGCCGCCCCAATCCGTGCCTCGGCTCGAACCCTTCGGCCCACGAGCCACGCGCGCTGCCCTTTTAGGATCTGCTGCCGCAAGAGCCCCGCGGTGAGCAGGTCGAACTCCCCACGCTCGAAGCCGATCGCCACGCTCTCCAGCGCCGCCTCGGCCTCCTGTCTCGGGTCCGCGCCGTCGGGGAAGCGCTCCAGGACGTTCATCACCCGCGATGTCGCCGACTGCTCGGCGTCCACCACCCGCTCGCGTTCCGCAACTCGGGACTCGGCCACGTCGACCGCGGCGCGGGCCTCGGCACGACCCTCCGCGTTCCGGCTCCACAACGGAACCGTGACCGCCACGGAGGGCCCGACGCGCAACTCGTCGCCCTCCTCCTCGTAGAAGGCGCCCAGCTTCAGCGGAGGCAGGGTCCCGGCGCGTTCGCTTGCCAGTCTCGTACGGGCGGCTTCCACGGCCTCGCGGGCGGCTTCGAGGTCGGAGCGCGTGGCCGCCTCGATCTCCACGCGAGGCATGGCGTCGAGGGGGTCGGCGGGCAGGTCGAGGTCGTCCACTGGCACGCCGGTCCACGCCGCGAGCTCGGCCAGTCGGCGGCCTTCGTCGGACACAGCGACCATCCAGGTGGAGCGGGCCTCGCTCTCCTGAAGCCGCGCCAGCCGGGCGTCGAGCAGCGAGCCGTCACCGGTTGCCTCTCGGGCCTCGGCCCCTTCGCGGAGCCGGGTCGCCAGGGCGAGGGCCTGCTCGGCCAGGTCGACTCGTTGGCGAGCTTCGACGGCGTAGGCCCAGGCGAGCCGGGTGGCGGCGGCGATCTCCAGGCGCGTCCTCGCCTCGGTGGAGGCGGCGCTCTCGACCCGTGCGCGAGCGCTTCGATGGGCCGCCAGGCCTTCTCCGGTGAGGGACACCGGCTGGCTTACCGAGATCCCGTGCGCGTCTCCGACGGCGGCCCATCGGCCCTGAACCGTCGGGTCCGAGCGGAACAGTGCGGTGGCCCGGGACTCCCCCACGCGCGGCCTCCACCTCGGCGGTGGCCGTGGCGACGTCGACCGACATCCCGAGCGAACGTGTCACGGCCTCGTCGGCAGTCAGGGGGGCGGCGAGCGCCGCGCACAGCCAGATCCACAGCCCGATCATCGGGTCCACCGCAGCTCGCGCAGGAAGTCCCGCGCCTCCGGGGTTCGCCAGTCGCGCGGCCCGCCCATCCGGCCGACCACGCGGTCGTCACGGACGACGAAGGTGTCCGGCAGGCCGGAGACGCGCCAGGTGGCGGCCGCGTCGCCGCTCGGGTCCTGCGCGATGGCGTCAGGTACGGCATCGTCGAAGTAGCGCTCCACCACGGGCCAGGGCTCGTCGGTCACCGCGACCAGCGGGACACCTTCAACACGGGCCACCTCGAGGAGGCCCGGAAGCTCCTCCTGGCAGGGGGCGCACCACGTCGCCCAGAAGTGCACCAGGTGGGGGCCGGAGGGGCGGTCCAGACCGGTCCCGTCCCGCGCGAGGGCCAAGGGCGGCGCCGACTCGTCGAGCACCTCCACCGCAAACGGCGTCGGCGTCGAGCGCGAGCCCTCCACCGCCAGGTATCCCCCGACCAGGAGGAGCTGGACGCCCACCAACACCGCGACCACGCGTGCTGCCTTCATGCCCGCCTCCGGGTGACCGTGTACAGGACCGGCAGGACTACCAGGGTCAGCAGGGTCGACGAGAGCAGCCCACCGATCACCACGGTGGCCAGCGGGCGCTGGACCTCGGCTCCGATCCCGGTGTTCAGGGCCATGGGCACGAAGCCCAACGCCGCGACGAGCCCGGTCATCAGCACGGGTCTCAGCCGCTCGATGGCTGCGCGCTCGACGGCCTCGGGGACGAGAACGCCGTCGTCGAGATGGCGCCGGATGGTCGACACGAGCACCATGTCCGCGAGCACGGCCACGCCCGACAGCGCGACGAAGCCGATGGCTGCGGACACCGAGAACGGCATGCCCCGCAGCCACAGCGCTGCGATGCCCCCGATGGCGGCGAAGGGCACGCCGGTGAACACCCGCAGGGCATCGACCACCCGTCCGTAGGTGGCGTAGAGCAGCAGCGCGATCAGGGCCAGCGCGAGCGGAACGACCAGCAGCAGGCGGTCGCGGGCGCGCTCGTAGTGCTCGAACTGCCCGCCGTACCGCACGAACCAGCCGGCGGGTAGGTCCACCTCATCGTGCACCCGTGCGCGGACCTCGTCGACGAAGCTGCCGAGGTCTCGCCCGCGCACGTTGGCCTGGACCACGACGCGCCGTCGGGCCCACTCCCGCTGGATGGTGCTCGGACCCTCGACCGTCGACAGGGTGGCGAGGCGCTCGAGCGGGATCCGGTCGCCGTTGCCGCTGGTGACGAGCAGCCGACCCACCTTCTCCGGATCGGTCCGCCAGCCCTCGTCGATCCGCACGGCGATCGGGAAGCGGCGGTCGCCCTCGACGAGCTGCCCTACCTCGAGCCCGCCGAGGGCCTCGACCGTGCGCAGCACATCACGCGCGGGCATGCCCTGCCTGGCGATCGCGTCGCGGTCGACCTCGGCGCGGAGGATCGGCAGGCCGGTGACCTGCTCGACGCTGATGTCGACGGCGCCCTCGGTCTGCTCGAGGATGGCCTCGATCTCGCGCGCCTTCTCCCGCATGCGCTGCAGGTCGTCTCCGAACAGCTTCACCCCGAGTTCGGAGCGCACGCCGGCGACCATCTCGTTCACCCGCATCTCGATGGGCTGGGTGAACACCAGGTTCATGCCGGGCAGGACCGAGAGTTCTTGCTGCATCTCGGCGACCAGCTCGTCCTGGCTCGACGCCCGGGTCCAGTCGCTGCGGGGCTTCAGGGTGACGAACACGTCGGAGAGCTCGATGCCCATGGGGTCGGTGGCGACCTCGGCGGTGCCGGTCCGGGTCCAGACGCGCTCGATCTCGTCGGGGAACCGAGCCAGCAGCGTCTGCTCGATCTGGGTTCCGTAGCGGACGGACTCGTCCAGCGACACGCTCGCGAGCCGCACGGTGTTCACGACGACCGCGCCCTCGCTCAGCCGCGGTACGAACTCGGTGCCGAGTCGGGTGGCGAGGAAGCCCGCGTTGGCGAGCAGCAGCAGGGCCACAGCGAGCACCAGGCCTGGCGAGGCGAGCGCGCGGGTGAGCACCGGCCGGTACAGGCGCTGGGCCCACCGAACGAGTCGGACCTCGCGGTGCTCGCCGCGCACGCGCACGAACAGGCTGGTGAGCACCGGGATCAGGGTCAACGAGGCCAGCATCGAGCCCGTGAGCGCGAAGATCACGGTGAGCGCCATCGGGTGGAACAGCTTGCCCTCGACGCCCTGCAGCGCGAGCACCGGCAGGTACACGACCAGGATCACGAGCTCGCCGTACATCGTGGGCTTGCGCACCTCGAGGGCGGCGTCGCCGACCACCTCGATCGGGTCGTCGTCAGGGCGCTCGCCGAGCCTGCGGGTCGCGTTCTCGACCTGGACGATGGAGCTGTCGACGATCAGCCCGAAGTCGAGCGCGCCCAGGCTCATCAGGCTGCCGGCGATGCCGAGCCCGAGCATCCAGTTGGCGGCGAACAGCAGGGACAGCGGGATCACCGCGGCGACCACCAGCCCGGCCCGCCGGTTGCCCAGGAACAGGAACAGCACGGCGATGACGAGCAGCGCGCCGACGAGCAGGTTCTCGCGCACGGTCGCGAGCACGTGGTCTACCAGCTCCGTGCGCTCGTAGACCACCTCGGCGGTCATGCCCTCCGGCAGGCTCTCTGCGGCCTCGTCGAGTCGCAGCTCGAGGCGGTGGGTGACCTCCGCGCTGTTCTCGCCGAGCAGCATGAACCCGAGGCCGAGCACGACCTCGCCCTTGCCGTCGGCGGTGACGGCACCCCGTCGGATGGCACGACCGTCGCGGACCGTCGCCACGTCGCGCACCCGGACGGGCACGCCCTCGCGCGCGTCGACCACGACCTGCTCGACGTCGCGGAGGGTGCCGAGCAGGCCCACGCCCTGGATCAGCGTGGTCTCGCCGGCGCGGTCGATGTTGCCACCGCCGACGTTGGCGTTGTTCTCCTCGAGGGCGCGCGCGAGCTCCGCGAGGGTGATGCCGTGCTTGTCCAGGCTGCGCGGGTCGACGAGGACCTCGATCCGCCGCTCGTCGCCGCCCCAGGTGTTCACCTCGGCTACCCCGGGCACCGCGCGGAGCTGGGGCTTGAGGATCCAGTCCTGGGCGGTGCGGAGCTCCGAGGCGGAGTAGCCCTCGCCGCGCACCAGATAGTGGAAGACCTCGCCGAGGCCGGTGGCGACGGGGCCGAGCTGGGGACGGTCCACGCCCGCCGGCACCTCCACCGTGCCGAGGCGCTCGGCCACGACCTGCCGGGCGCGCCAGATGTCGGAGCCGTCCTCGAAGACCAGCGTCACCTGGGACAGCCCGAACTTCGAGATCGAGCGGACCTCGGCCAGCGCGGGCAGTCCGGAGAGCACCTGCTCCACCGGCCAGGTGATCTGCCGCTCGACCTCCTCGGGCGTGAGTGCGGGCGCGGTGGTGTTCACCTGGACCTGGACCGGGGTGGTGTCCGGGAAGGCGTCCAGCGGAAGCCGCGACCAGGAGATCGCGCCGGCCACGGCGAGCAGCAGCCAGGCCACGAGCACGACCGCGCGGTGGCGCAGAGACCAGCGGATGACGGCGTCGAAGAGCATGCGCTACTCCACGTCGCAGCAGCCGGCGCCGATACTGTCCTTGAGGGTCTCGGTCTTCAGCAGGAAGCTGCCGGTGGTGACGACGGGGTCTCCGGGCTTCACCGGTCCGGCGATGCGCACCTGGTCTCCGGAGCGGGCGACCACCCGGACCCGGCGTCCGACGAAGCTGTCTTCGGATTCTCGAACGAAGACCAGGTGGACGTCGCCGGCAGCCTGGACGGCCACGGACGGCACGGTGACGACGGCAGTGTCGCTGTCCGTGACGATCTGTGCCGTGCCGTACATGTGGGCCCGCAGCGCGCCGTCGGGGTTGTCGAGCACCACCCGTCCGCGCGCGGTGCGCGTCTTCGGGTCGACCGACGGGGCGAGGTAGTCGAGGGTGCCCTCGAAGCCGCGGTCCGGCATGGCATCCAGCACCACGCGCACGGTTTGTCCGGCGCGCACCTGCCCGAGATCCGCCTCCGACACGTCGAGCTCGGCCCACATGCGGGAGGGGTCGACCACCTGGAACAAGGGCATCTCAGGGTCCACGGACTGACCGACCGACGCGTGGCGCTCGGTGACCACGCCCGCGAGCGGTGCGGTCACGGCGTAGGCGTCGCCCGACCCTCCGCCGACCAGACCGAGCTCCGCCTCCAGCGCGCCCGCCTCGGCCTCGGCGGTGGCGAGTGCCTGTTCCGCTGCGAGCAGCTCGCGCTCCGAGGTCACGCCGCTCGCGAGCAGCTCCTTCTTCCGCGCGACCTCGGCCTCGGCCACGCTCACCGCCCGCCGGGCCGCCAAGACGCGAGAGCGGTCGCCGCCGACGTGGGCGCTGCGCAGGGTGGCGAGTACGGTGCCGGGCTTCACGTTGGTCCCGACGTCTGCGCCGATCGAGGCGACTACGCCGGGCGAGCGCGCGCTCACGAGCGCCACGCGAGTCGCGTCCCAGTCCAGGCGGGCGACGGCGTCGGTGCCACCGGTCCACGGGGCCTCGACGGCGTCCACCACCTCGATTCCCGCGAGCTTCGCGGCGTCTCGGGTCTTGAAGCGCACCTTCGTACCGTCCGGCGGAGAGCCGTCGGCAGTCAGGTCCTGCTCGGCCGGTCGACCACCCGCGTCGGGGTTGCAGATCGGGCAGAAGGACTCGGGGAACCCGTGCTCGTCGCACCAGTCCCCCTTGGCCTGGAACACGGGGATCAGGGCCGGGTTGCACTGGGTGCAAACGGCCTCGAGCACGCCGTGCTCGGCGCACATCTCGGGATCGGCCTCGCTCGCGCGCACGCCAGACGGGTCCTCCGTTGCGGGAGGATTGTCGGCGCACCCGGTGAGCAGCCCGATCCCCAACAGGAGGATCGGGAGCATGTCAGCCTTCCTTGGGCGGTCGCTCGATGACGAGATCGGGGTTGCACGCGAGGCACTGGGACTCGGGCAGCCCATGCTCGTCGCACCAGTCCCCGGTCGCCTTGAAGGCCGGGATCAGGTCCTTGTTGCACCGGGTGCACTGGGACTCGGGCACGGCGTGTTCGCCGCACCAGTCCTCGTGGGAGCCGGGGGTGACGTTCGCGTCCGCGTGCTCGGAGGGCGCGGGCTTGGCTTCGGGCTTTGCGGCGGGCTCGGACGAGCCCCCGCAGGCGACCAGGGTCGCCAGGAGGAGGAAACGATCAGCGGGGAACATGTGGATCTCCACGCAGAGTGAGGGTGAGCGCCACTCGGTGAGCGGCGCGGGTCGTTGCGGGAGATCAGCCGATGGGTGGTGGGGTCGGCGGGGGGCCGTTGTCGCGTGGCCGCAGGAGGTGGACCGGCATGAACGCGCGGCTCTCGGGCAGCGCCGATGCGTGCTCGGCGAGCTGGACCTGGGTGGTGGGAAGCGCAGCGCCCATTCCGGTCGCGCAGCAGGCACCGAAGTCCCAGTCACAGCAGTCGCCTACTTCTTCGTCGCCATCGGGGCAGCAGTGGCAGTCCTCCGAGGCCTCTGCGGCGAGCTCGACGAGCAAGGTCGGCGCGAACTCTGCGGGCATCCCCAGAAGGAGAAGCACGGAGGCCAGGATGACGAAGAGGCGGAACATCGAGGGGGAGTCTAACCGAGAGGGCGCCGACGGGCTGGCGCGGCATGAGTTCGGCGCCTCGCCTGGCCTTCAAATGTGTGACCGTGGTTTCGGACTGGTTCCTCGATCTGCGCTTCGCCGATGACGACAGGCTTTGAATCCAAGATATGGGAGATTCTAGACCGCGAACCGGAAGTGTGTATGTCGGCGCAGAGACGTTGAAACCGGCTGAATGAGCATGCTGAAGGGTGCTGGTGGTTCCTGAAAGTGCTGATTTGGTTCCCGGCTGGTTCCTGGTTCCTCGGGACACGCCTCGGACACATCGCGTCGACTCATGGACTCGAGTCCGGCGTGGCTGCCCGAGACTGAAGCACGAGTGCTTCTAGCAGAAGGGCGGGCCACGACCGAGGATCCCCCTGCCCAGGCTTCGACGCTCACGAGAATGAACCCCATCGTGCTCGCGAGAAGGGACCCCCAG
>CAYMSU010000084.1:0-16182 GCA_964393165.1 uncultured Enterobacteriaceae bacterium
AGGTTACGGCCTGAACGAGCGCCGTCGCCCGGTCCGGTGGGATGCGGCCCGCGTGACGAAGCGCGATGTCCGCGGCTCCCGCGGCCGTGTAGAGCCGAACGGAGGGGCTCTTGTCGCGCTTCGCGAGGTCCACGAGGGCCATCGCATCGTCGAGGTCGCCGATCCGGGCGAGGTCGCGGGCGGCGGCCGCTCTCGTGGACACGTCCTTGTCCTTCAGCGACGCCCGGGGATCTGCGGTCTCGCCCATCCGATGGTCCTCCACGACACGAGGTAGCGATGTTCGCCGGCAGGGGCCAAGCCCCTCGGCCACAGAAGAGGCTTCGAGCAGCTATCCCCGTTTCATGTACCAAGCGCGATGAATCACAGACCCACGCGCAGGTCTACTAGGCGGTGATCGCGGCCAATGGGGTGCAAAAGCTACGGAGGATTGCTTGGTGTCCGGCGTTGGCACGCCCGGTGCATCGGTCCCGATCGTTCCGCATCGTGCGGACGTCGAAAGGAGGTCCGATGTTCTCTCAATCCTACATCCTCGCCGCCGTGCTCGGAGTGACCCTCGGGCTGGGCTGCTCGCCTCACCGCGCGGCGCCTGGCGCCAAGCCCGATCGTCCCTCTGCCGAGGCGGAGGTCGTTAGCCCGGTGCTCCGCGAGGCTCCCACCTTCGTGGGGCCCCCTCGCGAGATGGTGGAGCGCTCGGTGGAGGACACCGCGCTCCAGGTCGTCGAGGTCGATGCGCCCGACACGCCCGCGCTCCGCGAGGTCGACGAGCCGGTGGCGACCTACGCCCTGCGCCGGGGCGAGTCGCTCGCGCACTTCGCCCGGTGGGCCGAGCTACCCGTCGAGGTGATCGCCGACGAGAGCGGACTGGGTCTCGCCGAGCCGCTCGCCGTGGGCACGGAGATCCGCGTCCCGGCGGATCACGCGCGCCGCTCGCGCATCGAGACCGGTCGCGACGCGCACCACGTGCGCCGTGCCGAGGGGTACCTGGAGAGCCGCGGCGGCGCCGTGGGCACCGACTTCTACGTGGTGCGCACGGGCGACACGGCGTGGGACATCGCCAAGCAGCACGGGGATCTGCCCGTGTGGATCCTCGAGACCTTCAACCCGAGCCTGGATCTCGAGGATCTGCGCCCGGGGCAGGCGGTGATGTACCCCCGGACCGCCGACACTGCGGCCGAGGACGTGGAGAGCGGTGGCCCGCTCGCCGACGCCGGGGAGTGAGCCCCTACTCCTCGAGCGAGGCCCGCAGGGCCTTGAGGCCGCGCCGCCACTCCTGCTCGAGGTCGGCGCGCGCTTCCTCGTCTTCGAGGATCCCCCCGCCCGAGTGGACGAGTGCCACCCGGGTCTCGTCGCCGTCGCGCGAGACGGTGATCTGCACCCGGGTGCCCTTGGTTCGCGCCGGCGACGTCGCATCCCACGCGATCTCGAGCCGCCGGGCGGGGCGGAGCTCGTGGAACACGCCGCGCTCCTCGACGGGCTCCCCATCGTCTCCCTCGATCGTCAGCACGATCCGGCCCCCACTGCGCGCCTCGAGCCGGGCCTCCTCGGCCCACCACTGCTTCCACCCCTCCGCGGTGGTGAGGATGTCCCACACCCGTCGAGACGGTGCGGCGATGTTGATCTGCTGACGAATGCTCGACATCCGGGCGTCCTCGCTGGCGAAGCGGGCAGGTGGGGAGTGTACTAGCGCGGCGACTTCAGGATGCCCGGAAACTGAACCCCAGCGCGGGGATCGATGCCCTTGTACTGGACGCGGGCGACGCCGAGGCGAACGGTGAACTCGAAGTCGGGCAGATACACCCGGCCGTCCTTCTGGATGAGCCCCTCCGGTGGGTTGTCGAACGGTCCTGCCACTTGGAAGGCGCGCACGACGGCGTCGTCGATCTCTCCGACGCCGCTCTCCTCGGTGACCTCGATCACCTCGAGGACCCCGTCGGCGTTGAGGATCACCTCCACCTCGGTGGTGTAGCTGGACTGGGTGAGCCGCACGGACGAGGGGAGGTTGTCGAGGTTCTGCTGCCACCAGAAGTTGACCTGACGCCGGATCCGCTTCATGTACCCGTCCCACGGGTACCGCGTGGTGTTTAGGCTCACGACGTCACCGCGCTCTTCGTCGAGCAGGTCGTTCTGGGGCGCCCCCATCAGCTCGGCCTGGGTCTGTGACGACTTGACCGGCGCCTCGGGGCCCAGCTGGTTCGTGACCGCCCAGGGCGAGGGCACCGCGGCGAGGCTGCCGTCGGTGGTCGGATCGAAGCGGTCGTTCCCCACCGTGGCGCCGGTCGAGTCCTCCTCGACGTTGACGTCTTCGACGTCGGCCTGCTCGGCCTTCTGCTCGTCGCTGTACTCGCGGGACAGTACCTCGGGATTGATCTCGACCTTCGCGGTGCGCGTCTCTTCCTCGACCCGCTCGTCGAACTCGGCGAGGTAGTCCGACTCGACCGGCTTCTCGGGCTCCTCGGGCGGCGACAGCTCGACGATCTGGCCCGTGTACTCGGGCTCCGGCTCCTCCGGCTCCTCGAGCTCCTCCTCCGCCTCCTCCGGGGCGCGGATCATGAGGGACACGCGCCGGACCCGCTTGGCCTCGGGCACGGGGACCAGCGGCGCGACGAGCTCCAGCGCCGCCACGGTGCTGACGACCACGAGCAGCGCGAGCAGGAGCCAGCCCGGGCGGTAGGGCGACGGCGCGCGACGCCGCACGCTGAAGGACTGCCCCTTCCGCGGGCCTCCCGGCCGAAATGCTCCCGTCAGGCGCAGACGCCACCCCCGCAACTCGTAGAGTACGGTTTCAGAATGCCCCCGACAATCCTGTTCCGTCGCCCCCCGACTCCTGCGGAAGCCCCCTCATGCGCCCTTCTCGCCGTCTGGACGTGATCGTCGTGCCCGAGGATCCGGACCTGGATCCCATCGGACCGCTCCGCGAGCTGTACGAGGACCTCCTCGCTCGCGAGGTGATCACCGCTGAGGGCGCGCCGGGCCCCGCCGCGGCGCGCTGGATGGTAGGCGGCTTCGAACGCCTGTATCTGGACGATCCTGGCGAGATGACGCTGTGGGCGAACCGCCAGGGCGGCTTCGCGGCGCTGTGTCCGACGACCTCCGAGGTGATCACGGCGGCGTTCTCGACCGCGCTCACCGAGGCTCGACGCGGGGGAGCGTGGGCGTTGACCTGCCCGTCTTGTGGCTCGCGACACGCGCTGCACGAGGTCCGCGGACGTCCCGCGTTCGCCTTCGCGAGCGCCGCGCTCGTGACGGCGGACGCCCAGGCGGCTCGCCTGACCGAGGAGGGCTCGATGTGGACCCGGCGGCGGCTGGGATCGGCGCGCGTGATCCTGCGCCGGGCCTGACCCACGATTCCGCAGGATACACAGCCGAGTACGGAGTCGCCCCACGTGCAACAGGTCCTCTTCTCGTTCGAGCTGCTCGGGTTCCGGGTGAACGTACGCCCTGCGTTTCTCCTCGTTGCGGTCCTGATCCCCTACCTGTCGCGGGTGAGCGATCCGCTGGCGGTGCTGGGATGGATGGTCGTGATCTTCGGGTCGATCATCGTCCATGAGCTCGGTCATGCGGTGACCGCCCGGACGTTCGGGTACCGGGTGGGGGCGATCGAGCTCCACGGCATGGGAGGTCACGTCACCCACGCGGCCACCGCTCGGGTGCCCCATACGCCCCCTCGCCTGCTCGCGATCAGCGTGGCCGGGCCGGCTGCCGGCCTGCTGCTCGGCTTCGCGGTGCTCTCGGTCGACGGGTTGCTCGCCCCGAGCGGGGCACTGGCGCGCGAGATCGTCGGCGCGCTGCTCTGGGTCAACATCGGCTGGAGCCTGTTCAACCTGCTCCCGGTGCTCCCGCTCGATGGCGGCAACGCGCTGCGCGCGGGGGCGGCCATCTTCACGAGCGAGCGAACGTCGTGGCGCATCGCGGCGGGGTCCTCCATGCTGGTGGGCGGGCTGGGGACGGCGTGGGCCCTGATGAACGGGCAGATCTTCCTCACCTTCTTCGGCGCGTGGGTGGCCTATCGCGGCTACCAGATGTTCCAGCAAGCGGGGTCGTGAGCGCTCCGCACGTCAGGCGCAGAGGGGGAGCTCCATGGTTGCGAGCGTGCCCCCGGCGGGCCGAGGCCCGAGCCCGAGGGAGCCGTTCGCCTCGACCGCCAGCTTGCGGGCGATGAACAGGCCGAGCCCCACCCCGTGCTCGCCCTTGGTCGTCACGAAGGGCTCGAACAGTCGGTCGCGAACCTCCGCGGCGACGCCCGGCCCCGAGTCCTCGACCTCGACGATGCCCACCGAGGCGCCGCCGCGCACGCACACCCGGATCTCGCGGCGCGCCGACCCCGCCACCGCCTCGAGTGCGTTGTGCAGCAGGTTGAGCACGACCTGGCGGGCGCCGATCTCCCGGCCCGACACCCGAACCGGCTCCGGAGGCTCCACCAGCTCGACGGTGGCGCCGATCTGCTCGGCATGGGGCCGCAGCATGGTGACCGCTCGGCGCGCCGGGTGGCGGAGGTCGAACGCCCCCAGCGGCACCGCACCGACGGGCTCCCCCTGTGACCGGGTGACCCGAGGGTCGATGGCCGCGTAGTAAGCGAGAACCTGCTCCATGTGCTCGATCTGGGACAGCAGCTCCTCGACGTGCGCCGGGGACAGCGGGTCCCCGGCACCGCGAGCGAGCTGGAGGCGGCCTTTGAGCGCGAACACGGGCTGGCGGAGCTCATGGATCAGCGACGCGGTGCGCAGGCCGAGCTCGGCCAGCGAGGCGACCACGGGTGAGGGGTCGGGGCGCTGACTCACGGCGCCGTCCGGTTGGCGACGGTGACCGTGTCCGTGCACGCGCCCCCGGCGTTGCCGAGGCCATCCTCGGGCCGTACGGTCAGGTCGTACGCTCCGTTCGCGACGATGATCCCATCGAAGCCCCGGCCGTCCCAGCGCACGGTGTCGATCGCTCCGTCGGGCACCCGCCAGTCTTGCAGGACGAGCGCGCCCTCGGGGTCACGGACCTCGAGCACCCACCAGGCCGGGGCGGAGTTGCTTCGCACCGACAACGTCACCTCGTCGTCGTCGCTCCCCGCCCCGTCGTCCCCGTCGGGCCGGAAGGCGCCGGGCGCGATGTCGGTGCAGGTCACGCCGTCGACCACGCCCCCGACGCCCCCGAGGGCGCCGACGTAGTCGACGCCAGCGCTCCCCCAGTCGCCCGCGAGCGCGTTCCCGTCCAGGTCTTCGATGTCGCTCTGGTGCGCGGTGAGCGTCCACACGCCCAGCGCGCCGTCGACCGGGGCCGCGAGGCCGACGTGGATCTGGCGATCGTCGTCGGAGGCCGTGATCGACCCGATGGTGGCCGGGTGGGGTCCGGAGATGGAGAAGCTGCCGGTGTCGATCGCGCTCACCAAGAGGGGCTCCGAGAACTCCAGCGTGATCTCCGAGACGAGGGCCTGCAGGTCGCCGCTCGGCAGCTGACGGATCACGGTGGGCGGGACGCTGTCGCCCACGAGTGGCAGCGTGAGCTGCCCGCCCGCCGTGCCCGACGGAACCCAGGCCACGATCTCGACGGAGCCGGGGGCCAGTCGCCCGAAGGTCTCGAGTGTGGCGGAGCCTGCGCCATCGGGCCCGAGCGTGAGCGCGAGCCCCTCCCCGGTGGCGGTGAGCCCCGACAGCTCACCGGCGGTGGTTCGCAGCCGGATCTCCTCGCCGTCGGCGGCACCGCGGAGGCAGTTCACCACGTCCGCGACCTCGATGGTCGCCGAGCTACCGCTCTCCTCCAGGGTGGACAGGTCGCTCGTGAGCGCGATGGGGCCGACGGGGGTGCCGTCGTCGGGCCCCACCCACGCCTCGGTGAGCCGGGTGCTCGCGCAGCCTGCCTCGTCGACGACGAGGACCTCGAGATCGTGCCGCCCATGGGGCAGCTCCACGTCGATGGTCGGCGCGGTCGCGCTCGAGGCGGAGCTGCCGGCCACCGAGACGGCGTAGCCGGCCAGCGGCTTCGCCCCTGCCGCCGAGCCCGACATGTCGGCGGTGATGGTGGCCGTACCCGACGTGTCGCTGCACGCGATGGCCTGCTCGTGGCCGGCGAACTCGACCGCGACCGTGGGGCCGTCCGCGCAGAGCTGCGAAACCACGATGTCGCCCGTGCTCCCCGACCACGGGGCCCCCGTGACGTCGAGCACGTCGTGCAGCAGGGGCACCTCGGCCCAGGTGAACGGGGTGGCGCCCACGCCGTTGACCAGCGTGGCCGTGGCGTCGGGACTGGCCGTGTTCCGCGACGTCAGGCCCACGGTGCCCCACCAGGTGGTGCGGTTGCCGAACGCATCCGTGGCCTCGACGCGGACGTCCTCGGGCTGGTCGACGTACGCCCAGGGGGCCAGGAGCCGCGCCCGAAACGAGGCCGTGGGCCCCGGGGTGACCGCGATCGGCGTGGACCGGCCGAGCTCGACGCCCTGCTGTTCGGCGGTCAGGACGGCCTCGCCCGCCTTCGTGAGGAACCCCTGGACGGTCGCCGCCCCGCTCCCGTCGAGGGTGACCACCGGTACGCTCCACGAGCCTCGAGAGGCCGTCAGCATCAGGTCGGGGTCCGTCTGCGTGGCGTAGGGATTGCCGAGGGCGTCGAAGCCCGCCACGGCTACCTGAAGGTCCTCGCCTGCACGCACCGGGCCCTCCGCCACGATCTCGACCACGGCCAGCGGACCGTTGACCACGTCGAACGGCGCCGAGGTGCCCTGCACGCCATCGATGGTCGCGCGCAGTACGAGCGAGGCCTCGGCATCGAGGAAGGTGCACACGAACCGGGCCGCGCCGCTCGGGAACCCGCCCGGGATGCAGTTGTCGACCGGAGCGGGGCCCTGCAGCTCGACCGGGCGGGCCGGGTTCGAGGCGTTGATCGCGTTGCCGTAGGGGTCGCGCGGCTGGACGAAGACCTCGACGGGAGTCCCCGCGGCAGCCTCCGCGGGCACGAGCACGTCGACGGACTCGATGGCCTCGGAGGGCAGCACCGTCACCCCGCTGACCTCGCCCGGCGGGACGGCGTTGCCCGGCTCGGCCGCGGTGAACGTCACGTTCGTGCCCGCGACGGTCGCCCGCAGGAAGAATACGAAGCCCTCGTCGCTGGCCGCGCGGCTGTCCTCGATCAGGCCGTCGGTGCCGTCGGGTGCGACGGTGCTCGCGCGGACGTCGAGGCGGGGGAGCTTCGCGATCGCGGGGTTGTCGAACGCGTCCCGGGCGATGACCTCGGCCTCGAACGGCTCCCCCGCGCGCAGAGTGGTCTCTTGCAGCGCGAGGTCGAGCCTGACCCGAGGACCGGCCCGTACGTCGAAGTCCGGGTAGTCGACCGCGATCTCGGGAATCACCACCTCGAAGCGAGCGGCCCCCGTGCCGTCCGCTGACAGGCAGGGCTTGGTGAGCTGAAAGGGACCGAGCGGAGGCTGCGGGTTGCGGCCGAGGGGCACGTTCTCCTGGCGCCAGAGGACCTCGCGCACGTTCTCACCGCTGGCGTAGCAGGCGAGCTCGAACTGCACGGTGAGCTCCTCGAACACCGGGCGGCCGAGCTCGTCCTCGAGCTGGGGTCGCAGGTTGATGTCCTCTCCGACCTGCAGGGTCTCCCCTCGCTCGAAGCCCGCGAGCGACAAGCTCACCCGCCGACTGTCCCCCGGTGCGATCTCCGCGGTGCCCCGATCGGGGTTCTGGACCTCGCTCGGCTCGCACATGGCGGCGCTCAGGTACGACAGGCCGGGCACGTTCGACTGGAACACCACCTCCTCGGAGCCTCCCTCCATCGCCAGGAGGTACCGCCGAGGGGTCGTCGAGGGGTCGGCCGGGCCGGTACAGGCCTGGTCCCAGATCGGAAGATCGGGAAACGTCAGGACTCCGCCGAGGTCGTTGCCCCAGACCAGCACCATCGCGGGCGCAGCGACCGTCTCTGCGCTCTCGTCGAGGAGCTCGAGCAGGAACGAGGTCTCCTGGTCGAGGCGGAAGGCCTCGGCCTTGAAGGTCAGGTCGAGCTCGGCGACCCGCGTGCCGGTGATCTCGAAGCCCTCGAAGGTGGCTTCTCGGCCGGTGGGGCCGCGCACGGTCAGCGCGTAGGTGCCTGGCCGGGCCTCGATCGGCAGCGGCGGAATCACCGCCTCGAGGATCTCGTCGTTGATCGCCTGCACGGTGATCGGCAAGCTCGCGCCGAGGGACTCCGGAGTGAGCCAGCCGGTGAACTCGGGGTTGGCCCCCGCCTCGCCCGACCTTGCGGAGATCTCGATCTCGGGGAGGAAGTGCTGCCCGTGGATGCGAATCCCCGTCTCCTCTCCCCGGTAGGCAAAGGGCTGCACCACGTGCTCGATGATCGGGTCGGGCAGCTCCAGGGGCGTGCAGGCCCCGAGCATTGTGAGCACTGCCCCCAGGCGAAGAAGGGCCACGATTCCGTTCATCAGTACACCAGCCGATAGCCGAGCCCGGCCGCCAGGCCACCGACGTTGCCCGTATATCGTATTTCGCCCGTGGATGTGGCGGGCAGCCACAAGAACCGGGTGGTGAGCACGACCTCGCCGCCGAGAAGGCGCCGCGCGACGCCCGCCTGGGCGGTGAGGCCCGGGACCACCGCGGTGCCCGAGCGGCGGTCCGCCGCGATGACGGCGGAGAGCTGGTGAACGGCAGCGGTCCCTCCGCCCCCCGCCCACAGCGCCCAGGGACCCCGATCGTCGCGAAGGAGGAGCGAGGCCGACACGGGCACGAGGATCGAGCGCACCTCGAGGGGGCCGGCGAGACCAGCGCTCACCGTGCCGCCGAACGCCCCGACCTGGGCGGCCAGGCGGAGCATCACCGACTCCCCGAGCCCCCGGACCCGAGGTCGGAAGTCGAGATCCACGCCACCGGTGGGGCCCTGGACCGCGCCGAGGTTGGTCTGGGCGCCGAACCAGACCCCCAGCGACACGCGGACCGACCGAGGCTCGAGCACGAGCTGGGTGGTCGAGCGCAGTGACTCCGTCTCCGCGGTGATCTCGACCTCTCGCCGGCTGTTCACGGAGGTCGGCACGTAGTCCGCGACGAGCGAGCCATCGGGGCGGTCGCTGAGCGAGCCGATCCGGCCGAAGGAGACCGTGAGCTCGACAGGCTCGTCGACCACGGGCCGGCCGGCGCCGTCCTCGAGCTGCACGCGAACCCGCGCCTGCGAGCCCGGCCCGGTGTACAGCAGCGGAGGATCCACGGCCACCCGAATCCCGGCCACGCGCCCGGGTCGGATGCGAACGGTGGCTTCCTCCTCGAGGTCCACGCCGGGAGGGGGCGCCGCCGGTCCCCGGCGCAGGACGAGGTCACGGCGGTCGACGACGCCGCTCGTGGCCTCGAGCCGAATCGGTTGCACGCCCTCGGAGATCCGGACGTCGGCCGACATCCAGCCGCGGGCGTCGGTCGTTCCCTGCCGCACGCGCGCGGCGGCCGCCCCCGATCCTGTCGACAGGGTGATGGGAACCCCCTCGAGAGGACGGTCGAGGGAGTCCAGGGCCCGTGCGAACACCCGGAAGGCGCCTCCGCTCACGCTGGGCACGCGCCCCCAGGCGAGCGTCAGGTGGTCCACGGGCCCTGCGCCGGCGGGCGCGACGTAGCGTGCGAACAGTGTGTCTTCGCCGGCCTGGCTCGCCTCCGCGCCGTCGTACTCGCCCCGCAGGAGGTCTCGGCCCTCGGGGTCGAGCGTGACGCGCCCCTGGTCGGCTCCGACCTCTACCAACCCCCCGGGGGGGAGGCGGTCGCCCCGCGCGTCGAGCAGCGCCACGCGGACCTCGGCGACCGGAAATCCGGCGCGGAGGTCCTCGGGCACGACCGTGAGTCGAAGGGACTCGGGGACGGACGGTCGCACCGCGATGCGCTCGGCGACCCGCGCGCCCCCGAGGGTACACGCCACCCGCACGTCCTCGGCCACATCCGGCCACGGCAGGGCGACGAGCCAGGTTCCGGGGCCGCTGACGACGACCGCGAGGTCGGTGGCGGGTGTGCGGCAGGACGGGACCCCCCGTAGCGGAGCTCCGCCGGCGGTGATGCCGTACAGATGGAGCCCCGGCGGAGGTCGGCCCGCCACCAGCGGCCCCTCGGCGAGCAGCGCCAGCGAGGTGTCGGCCGCAGTACCCAGGAGCTGGTCCGCCTCCGTCACGTTCCCCAGCTCGTCGACGATCCGGACACGCGCCAGGCTCTCCCCCGGGAACTGGTCGACGCGCGCCTCGACGACGCCTCGCGCATCGGCCACGAAGGGCCCGTAGGTGCGCTCCGAGACCCGGAGCGTAGCCTCGGCGGCGGGCTCGGTGGTCAGCTGGAGGACCGCCCGTCGGCGGAGGTGGATGCGCGACCATGCCGGCAGGGATCGATCGCGACGATCCCACACGCCGACCGCCACCACCTCGGGCAGCTCCCGGACGTCGGGCGCGACCGTCAGGAGCAGGTCGTCGCCCTCCGGCTCGATGGAGGCCACGGCGCCCCCCCTCACGACGACCCGCACGTCGCCGGGCTCCAGCGCGGCGGGGCCGCGGACCCGCAGCTCGACGTGCCTGCGGTCGGTCGTGGCGTCGGTCCGCGCGGGAACGGTGAGGCTCGAGGGTGGCGGGAGGCCGACCGGTAGCCGCTCGAGCTCCCCGCTCGGAGAACGAATCTCCACGGTGGCGCCGTCCTCGGACGGGGCCACGACCCAGCGCCACACGCCCGGACGGAGCGGCTCGAGGGACTGGGCCACGGCGCCTCGAAGCTGGAGGTCCGGCAGCTCGCCCGCGGGCTGCCCGGACTGCTCGGTCACGGCCACGAGCAGAGCGGTGGGATGACCCGGCATCAGGCGGCCCTGCTCGGCCACCACGTCGATGCCGGCCCACGCCGCTGCGCCCAGCCACAGGCCGATCACGGCGACGCGCCGCCAGCCTGACGGACCACGGTGCCGTTCATCGTGGGGCCACGGGTGTCGCGCACGGGCCCTGCGCTTCGCTCGCGCCCCTCCTGCCCGAGCGCATCCACCGCGCGAACCTCGAGAGGATTGGCCCCCTCCTCGAGCGGAACCTCCAGCACGAAGGCGCCGGTCGCGTCTGCTCGGGCCTGCCGCCGCCCGAAGCGCCCCTCGCCGATGACCTGGCTGCCGGGCACCGTGGTTCCGCGGATCGTCGCGGTCGCTTCGCGCGTGCGCTCCTCCTCGGGCCACTGCACAGACAAGAGCAGGTCCTCGGGGACAGGCCCGACCTCGGCCGCGCCGCCGACCATCAGCGCCTGCTCCCCCGCTCCGAGGATCGCCTCGTCGCCTGCGCCGCCGGCGACCCGGACCTCGCCCTCGAGGCTGCGAACCTGCATGAGGTCGCCCTGCACACCGACCTCGAAGGTCCCCTCGCGACCCTCGGCCTCCCGACCGTCGCTGGCCACACGAACGCTGGGCGCCTCGGGAGGAATGGTGGCCCGCAGCGCGCCGCCGTCGAGCTCCAGCGCCACGCCCGCGGCGTCGATGTCCACGACGTCGACGGTCGTGCCCGAGCGGACGTTGATCGTGGTCGCCTCCCCCAAGGTGAGGGTGGCTCGGCCGTCGGCGCCGGTCGCCACGCGGTCATCGGGCTGCAGGACGGCGCCCTCGAGGGCGTCTGGGCCATCCTCCGACGCGGCGCGCTCGAGCCGCACCTCCCCGGTCGTCTCCGACACCCGGAGCACCGGGCGGCCGTCGCCCGTGCCGAGCACCCGCCACGCGAACGCGGCAGCCGCGATCAGGGCGAGCAGGGCGGCGAAGACGGCGGGCCCCCGCATCCCCCTCACGCTCCGGGCAGCACGAGGCGCCAGGTGGTGCCCCCGGGGGCGTCGCGCAGCTCTCCCCCCAGCGCAGCGGCCTGCTGGCGGGCGGCCCACAGGGTGTGACCCGAGACCATCCAGTCGTCTCGCCTCTCCGGGCGCTCGGCCACCGGCCGCGACGTGCGCAGCTCGATGTGCACCAGGGACCCCTCGGACGCCGCCTCGACCTCGATCGACGCGCCCTCGTCGAGCCCTGCGCGCAGCCCCGCGAGGACCTGCACGAGCAGGCGTGCACACTGTGACGGGTCCGCTCGGACCCGAGGTCCGTCCGTTCCGGGGAGGAGCTGCAACCGCACTCCGCGTTGGTGAAACGCACCGGTCACGAGCTCTGCAACTCGCTCCAGTACATCCCGGATCTCTACCACAGGTGCGTTGTCCCGATCCACCGGCAGCTCTGCGACCCGGAGCATCGACCCCACGACCTCCCGGCATCGCTGCGCCTGGGACTCCAGATCGGCGAGCAGGGGATCGTCGGGGGAGCGCTCTCGAAGGAGCTGGGCGATTCCCAGCACCGACGTGAGTGGATTGTTCAGATCGTGCGCGAGGCCTGCTCCCATCTCCGCGACGGCCGCCAGCTGACTGCTCCGCACGAGGTCGTCCTGGGCCTTCTCGAGCTGCCGGGTGCGCTCCGTCACGGTCTCTTGCAGCTCTCGGTTGAAGCCTTCGATGCGCTCCCGCTGCCGTGCGATCTCTTCCTGATCTTCCTTCAGGCGGACCGACATGTGGTCGACGGCTCGCGCGAGCTCGCCGATCTCATCGGTTCGCTGCAGATTCAGGCGGTCCCCGTAGCCTCCGTCGGCCACCCGTAGGACGGTGTTCCTCAGCTGCTCGACGGGCCGAGACAGCGAGCTCGCCATGGCCAGCGCCAGCGCGAGCGCGCCGCACGCGGCGATGAGCACCGAGACGACTAGCCTCACGCGGAGCCGCTCTGCCGGACGCAGCACGATCTCCGCAGACTCCGCCATGACGAGGGACCACCCCGGTGTGTGGGGAATGGCGGCGACTCTTCCGAGGACCTGGCGGCCACCGAAGTCCACCGTGGGGGCGAGTCCCCCGAGGGCCTTGAGGACCCCCGAGCCGAGGAGCTCGTGGTCACCGCCGAGGACCGCACGCCCCGATGCGTCGACGATGGCGACGGCGCGAGTGGGCGTGATCTGAGACAGTAGCTCGGTGCCGATCTCGAGCTGGATCTCGACGCCGAGGATGCGCTGGTCCTCCGGCCGTCCGCTTCCGGCGGCGGCGAGGATGGCCAGCGGAATCGACGGCACCTGTCCGTCCAGCCAGGGCTCGCCGATGGCGACGGCTCCGGGGTCGCTGGCCGCACGGGACACCGGCAGTCGCTCGAGCAGCGTGCGCGCTCGCTCGGGAGACGACGCCGGACGCGCCCCGCGGGTCTGGTACACGGGCTCGACCACCGGCGCTCCGGCGCCATCCACCAGGACCACGGTCACCGCGGCGGGGGTGTCGAGGTAGACGAGGCGGGCGAACGACTGTTGGGAAGCTGGGTCGAAGCCGCTCAGGGCGTCGCCGAACAGCACGGGCTTGGTCTCGAGCGCGCGCACCTGGTCCAGCACCCACCGCCCGACGAGCTCCGACTGGGCGGAGACCTGCTGCTGGAGCTGCTCCTGGCTGGCCCCCTCCACCTGCCGGGTAGCCGTGCGGATCGCGTCGCCGCCGGCGACGATGAGCGGGAGCACCGCGACGATCGCCATGACGACCGCCAGACGGGCCCACAACCGCATCAGCGCTCCGCGGGGGGCTCGAGCGGGAGGCGCAGCGTGAAGCGAGTGCCCTGCCCCATCTCGCTGTCGACGCTGATGTGCCCCCGATAGCGGGTCATGATCCGGTAGACGATGTTGAGCCCGAGGCCCGTGCCGCGCCCGGGCGGCTTCGTCGTGTAGAAGGGGTCGAAGATGGCCCCCAGCTGGTCTGCGGGGATGCCCCCTCCGTTGTCGCTCACGGTGGCCCAGACCCACTCTTCGTCTGCCGTAGCGGAGATCTCGACCCGACCGGGGAACTCGGCCGCCGTCGACTCGCCGTAGCGGTCGTGCAGAGCCTCCACCGCGTTGCGGACGAGGTTGACGAACACCTGCTGCAGCTCGTTGCCGCGCGCGTGCACGAGGAGCGCCTCGGGAGCCTGCAGGTGGATCCAGTCGGGGTTCACCGTCGACGATCGGGCCACGAGCTTGATCGCATCTTCGATGACCTGCCGGAGGTCCACCGCCCCTACGAACTCACTGCGCGCCGAGCGCGAGTACCCGGAGAGCTGCACGACGATCTCTTTGATCGCAGCCGAGTAGTCCACGATCTCCTTGGCGTAGCCTCGCACGAGGGCCGGGTCCTCCTCCTCCAGGATGGCCTCCGCCAGACCCATCACGCCGAACAGGGGTGAGCTGATCTCGTGCGCGACGCCGGCCGCCAGCGTGCCGATTCCAGCGAGCTTCTCTGACTGGACGAGCTGCGCCTGGGCCTCCGTGAGCTCTCGAAGCGTGCGCTCGAGCTCGGAGTTCCGCTCTTGGAGACGCTGGAGGAGCTCCCGGTTCTCGCGGGCCATCGACTGCTTGTCGAAGGCCTGCAGGACCCTGCGGCGAACGTCGTGGATGTCTCGCGGAGGCTTGACGATATAGTCGAAGACATCGAGCTCCATGGCCATCAGCGCCGTGTCGAGCGACGCGTAGCCGGTGATGACGATGATCTCGACATCGGGGTGGAGCTGTCGCGCGCGGCCCGCGAGCTCGAGGCCGCCCAGGTCGGGGAGGTTCTTGTCGGTGAGCAGCACGTCGACGCCCTGCTCGATCTCCGCGAGGGCCGAGGTGCCGTCGGCGCAGGCGCGGACCTCGACGCGGGGATCTGCCTTGAACAACGACGCGAGCAGGTTGAGGATGACGGGTTCGTCATCGACGATGACCAGCCGGCCTCCGCGCTCGGTCTCCATGGCTCCCCTTTCACGCTGCGCATCCCCTGCTCTTAGCACGTCCCGCCGGCGACGGGGCGGGCACCGGCCGCCTCACCCTTTGGGATCGGAGCGGCGTGCCGATGGGTAGACGAACCACGCGCGGAGGGCGCCAATGGTGAGCCGAACACGAGCGATGCTGCTGGCCATGAGCTGCCTCGCGGTCGTGGGGTGCGCGAAGAAGGGCGCGCCCGACGATGCGTACACCCAGCACGTGGCGGAGCGCGTGATGACCGACGGTCTCGTCGAACAGGCCGTCGACCTCGACAACAACGGGGTCGCGGACATCCGGAATTTCTATCGCGAGCGCGAGGACGCACCACGGCTCCTGGTACGGAAGGAGCTCGATCTGAACCGGGACGGGAAGAAGGACGTCGTCACGCACTTCGACGATGACGGAAACCTCGTTCGAGAGGACATGGACTCCGACTACGACGGTCGCCTGGACTGGACGGACCACTACAAGGACGGGGTCCGCGTGATGTCGGAGTACGACACCGACTTCGACGGGCGGCCCAACATGTTCAAGTACTACATGGTCGGCGAGGACGGCACGGTCTACCTGGACCGCAAGGAGCGGGACGAGGACGGTGACGGGCAGATCGACGTCTGGGAGCGGTTCTCGGCCACCGGGGAGGTCGTGCGCGCGGGGCGCGACACCGACGGTGACGGCAAGGTCGACGAGCGTCTGGACTGACTACCTGGGCCGCCCCACCGCGCATCGCCAGATGGCATAGCTCGCGTCGCGCGTGACCCTCTCGACATCCGAGAAGCCAGCCGCCAGCCTTCGGTGCACGGGTACCGTGCCCGGCACGACCAGCCACATCACCCCCCGCCGCGTCAGTCGGTGCGGGGCAGTGGCTGCGAGTGCGTCCAGGACCCCGCGGTGGCCTTCCTTGCCGAGATGGAGCGGCGGGTTGCTCACGAGGACGTCCCACGGACCGCCCTGAACCGGTAGGCCATCCGCGAGGTGCACGGGAACGGCGGGGGCATTCCTGCTCGCCGCGTGCGCAGCGAGCGCGTCCACGTCGGACATCTCGAGCTGCACCGAGTCTCCCCGCGCCTGCAGGAAGCACGTGATCACGCCCGCTCCGCACGCGAAGTCGAGCACGCGGCCCTCGAGCTCGGGGAGGCTCTCGAGGAGAAGCCTGGTGCCGGCGTCGAGCCGCCCGTGCGCGAACAGCGAGGGCCAGCTGCGCCACGTGAGGCGGAGGTCCGCCACCTCGGCGGTGACGTCTCGGCGCCAGTCCTCGAGATCCCCCCGCAGGTCGGCCTGGGGGCTCCGTCCCAGCACCACCCGGCAGTGCTTCCGCGTGTCGATCACCTCGGTGTGCTGCATCACCTCCAGGAGTCGCTTCGGGGCAGGTCGGATCCCCTCGTCGTTGGCGCCCGCCACGACCAGCCGCCCCTCCGGGGCGAGCTGGGCGCATGCCTGGTGGGCCACCATGCGCATCGCCTCGTGTCCAC
>CAYMSU010000085.1:0-16125 GCA_964393165.1 uncultured Enterobacteriaceae bacterium
GTGGCCCACCTGGGCCCCTGCCTTCGGTAGACTGGCGTTCAGAAGCACCGGAGTATCCCATGTGGTGGATCTGGGTGCGGACAGCCCCCCGGTGCTCCAGCTCGGGTTCACGGCCTCCGGGCTGTAGCGATCAGCGCGGGCGCGAGGCGGAGCGCGCGGAGCAGGTCGGTGACCGTCACGAGGCCCTCCGCCACGCGGGAACCCGGCCCGTCGGCGTCGGCCACCACCACCACCGCGTCGAGCCCGCGCTGGCCCATTCGGCGGGCCGCCTCCGCCACCGGCGTGCCCCACGACACCACCTCGGGGCCGTCCGAGTCGAGCTGGGCGCCGAGCGGCGCCTCCGGATCGGGGGCCGCGACCAGGTCGAGCTTGGTGAGCAGTCCCGCGAGGGCCTCCTCGTCCGTCACCAGGACGTGGCGGGCCATCGCCCGGTGCATGTCCTCGAGCGCCTCCGCGATGGTCTGCTGCGGCCCGAGGGTGCGGAGCGTGGTGCTCGCGATGGCGTCGACGAGCACGGCCTCGTCGAGCAGGTCGGCAGCGAGCCGCACGATGTCGCGGTCGGTGAGGATGCCGAGCACGCGATCCGTCTCGTCGACCACCACGCACACGTCCTCGAGCGACGCCGCGCAGCGGCCCAGCACGTCGTACAGCGCCTCGTCGGGGCGCGCGCGGACATGCACCCCCGCCGCGACGTCCGCGGCGGTGGCGCCGGGCTCGTGAGGCCCGAACGCCCGGGTGGCGTGGACGAGCCCGCGAAGGTGCCCGTCCTCGACCACCGGAAGGTGGCGGATCCGGCAGTCCGCGAGGAGCTGCCTGCACTCCGCGAGCGGCGTGGTCGGGTCGACCACGAACGGCTCTTTCGTCATGGCGTCGGCGACCCTCACCTCGCCTCCGGCGCGGCGGCGGCCTGCAGGCGCAGCACGAGCACCGGCACCGACACCATGCGGACGAGCCGCTCGGCGACCGACCCCATGAGCACGTGGTTGAGCCCCGTGCGCCCATGGGTGCCGACCACCATGGCGTCGTATTCGGCGGCGGCCTCGACGAGAACCGGGGCGGCCCGGCCGGTCAGGTAGCGGGCCTCGCCCCGTGTGCCCTCGGGGATGGTGTTGGTCAGCGCCTGCAGGTCGGCGGCGTGCTTGGCGTGCAGCTGCTGCCACTCGCCCGCTACCGCCGCGCGAAGGCTCGGATCGCGGATCAGCGCCGCGCTGTACTCGTACTCGTCGACATAGGCCACGTCGAGCGTGGCGCCGAGCCGGGCCGCCCACTGGGCGGCCTCCCGGACCACCCGATCGGCGTCGTCGTGGAGCAGGTCCACGGCCACCAGGAGCTTCATCCTTTCCTCTCGTGTGGGCTCACAATAGCAAGGGTGGTGCCAGGCCCCCCCGGGATACCTGCCCCCGCATGCTCGGTTCGCTGGCAATGCTCGTGGCAGGGGTCGTGGGCCTGGTGGTGGGCAGTGAGCTGGCCGTCTCCGCTGCGGAGCGGCTGGCTCGCTGGCTCGGCGTGAGCCGATGGCTGGTCGGGGTGACGATCGCCTCCATCGGCACCTCGCTCCCCGAGATCTCCACGAACGTGGCCGCTGCCTGGACCACGCGCCTCGGCACGGATGCGTCGGAGCTGGCCGTCGGCAACGTCGTGGGCAGCTGCCTGTCGCAGATCACGTTGCTGCTCGGCATCACCGCGCTCCTGTCCCCGATGTGGGTGCCGCGCCGCGCGCGCCAGCGGGATCTGCCCAGCCTGTTCGCGGCGCTCGGCCTGATGTGGCTCGCCGCGCTCGACGGCCGGGTCGACGGCTGGGAGGCGGCGCTGCTGGTCACCGCCTACGCCGTATACCTGGGCTGGTGCATCGTGTCCTCCCGGCCCGGGGAGGGGGAGGGTGAGGACGTGCCGGCCGATCCCAAGGTCGAGGACGGCCCCTCGCGCTTCACGCTTGGCCGTGCGGCGATGGGCATCGTCGGAATGATCGTGGTCGTCGTGTCGGCCGACGCGGTCGTGCGAGGAGGGGTGTCGCTCGCCGAGGCGTGGGGCCTCGGCCGGACCACCATCGGCCTGCTGGTGGGGCTCGGAACCGGGCTCCCGGAGCTCGCCATCGCCGTCCGCGCGGTGGTCGCGGGCGCCTCGTCGCTGTCGCTGGGCAACCTGATCGGCAGCAACATCACGGATCCGCTGCTCACGCTCGGGTCCGGGGCCCTGATCCACCCGCTGTCGGTGAGGCCTGAGGTCCTGCAGTTCGACTTGCCGGTGTGGCTCGTCAGCACGCTCGTGGCGTGGCTGTTCCTGTGGTCGGGCAAGCGCCTCACGCGGATCGAGGGGGCCGTGCTCGTGTTGCTGTTCGTCGGCTACGCCTACGCGAGGGTCACGCTGTCCGCCGCCGGTGGTGGTAGCGGGGGATTCCACACGCTCCCCTGGGTCTAATCCCGCAAGGTGGGCGAGCCCGTTCCGGCCGGGCCATCGTGATAGCATCGTCCCATGTGCACCCTCTCGCTCGCCACGCTGGCCTGGTCCTCCGTCGTGTCTCCGTCGTGGGCGGCGCCGCCCGTCTCCGCGGAGATGCACGAGCGCTTCTTGCGGCTCACCGACAGCCGCGACCTCGCCATCCAGGGCGACCTCGAGCAGGCGAAGGAGGCCGCTGCCGCGCTGGCCGCCCTCGAGCCGCCGCGGCGCATGCCGCGCAAGTGGCGGGGCTGGGTGACCCAGGTCGATGCGCATGCCACCTCGGTCACAGAGGCGACCACGCTCGCGGCGGCGACCGTCCGGCTCGGCCGCACCGCCGGAGCATGCGGCAGCTGTCACGCGGCGGAGCGCGGAGGCCCGAGCCTGGTCGGGGCGGCGCAGGTGCCCGAGCAGGCGTGGCGCGAGGGTGCCAACATGCCGCTGCACAAGTGGGCGGTGGACTGGATGTGGGTAGGCCTCGTGGCGCACGACGACGAGGCGTGGCGGCGCGGCGCCGGCGAGCTGGCGAACCGGCCGGTCGCCTTTGCATTCCCGGCGACCGAGGCCTCCCCCGAGCGCACCGCGCTCGAGCAGGAGGTCTACGCGCTGGCCGACAAGGCGGCCGAGGCAGAGGTCGGCGACCGTCCCGAGCTCATGGGCAAGCTGCTCGCCACGTGCGCAGCCTGCCACACCCTGCCCCCCGAGGCCCCGGCGGCTCCGAGCGAGGCGCCGACCGAGGAGTAGCCTACTCCTCCCCTGGCTCGGCCCCCGCCGCTGCATAGGTCTTCAGCGCCGACTCGAGGAAGCTGCGGCGCGCGTCCCACCCGGACGGAGACTCGATGCCGAGGGCGTTGGTCGCTCGGACCCATCGTGCATCCTCTTGGAAGGCGACCGCGAAGAAGGCCTCCTCGAGCGGCAGCTCCCGAGCGGGGGCCGCGGGCTCGACCTCGAGCATCGCGTGGCAGGCCCCGCAGTGGCCTGCCAGCCGCGACAGCGGCACCGCCGTGTCGGTCAGCGTCTTGGCCTTGGCGAGAGCCTGGCCCTCGAGCCTCGTCGCCTTGAGGAGCGGAACCGCGTGGGCCGGCAACCCGGGCACGTCGTCCTGCTTGGCGAGCTTCTGCCCGGCCTCCCGCAGCGCCGCGAGGTCCCTGTCGCCGAGCGCAGTCAGCGCGTCGAACGCGTCGATCTCGTGGTCCCGCATCTCCAGCTCGCGCTGGTCCAGGTCTTGCTCGAAGCTCGGCAGGCAGCCGGTGGCCGCGACCAGGATGAGCATCTTCGGGTCCTCCTCGTCCTCGGGACGTTGCTGCAAGCTCCAGGCCTACCCCATACGAGGACCCGCCACCACGATCGAGACGGGGGAGCGATGGAGATTCGAGGATGGGAGTCCGCCGAGGTCCGGACGACCCACATCAGTGTGGTCCTGCTGGGGTCGGAGCGGGTGCTCAAGCTCAAGAAGCCTCTCGACCTCGGGTTCCTGGACTTCCGCAGCCTGGCCGAGCGCGAGGCGGCATGCCGCAACGAGATGGCGCTCAACGAGCGCACGGCCCCCGGAGTCACGCTGGGCGTGCGCGCGATCACGGACGGTCCCGACGGGCTGGAGGTCGACGGCCGAGGCGAGGTCGTGGACTGGGCGGTGGAGATGCAGCGCCTGCCCGACGACCGACGCCTGATCAGCGTGCTCCAAGCCGGCGACCTCGACATCGCCGACATCGACCGGGTCGCGGGGTGGCTGGCCGCCTTCCACGGGCGCGCGGAGGAGCAGCCCACGTACGGCGGGGCGGACACTGTCGCGCGCCTCGTGCAGGAGAACTTCGACGAGCTGCCCCAGGCAGACGAGCTGCTCGGCGCGGAAGAGGCCGAGGCCGCACGGCAGTGGCAGCGCGCCGCGCTGCCCTCGGAGGTGATCGAGGCACGCCGGGCGGAGGGCAGGGTTCGCGACGGGCACGGCGACCTGCGCCTGGATCACGTGTACCTGCTCGGCGAGCGCGCGGCCCCGCGGGTGGTAGCCATCGACGGGATCGAGTTCGACTTCGCGTACCGGCGGCTCGACGTCGCCGCCGACCTCGGGTTCCTGGCCATGGAGCTGGAGCTGCACGGTCGCCACGATCTGGCCGAGCGGCTGGTCGCGCGGTGGGCGCGGGACGTCGGCGACTGGGGCGTGTACCGCGTGCTGGACGGGTACGTGGCCTACCGGGCCTGGGTGCGCGCCAAGGTCCGGATGCTCCAGGGGGATCGGGAGGCGTGCCGGGCGCGGCTCGGCGTCGCCCACGCGCTCGCCAAGGGGCGCGCGGGCAGCGGACAGGCACGGACGCGCCCGGTGGTGGTCGCCGTGGGGGGCCCGATCGCGGCGGGCAAGAGCACGCTCGCCGAGCGGCTGGCCAGGGCGCTCCGGGCGCCGGTCGTCGATGCCGACCGCACACGGAAGCAGCTCGCGGGCGTCGACGTCCACACGCGCCTCGCGGACGCCGGCGAGGCCTTCGCGGGCGCCTACTCGGAGGCCGCCACCGAGCGGGTGTACGAGGCGCTCGCGACCTATGCCGACGCCGTCCTCGGGTCTGGCCGGCCCGTGATCCTCGACGCGTCGTTCCGCTCGGAGGAGCTGCGCGACCACGCGCGCCAAGTCGCCGCCCGGCACGGCGTGCCGGTCCGGTTCGTGACCGCGACGGCGCCCCGGGAGGTCCTCGAGGCCCGGCTGGCGGCCCGTGAGCAGGGTCCCGCGGGGCCCAGCGACGCCCGGGCCCCACTGCTCGACGACTTCCTGGCTCGCTACACGCCGCCCTCGGGGCCCGACGTGCGCATCGTGGACACGTCGGCGCCGCTCGACGAGGAGGCGCTTGTCGCCTTCGTCACTCGGTGAGGAAGGGGAACCCGTCGGGCTTCACCACGAGGACCGAGGGCGAGGCGCGGTTCACGAGCTGCTCGGCGGTCGACCCCCGGAGCCAGTCGATCGGGCGGTGCCGGCCGTGGCTCCCCACCACGATGAGGTCGGCCATGTGGTCCTCGGCGGCCTGGAGGATGACCTCGAGCACCGGCCCCGCCCGCACCTCGGCCTGGATCTTGGAGGGTCGGGTGCCCGGCTCTACCTGAGCGAGCGCCTCGGCGAGGAGCTCCTGGGTCTCTCGCTCGATCACGTCGAGATCCGTCTCCGACTCGCCCGCTTGGAGGCTGGCCGCTTCGGGCATCACCCGGAGCACGATCACCTCGGCGTCGAACCGAACACCGAGCGACAGCGCGGTCTTCAGCTCCTTCGGGGCGAGGGCGGTCCGGTCGACGGGCGCGACGATCTTCTTGAACATCAGGAGCTCCTTGCAGTGGCGCGAGCCCATGTGCACCGAGCGTGCCAGACCGTCGAGCCCAGATGCTGATCGGTGTGCGGTAAGCTAGGGGTGACAGGGCGTCCGCCGCGGCATTTCCCATGCCTCGCCGCCTCCGTTCCTCCCTGCCCTCCCTCCCGCATCCCGCAAGACCCCGGATCGCTCATGAACGCCCTCGACCTGGTCCCGGAAGATCCGCGCCTGCAGGCCTTCTGCTCCCGGTTGGTCCCCGAGCTGTTCCACAGCGTGGAGCACACGGCCGACGTGTGGCGGCGCGACCCGATGGACGTGCCGAGCATCCACGCCGTCGCCCGCTCGGTGTTCGCGCGCATGGTCGGCCAGGCGGCCACGTCCGACCGCACCACGGGGCGCCTGCTGCTCCTGCAGGGCGAGCCTGGGGCGGGAAAGACCCACCTGATGCGGGCCTTCCGGAACAAGGTCCACCGCGAGGGCACCGCCCTGTTCGCGTACATGCAGATGACGTCGTCGTCACGCAGGTACGACCGCTACATCCTGCAGAAGTTCGTCGAGTCGCTCGAGCAGCCGTACGACGCCCCCGACGACCCTCGGCCAAGCCTCATCCTGCTCTCGAATGCCCTCGCCAACCGCCTGCCGGGAGGCTCGCGGGGCGTCAAGGAGGCGCTGCTCACCGCGGGTGACGCGCTCGGCCGGGTGGCTGGCGATCTCGCGGATCAGCTGGTCGACCAGCTCGACGCAGACCCCGACTTGATCCTGGCTCTCTTGTTGCTGCAGCTCGGCAAGCCCAGCGTGAACCGCCGGGTGATCAAGTTCCTGCGTGCAGAGTCGCTGTCCGAGCACGATCGCACGGTGCTGTGCGGTATCGCCCCCCGGGAGGAGGAGGCCGCCCCGGCCATGATGATCGACCAGCTCCGCGAGCTGGTGCGGCGGTGTATGGACCGGTGCCTCGTGATCTGCGCCGACCAGCTCGAGGACATCTACAACCTCGATGAGGCCGCGGAGCGCTTCGCTCACGCGATGACCGTGCTGAAGACGCTGTCCGAGATGCCGGGCACGATCGTGGTGGTGTCCTGCATCGAGGAGTTCTACGACCAGCTCAAGTCGGCGCTGCCGCGGTCGGTCAAGGAGCGGCTGGAGCAGGATCCACCACCGACCGTGCTCGTGGGCGAGCGGAGCCCCGACGAGGTCACTGCGCTGGTCGAGCGGCGCCTCGCCGTGCTCTACGCCGAGGCCGAGACCACCAGCGCGGATCCGCTGTACCCGTTCGTGGAGACGCAGATGTCGCTCTACGCGAACCAGACCACGCGGCACGTGCTGAACGACTGCCTGCGCTTCCGAGAGGCGGCGATCGACCTGCAGCGGGTGCCCTCGCTCGAGGAGGTGCTGTCGCTCACCGGCCGCGAGGCGGAGCCGATCACGGAGCTGCAAGCCCCGGTGCGGCGGGTGCAGGCGGCGTGGAACGACGACAAGAGCCAGCCCCACCTCGTGCCGGAGAACCCGGCGGAGCTCCTCAGGCTGCTCGCTCGCTCGATCGAGGCGTGTGCCCGCGAGTTCGGTCCGTTCGTGGCGTTCGACGTGCAGCCCATCCACGAGGAGCACATCCGGGTGTGGGGCCGCGGGTTCGAGGAGGATCCCCAGCCCATGTTCGTCGCGCTGTGCGAAGCCGACCCCGCGTCGGGCCAGCTCGCAGCGCAGATCGACCGAGCGCTGCAGGCCTCCGGCACCGACCGCTGCGTGCTCGTGCGGTCGGCCTCGTTCCCGGTCGACCCCGACAGCATGGCTGCCCAGCGTGTGAGCCGCGTGATGGACGCCGGGGGTCGGCCCGTGATCGTGACCGACACCGACTGGCGGCAGATGGTAGCGCTCCAGGCGTTCCAGCGGAGGTTCAGCGGAGACCAGGGCCTGTACCAGGCGTTCCTGCGAGCGGAGACGCCGCTGCGGCGGCTGCCGAGCCTGCGCCGGCTGCTCGGCCTGGACCGGCTGCGGCTGCCGGCCGACGATGCCCCGCCTCGTCCGCCAGACACCGAAGAGCTGCAGATGCTCCGGTAGCCTGCGCCGGCGCTGTACTCACGAGTTCGGACCGCGGCTGCCCGCGCCTGCCCCTCGACTCCCGATGCACGTGATGGTTGCGGGCGGCGCCGGCGTCGGGTGTACTCAACGGGGAGCGCGGTGTGGAACCTCCGGGGTCGTCGGACCTGCCGAACATCTTCGAGTACCTGGACTTCCGGCGGTTCCTCGAGGACTGGTTCCAGGCCAAGAAGGCCCTGAACCCGAAGTTCAGCTACCGGATGTTCGCGAGGCTGGCGGGCCAGAAGTCGCCGTCGCTGCTGCACCACGTGGTGCGCGGCGAGCGAAACCTCACGCCGGCCACCACGCGGGCCTTCAGCCAGGCGATGAAGCTCACCGCGCCGGAGGCGGGGTTCTTCGAGGTGCTGGTCCGCCTCGGGCAGGCCTCCGCAGATCCCGAGCGCAAGGAGGCCTGGGAGCAGATCGCGGCCACCAAGCGGTTCCGCGAGGCCCGCACCCTCGAGGGAGCCGGCTTCGAGTACGTGTCGCGGTGGTACTACCCCGCGATCCGCGAGCTCGCCCTTCGCCCCGACTTCAAGGACGATCCCGCCTGGATCGCGGAGACGCTGCGGCCCCGGATCTCGCGGCGGGAGGCCACGCGGGCGCTGCAGACGCTGTTCACGCTCGGCCTGCTGGCTCGCGACGACGACGGACGGGTCGCGCACGCCGAGGCGACCGTGGTCACGCCGCACGAGTTCCGCAGCCTCGCAGCCTACAGCTACCACCACGGCATGCTCGAGCGAGCCCGGGAGGCCATCGAGGAGGTCGCTGCGGAGGAGCGACAGTTCGGCGGGCTCACGGTGGCCATCGGTGCTCACCTCGTGCCGCGACTGAAGGACGAGATCACGCGGTTCTACGAGCGCATCCTCAACCTGTGTGACGAGGATCCCGGCCCGGCCGACCGCGTGTACCAGGTCAACCTCCAGTTGTTTCCCCTCTCCGAACCTCGGGAGCCGTCATGAATGCCCCCCTCCGTGTCGGTGCGGCCACTGCGCTCCTCGCGCTCCTCTCGCTGGGGACGGGCTGCGACAGCGCCCCTCGGGACGGAACCTACGTGGGCAACCCGTCGAAGCACCAGATCCGGCTGGCGCCGATCGTGGGCCTCGAGGTCCTGGAGGCCGCCACCGAGTCCATGTCCGTGCAGTACCTCGCCTGCGGCGAGGGGCTGGCCGTGATCGTCGACGAGGATGAGGTCGATCTGCTCGGCCGGCGCGCGTTCGAGGTCCCCCCGGGCCGCTGGTGCGCGGTGGTGGTCGACGTCGAGGCCCCGATCGTGGTGACGATGGGCTCGATCCGGGAGGAGCTGCGGCTCGTCGTCGAGGTACAGCCGAGCACGTCGTTCACGCTGTGGGCCGACCAGCCGATCGAGATCGACGGACAGCCGCTCGTGCTGGAGCTGGGGGCGCCCGGCTGGCTCGACACCGAGGAACTGGACGTCGACGAAGAGGAGGCGCGGTACCCGGCGGAGAGCGAGGTGTCCCGCCTGCTCGCGGCGGAGATCTCGGCGACCTCTGCGCTCTTCGAGGATCTGGACAACTCGGGCACGCTCGAGCCGGCCGAGCGGGACGAGCCACCGCTGGCCGCCGCCGACCGGCCGGTGCCCGCCGAGCTGGCGCAGACGGCCGACACGGGACCGCCGCCGCCCCGGATCTCGGTAGACGGCTGCGGCTGTGGTGCCCCCGGCCGCGGACCGGGCGGTCTCGCGGTCGCGGTGGCGCTGCTCGGACTGCTCTCGGCACGCCGCCGTCGCTGACGGAGGCCGTGCACCCGCACCTGGCAGTCATCCCCGAGCGGGGAGCGGGACGAGGCTTGTCCTCGGGCCCGAGCCAGGGCGTGGGCGAGCCGCCGCCGGCAGCGGCGACGCACGCGACCGTGAGCCGCTGCCGGCTACGAGCAGCCCGAGGTCGCTCCGCAGCTCACGCACTTGAGGCACGCCCCGTTGCGGACCATGGTGAGCGCGCCACACTCGTCGCACGCGTCGCCTTCGTAGCCCTGGGCGCGAGCATCGAGCACGGCCTGGATCCTCACGTCGGTGCCTGCAGTACGTCCGCCGCGAGCGTCGACCGGCACCTGGACCGGCGAGAGGTGGACCGACGGTGAGGCCGGATCGGGCTCGTAGGCGTCGACATCGATCGGCTTGTCCGAGCCTACGATCGTGGCGCCCCAGACCGGCTCGGCCCGCTCGGACGCGAGCGGCCGTACGAAGGACTGCTCCTCCAGATATTCCGGCTCCTCGCCGCCCATCGCATCGTGCCGGAGATCCTCCTCCGAGACGTGCGCCAGGTCATCGCGGCCGAGGTAGTTGATGGCGAGCTCGCGGAAGATGTAGTCGATGAGCGACGTCGCCATCTTGATCCGCTCGTTGCCCATGACGATGCCGTTGGGCTCGAACCGGCTGAACACGAACTGGTCGACGAACTTCTCGAGCGGGACCCCGTGCTGCAAGCCGATCGAGATGGCGATCGCGAAGGCGTTCATCAGCGACCGGAAGGCCGCACCTTCCTTGTGCATGTCGATGAAGATCTCGCCGAGCGTGCCATCCTCGTACTCGCCGGTCCGCAGGAACACCTTGTGGCCGCCGATCACAGCCTTCTGGGTGTAGCCCTTGCGCCGATCGGGGAGCCGCCGACGCTTCGCGAGGTACCGCACCACGATCCGCTCGGCGATCTCCGCGGGCTGCGGTGCTGCGGCCAGCGGACGCGCTGGCGCCTCGTCGAGGGCGGCGAACAGATCCTGCACCACCACGGACGACAGCGGCTGCGAGAGCTTGGAGCCGTCGCGGTACAGGGCGATGGCCTTCAGTCCGAGGCGCCAGGACAGCATGTAGGCATCCTTGACGTCCTGCACCGTCGCCTCGTTGGGCATGTTGATCGTCTTGCTGATCGCGCCGCTCAGGAACGGCTGGCAGGCGGCCATCATGCGAATGTGGCCGTCGACGGCGATGAACCGCTTGCCATCCCTGCCGCACCGGTTCGCGCAGTCGAACACCGCGAGGTGCTCGTCGCGAAGGTGGGGCGCTCCCTCGAGGGTCATCGAGCCCGTGGCGTAGGCATTGGCCGCTGCCACCTCGTCGGCGGTGAAGCCGAGGGCCTGCAGCAGGTCGAACCGCGGGTCGGCGAGCTGCGCCTCGGTCAGCCCGAGCGAGGAGGTGCAGAACTCCGTGCCGAGCGTTCCCGGGTTGAGCACGAAGCGCAGGTCGAACGCGGACTCGAGCTGTGACTCCACCTGCTCGAGGATCTCGGGGGTGAACCCACGCTCCGCAAGCGCGTCGTGGTTGACCCCGGGGGCCCCCACGAGCGTGCCGTGACCGGTGGCGTGGCGGATGATCGCCTCGATCTGGTCTTCGTCGTAGCCGAGCTTGCGAAGCGCGGGGGGCACCGACTGGTTGATGATCTTGAAGTAGCCGCCGCCTGCGAGCTTCTTGAACTTCACGAGCGCGAAGTCGGGCTCGACGCCGGTCGTGTCGCAGTCCATCACCAGGCCGATCGTGCCGGTGGGGGCCAGCACCGACACCTGCGCGTTGCGGTAACCGTGCTCCTGCCCGAGGTGGAGCGCCTCCTCCCACACCTTGCGGGCGGTCTTCAGCAGCTCCCCGGGTGCGTGGACGGCGTCGATCGGCACGGGCCGCACCGACAGGCCCTCGTACTCGGAGGCCGCCGCGGACGTGGCCGCTCGCCGGTGGTTGCGGACCACCCTGAGCATCGCCTCGCGATTGGCCTCGAACCGCGCGAACGGTCCGAGCTCCTTGGCCATGCGGGCCGAGGTCGCGTAGGCCTGGCCCGTGAGACAGGCCGTGATCGAAGCGGCCGTGGCCCGCCCCTGGGCGCTGTCGTAGGGCAGGCCCATCACCATCAGGAGCGCCCCCAGGTTCGCGAAGCCGAGACCGAGCGTGCGGTAGTCGTGGGACCGCTTGGCAATCGATGCGGATGGAAACTGCGCCATCGTGACCGACACCTCGAGCACCATGGTCCAGAGGTGGGCCGCATGCAGCAGATCGCCGGTACGCAGCTCTCCCTCCTCGAGGTCGTAGAACCGCAGGAGGTTGAGCGAGGCCAGGTTGCAGGCCGTGTCGTCGAGGAACATGTACTCGGAGCAGGGATTGCTCGCGTTGATCCTTCCGTCGCCGGGGCACGTGTGCCACTCGTTGATCGTGGAGTCGTACTGCACCCCGGGGTCTGCGCATGCCCAAGCCGCGTTGCTGATGTCCTCCCACAGGTCGTGGGCGCGGATCGTCTTGGTGACGTGGCCATCGGACCGGGCCCGCAGGCTCCACCCCTCGTCTCGCAGCACCGCGTCCATGAACGCGTTGGGGATCCGCACCGAGTTGTTGGAGTTCTGGCCCGACACGGTCTGGTAGGCATCCGACTGCCAGTCGGTGTCGAAGACCGGGAACTCGATGTGGGTGTAGCCCTGGTGCGCGTACTGGAGCGCGCGATGAACGTAGTTGTCGGCCACCCCCGCGGCGCGGGCCTCCCGCATGGCCGTGGCGAGCTCTGCGTTATGGGTGGGGTCGAGCCGCTGTGACTCCGACAAGGATTGGTCCTGCGCGGCCTTCAGGATCGCATTGAGGCAGCGCTCGTTGGTCCGTGAGCCGGTCATCATCGACGCGACCTTCTGCTCCTCGACCACCTTCCACGAGATGAACGACTCGATGTCGGGGTGGTCGAGATCGAGGCAGACCATCTTGGCAGCCCGCCGGGTGGTGCCCCCGCTCTTGATGGCCCCGGCCGCCCGGTCCCCGATCTTGAGGAAGCTCATGAGGCCCGAGGAGCGACCACCGCCGGACAGTGGCTCCCCTTCCCCGCGCACCGCGCTGAAGTTGGTGCCCGTTCCAGAGCCGTACTTGAACAGCCTGGCCTCACGGACCCAGAGGTCCATGATGCCGTTTTCGTTCACCAGATCGTCGTCGACCGACTGGATGAAGCACGCATGGGGCTGAGGCCGCTCGTAGGCCGACGACGAGGCGACGACCTCCCCGAGGGCATCGACGTACCGGTGCCCCTGGGCCGGCCCGTCGATCCCGTAGGCCCAGTGCAGCCCCGTATTGAACCACTGCGGAGAGTTCGGAGCGCACATCTGGCGCGCCATCATGTACCGGATCTCGTCGAAGAAGGCGCGAGCATCTTGCTCACCGTCGAACATGCCGGCCTTGAGCGCCCAGTAGGTCCAGCAACCCGCGAGCCGGTCGAAGACCTGCCGCGCGTCGGTCTCCTGACCGTATCGATCGCCCTCGGGAAGGTCGGCGAGCGCCTCGGCATCGGGCACGGAGCGCTGCAGCCACGTGGGCACGCCCTCCTCGGGCACCCGTGCGGTACGCGCCGGCACCCCGGCCTTGCGGAAATACTTCTGGGCGAGGATGTCGGTCGCCACCTGGCTCCACGAGCGAGGCACCAGCACGGCTTCGGCAGAGAACACGACCGTGCCGTCGGGGTTGCGGATCTCGGACCGACGACTGACGAACTCGAGGTTTGCGTAGGGTGATGTCGTGGAGAGCGTGAAGCGACGCTGAACGCGCATGGGAGCCTCGGGTTGTGATCAGGGGCCGCACGTCGCCTCGCCGACCGACAGGTGTCCGGCGAGCCCGCGTGGGCGGAGTGGATGGTGGGGTACAGGTCCAGGTCGCCCGGTCGACCCGCGGGCGGGCGAAGCGCGCAGCGGGTCGGATGCGAGCGATGCAGAGAGCCAGGTGCGACGCTCGACGAGGTCGAGAGCGTAGCGAGTGCCGCCGCCGTATCGGCGAGCCATCACACAATATCTAGGGGTCCGACCCACCTTCAACCCCCACATGTTGTGTTTCGACGCAGAAAGATCTGTCCCCAAGCAGTCCGGTGCCCGGCGGGCCGGAGACGAACCCCTGGTGCGTGTCTACTGAGCTTCCCATCTCCTCTGTCCCCCCTCATCCCAAGATCCTCCACAGTTCATCCACAGGCCTCCGCAGGCCCCCTCGAGCCTCGACGACGCTGCTGTACACGACCGCGCCGCAGACCTCGGGGCATGCGATCGTACCCTCGAGCCTGTGGACAAGCCGCGGGAGGAAGGCCCCCCGCCCCGAACACCTGTTCAGGTAACGCCCGGAACGGCCCGGGCGCAAGCGCTAGCGGTCGAGCTCGCGGGCGAGGTCCTGCAGGCGGTCCCGCACGTGCTCCAGCTCCCGCCACAGCTTGCGCATCGTGCGTGCGTGCGTCTGCTCCCGCTCCGCGACCTCGATCCGGTACACGAGCAGGTCGAGCTCCCGTGCGAGGTCATCGAGCTGGCGTGCGGCTTCGGACGGGGACATCGCTGCACCCTTAACGCGAACGTCCCCCTACCCGGCTATCAGTCTCTCCACTGGAGGACTCCTTGGCGAACGCCCCTCTGTCGAGGCGCGCCGCGCTCACCGCCCTCGGTACAGCGGCCGTGGTCGGCGCCGGCGGGTACGCCGCGTGGCGGGCCTGGCCCCGTCCGCCCAACATCGTCCTGATCCTCACTGACGATCAAGGCTACAACGACCTCGGCTGCTACTACACGCCGCCCGACAAGCAGGCCGCCTACGGGCCGATCCGCACCCCCCGCCTCGACCGCCTCGCGGCCGAGGGCGTGCGCCTCACCCAGTTCTACGTGGCGGCGTCGGTGTGCACGACCAGCCGGGCGGCCATCCTCACCGGCTGCTACCCCCCGCGCGTGGGCTTCGGCGCCAAGGAGCACGGAATCGGCGTGCTCTCCCCCCGCTCCAAGGTCGGCCTGAACCCTGCCGAGACCACCGTCGCGGAGGTCCTGAGGTCCGCCGGCTACGCCACGGGCTGCTTCGGCAAGTGGCACCTCGGCCACGAGGAGCCCTTCCAGCCCCTCGACCACGGGTTCGACACCTTCTTCGGGATCCCGTGGAGCGCGAACCAGCAGCCGCTTCCGCTCGTGCACGACCGCGAGGTCGTGCGCGCGCTGCCCAGCCGGCCGGTGCTCGTGCGCCAGCTCACCGAGTCGGCGATTCACTTCGTACAGGAGCACCGGCACGACCCGTTCTTCCTGTACCTGGCGTACTCCGCCCCCCACGAGCCGTGGGCGGTCCTCCCGGACTTCCGGCGGCGCTCCGGCCGCGGGCTCTACGCCGACGTCATCGAGATGGTCGATCACTACGTGGGCACCCTGGTCGACGCGATCGACGACGCCGGCCTCACCCGTGACACGCTGATCGTCTTCACGAGCGACAACGGGCCGTGGCTGGAGCCGCGTCGCGGGGGCAGCGCGTTTCCGCTGCGCGGGGGCAAGGCCACGCTGTGGGAGGGTGGCTTCCGCAGCCCGTGCTTGTGGCGCTGGCCGGGGGCGCTCCCCGCGGGAGAGGTCCAGCACGAGGTGATCACCGCGCTCGACCTGCTCCCGACGTTCGCGGGGATCGCCGGGGCGCCCGTGCCCCCGGGGCTCGTGCGAGGGCTGCCGATCGACGGGCACGACGCCTGGCCCGTGCTCACCGCCGGCGCGCCGAGCCCGACCAAGGCCTTCTTCTACTTCTCGCGGGGGCGGCTCGAGGCGGTCCGCAACGCGCGCTACAAGCTCGTGTTCGACAACGACGTGCGCCGGCCACCGGTCTCCCGGGCGCTCTACGACCTGCAGGAGGACGTCGGCGAGACCACCGACGTGGAGGCCGACCACCCCGACGTAGCGCACGCGCTCGAGTCACGCGCCGCACGCATGCGCGAGGAGCTGGGAGACGACCCGAACGTCGAGGGCCACGCCGTTCGGCCCCTCGGCCAAGCCGCCCCGTGAACGAGCCGTGACCGAGCGCCCTGCACCCGGTCAGATGCTCGCTAGTCCCGCTTGACGAAGGGCAGGAACGCCACCTGGCGAGCCCGCTTGATCGCCCGTGCGACCTGCCGCTGCTGCTTGGCGGTGAGTCCGGTGGCCCGGCGAGGAAGGATCTTGCCGCGCTCGGTCAGGAAGCGCTGCAGCTTCCGGATGTCCTTGTAGTCGACGATTTCGCCAGGTTGCAGCGGAGAGCTCTTGCGTCGCGACATAAGCTTGATGGTTCCATCGAGATCGAGGGAGGGGTTCGCCGAGGAGGTAGCTCGGCACCAATCACGCACCCCTATTCTGATGGTCGCAGTCGGACCAGTCGAACTTCCTCCTGCTCTGCGCTCCCCTGGACCACGCCGAGGAAGCCGAACGGACTCGACGCCAGGCCGCTGGCCGACCCCGGGGGGGCCAGCAAGACGTCGACGTAGGGCGACCCATCGGCCGCGTCGAACACGCGCAGCGGGGAGCCGCCGACCACCAGCCAGGCCCCGTCGGCCGACCACACGAGCTCGTCGACGTCGTCGTCGAGCTCGAGCGACTCGCGGAACACCGGCCGGCCATC
>CAYMSU010000086.1:0-15991 GCA_964393165.1 uncultured Enterobacteriaceae bacterium
CTCACCACGGGTCAGTCCGTCTTCCGGGCCGAGGTCACGCCGCGAGAAGACAAGGTGGGGATCCAGCACATCGACCACTACTCGGGCGCCGAGGGCCTCGAGCTGAAGGCCGACCACCAGTACGAGCTGGTCTCGGTCTACCACAACACGAGCGACCAGGACGTGGACTCGATGGCCGTCATGTACCTGTACATGCGCGACCACAAGTTCGAGCGCCCCGACCTCGCCGAGCTGACACGGCGCGGCCAGCAGACGGAGCCGATGGAGGCCCAGCCCTCCTCGATGTAGCGGCAGGCCTGCGCCTACGCCGCGGGCAACGCCGCGCGGTCACGGATGTCGCCGGTCCTGCGGAGGATGTCCAGCGCCTGACGCTCGATCTGACGCACGCGCTCTCTCGACAGGTGCATGCCCCGCGCGATCTCGGACAGCGAGCAGGCCTTCCCGTCCTCGAGCCCGTAGCGCCGGGAGAGGACCAAGCGCTGACGCTCATCGAGCACCGCGTGAACCGCCTCGTGCATGCGCGACAGCTCCTGGGAGAGCTCGGCGCTCTCCTCCGGGTCCACGGCTTCCTCGTCGGCCATGAAGTCCGCCACCGACCTGGACTTGGGGCCATCGTCCATCGGCTCCTCCAGCGACATGGCGCGCTTTCGCGACAGGAGGAACTCCGCGCGCTCCACCTCCACGCCGGCCTGCTCCGCGATGTCCGCGATGGTCCAGTCGGAGCCGAGCGCGTCGAAGTCCTTCATCGCCTTGCGCAGGTTGCGGAGCTGCTCGACCGCACCCCCGGGGAGGCGCACCATTCGGCCGTGGTGGTCGATCGCGCGCGTCATCTGCGCGCGGACCCACCAGCGCGCGTAGGTCCCGAAGCGGATGTCGCGGTCGGGATCGAATCGCTTGGCCGCCCGCAGCAGGCCGACGTAGCCCTCCTGGGTGAGGTCGGCTTGGTCGAGGTTGGTGCCTTGGAGCTTGCGGGCCTCTCCGTGAGCGATGCGGCGACCCGACATCGCGAGCTGCCAGCGATGGGCCTCGGCCTCGGCCCAGGCGGCCTTCGCCTCGCGGTACACGCGCTTGAGCGTGGGGTCTGCCTTGCTCTGCTCGAGCACGATCTCGATGGCTTGACCCAGCCGGTTGACCTTGCCCGCGCGAGTGCGCTCGGAGCCCTTGCCGCGCTTCGTGAGGAGCGGCTGCACGCAGGGGAGATGGCGGATGGCGTCGAGCGCTCGCTGCTCGGCCTCGACGATGCGGCGGGCGAGCGCCTTCTCCTCTTCGGGGGTGAGCGAGTTCCAAGCACCGGTCATGCCGCCTCCCAGGTTGGGGCGCGACCTGTACGAACTGTGTACAGGGTCGCTGCACCACCCTTGTACACAGTGTGTACAGGGTGCGCAACAGGAATGACGATCTACTTGGTGGCGGCCACGGCTTCCCCGTCCGGCGCGGGCTCTTCGTCGAGCCCCACGGCGCGCGAAAGCGCTCGACTGACGTCGTCCACCGCCATGTACATGGGCGGAACCAGCATCAGGATGCAGGCCGTCGCGAAGAGCACGCCGAAGCCCAGGCTGATCGCCATGGGAATGAGGAACCGGGCCTGGACGCTCGTCTCCAGGATCATAGGGGCGAGCCCGAAGAACGTCGTGAGCGACGTGAGCAGGATGGGCCGCAGACGGCGCACCCCGCCCTGGATCGCGGCATCGTGCGCGTCGGCGCCCTCTCGCCGGTAGGTGTTGATCGCGTCGATCATGACCAGGCTGTCGTTGACGACCACCCCGGACAGGGCGATGATCCCGAACACGCTGATCATCGAGAGCTCGTAGCCCATCAGCACGTGGCCACCGATCGCGCCCACGAAGCCGAGGGGGATGGCGCTCATCACGATGACGGGCTGGATGTAGCTGCGGAAGGGGATCGCCATCATCGCGTACATCACGACGAGCGCGAGCAGGCCGTTCATCCCCAGCGAGGCGCCGACTTCGGCCTGCTCTCGCTGCTCTCCCGCGAACTCCACGCGGAGATTCGGGTAGTCGTCCCGCAGGCCGGGGAACAGCTTGCTCTCCAGCGACTCGAGCACGTTGCGGCTGCTCACCGCGGTGGGGGCGAGCTCGGCCTTCACGTTCACGATGCGCTTGCCGTTCTCTCGGTTGATCGTCGTCGGTGCGCGCCCCCGCTCGAACTCGGCGACGTGGGACAGCGGCACCATGCCGCCCGCCGCCGTGCGGATCTGGAGCTGCTCGAGGTAGAACTCGCTCGAGCGCTGCTCCTCGGGCAGCCGGACCATGACCTTGAGCTCGTTCCGACCTCGCTGCTCGCGGAGCGCCTCCGCGCCGAAGAAGGCACTGCGGATCTGTCTTGCCACGTCGTTGCTGGTGAGCCCGAGCGTGGCCGCTGCCGGGAGCAGCCGGAAGTCGAGCTGGGGCTTGCCGCTCGCGTAGGTGTTCTCGAAGTCGGTGAGGTCGGGGTAGCGCCGGAGCTCCTGCAAGACCCTGCCCGAGGCCTCCGCGAGGACTCCAGTGTCGGGATGGGACAGGAGCACGTCCACGGCGGCGCCGGCGCCGGGGCCGGTCGACGAGTTGAAGATCAGGGACTCGACTCCCGCAACCGGCGGCATGGCCTCGGACCACGCGTCGGCGAACTGCTTGGCCGTGATGTCCCGCATGTCCGAGGGCACGAGCTGGACCTCGACCGTGACGAGGTGTGCGCCGGTCTCCCGGAGCCCGATGCGCCCCTTGGGACCAGCGCCGAGGCTCGTGAACATCCCGCGGAAGGTGTCCTGCCTCGCCTGCTCGACGGTCTGGCGCGCGGACCGCTCGAGCAGCTCCCGCACCTCGTCGGTCCTCTCGACCGGCGTGCCGAAGGGCAGCCTCGCGGAGGCGACCACGATGTCACCCTCGAGCTTCGGGAAGAAGCTGAAGGGAACGAACCCGGCGCCCGCGAAGCCCATCGTGACGAAGAAGACCGCAGCTCCTGCGGCGATCGCCGCGTAGCGCCACTGCACGAGGCGCTCCAGCAGCGGGCGGTAGATGTTCTGCTGGAAGTGCTGCAGTCCCCGCTCGACGGGCGCCCGCAGGCGGTCTGACCCCTGGGACAGCCAGCGCAGCGGCGGCACCAGCTTCGTCAGCCAGTCGTAGCGGTGCGCGAGGTGGCTCGGCAGCACCAGGAAGCTCTCGAGCCAGCTGAACAGCAGCACGAGGATGACCAGCAGGGGCATGATCCGGAAGATCTTGCCCATGAACCCGGGCACGAAGAGCATCGGCGAGAACGCCACGATGGTCGTGAGGATGGAGAAGGAGACCGGCACGATCATCTGCGTGGCGCCCTTCACCGCTGCCTGGGCGCGGGACATGCCCGCCTTCTCGTAGTCGTAGATGTTCTCGCCGACGACGATGGCGTCGTCGACCACCATCCCGAGCGTCACGATGAACGCGAAGAGGCTCACCATGTTGATCGAGACGTCTGCCGTGGGCATCAACGAGAACGCGCCGAGGATGGAGATCGGGATGCCGAGCCCGACCCAGAAGGCGAGCCGGAGGTCCAGGAACAGGGTGAGGATGAAGAGGACGAGCAGCATCCCGAGCTGGGCGTTGCGGAGGAGCAGCTCGATGCGACCGCGCAGCAGCTCCGAGTCGTCGTTCCACAGGCTGAGCGAGATGTTGGGGGGCAGCTCCGCGCGGATGTCCTCGGTGAGCTGCCGGACCGCGTCCGCGACCTCCTGCGGCGTCTCGTCACCGATTCGGTAGGCGATCACCCGCACCGCCGGGGCACCGTCGTAGTAGCTCGCGAGGTCGATGTCCTCGTAGCCGTCCTCGATGCTGGCGATGTCGCCGAGACGGACGTCGGAGCCCTCGGCCGTGCCGCGCAGCACGATGTCCGCAAACTCGTGGCCGGCGCGTCGGCGGTCCGCCACCCGCACCAGAAGCTCTCCACCGGCGGTGTCGATGGCTCCGCCGGGGAGCTCGAGCGACGACGCGCGGACCTGCGCCGCGATCTGCTCGAGGGTCAGGCCGTACGCCTCGAGGGTCTCCTGCGGCACCTCGATCGAGACCTCGAGCGGGGGGACCCCGTCCAGGTCGACCTGGGTCACGTCGGGCTGGTCGAGTAGGCGCTCGCGCACGCGCTCGGCGATCCCGTGCAGGGTGCGAACCTCCTGCTCGCCGCTGATGACCAGCGAGATCACCTGCTGCCGCTGGGACAGCAGCGTGACCTCGGGCTCCTCCGCCTCCTCGGGGAACGACGAGATGCGGTCGACGGCGGTCTTCACGTCGGAGAGGAGCTTCTGTCGATCGGCGTCGATCAGCAGCTCGGCGCGGACCTGGCCAAAGCCCTCGCCGGCGGTGGAGGTGACCCGCTTGACGCCATCGAGGCCGCGGAGCTCTTCCTCTACGGCCAGGACGATGCCCTGTTCGACTTCGGATGGGCTGGCGCCGGGGTAGGGGACCTGAACGGTCACGATGTCCAGCTCGAAGGCCGGGAAGACCTCCTGCTTGACCTGCATCAGCCCGAAGATGCCGCCGAGCACGATGACGATCATCAGCAGGTTGGCGGCCACCGAGTTGCGGGCCATCCACGCGATGGCTCCGCCGGCGGGGCTCTCGTCGGACTCGGGCGTCGGCTCGCTCGCCATGGCTACAGCTCCGATCCGGTGGTGGTGCCGACCGCGGGCTCCGGCTCACGGACCACGGGGTCGACGGGCATGTTCTCGATGGGCAGCGCCAGCGGGCTCACCACGACCCGCGCCCCTTCCTCGAGCCCGTCGGTCACGATCACGTCGTCGGCTTCGCGCCAGCCGATGCTGACCGTGCGCGAGGCGAGGTTGTTCTCTTGCTCGACGACCCAGACCCGGTCGCCTCCCTCGATGGCCGTGCGGGGCAGCCGGAAGACGTCCTCGAGCACGCGACCGTCGATCCGGACGTCGACGTAGGCGCCCGGCAGGAGCGGCAGCTCGCCCTCCTCGACGTCCATCGGATCAGGTACCACGACCAGCAGCTGCGCCGTGCGGGTGGCGGGATCGAGCTGTCCGAGGAGGCGCGCGACGGTGCCGTCGCGGACCACCTGGGAGCGGCTCCCGAGCCTCTGGGTGATCCGGGCAGGGGACCCGCCGGCGTCGCGACTCGGGAGCACCACGGCGGGCAGCTGGTCCACGGGGATCGACACCCGGACCCAGACCTCGTTGGTGCCGACCAGGGTGGCCACCGACGTGGAGGGACCTACGACCTGCCCGAGGTCGATGTTCTCGTCCAGGACGACGGCGTTGAACGGGGCGACGAGGAAGGTCCGCTGGAGGTTCAGCTCGGCCTGGCGAAGGGATGACTCAGCGGCCGCCAGGGCCTGCTCGGCGGCTCGGAGCTGCGGCTTGCGCAGGGCGAGCGGCGCCTCCTCCTCCGAGCGCCCCTCGGCGAGGAGCGCCCACTCGCGGGCGGCGGACTGTTGGCGGCCCCGCTCCAGCTCGAGCTCCACCTCGGCGGTGCGGACCGAGCTCTTGGCTTGCTCGAGCAGCAGCTGGTACTCGGTGGGATCGACGCGGGCGAGCACGGTGCCCTTGTCGACACGGGTGCCCGGCACGAGCGCCTCGCTCTGCCAGACGACGCGCCCCGAGACCTGGGGAGTGAGGACGATCTGCTGGGCGGGCTGGACCAGGCCGGTGGCCTGGACGCGGGCCACGGTGTCCTCGGCGGCCAGCTCCACCACCTCGACGCGAGTGGTGACCGACTCGGGGGGCGCCTGCTCGGCCTCCGAGCGAAGGGCGAGCAGCCCGACGACGCCGAGCCCCGCGACCACGAGGATGAGGATGGGAAGGAGCACGTTGCGCACTGTCTGACTCATGGGGCGTCTCCGGTGGCGGTGGACCCGCCAAGCGCGGTCCAGAGCTGCACGCGCGCCGCCAGGCGGTCACGGTGGGCCTGGACCTTGGACAGCTCTGCGGACTGGAGGCTGGCCTGGGCGGACAGCACGTTGAGGAACGAGTCGATCCCGCCGAGATACCGGCTCTGGGCCTGCTCGTAGGCCTGTTGCGCGGCCACGACCTGCTCGCCCACAGCATCGTGGCGGCGTCGCTGCTCCTCTTCGAGGATGACCGCGCTCTCGACGTCGCGGACGGCGCCGAGCAGGGCGGTGTCGAACGCGCGAACGGTCGCGTGGCGGGTGCCCGCGGCTTGCTGGATGCTCCCGAGGAGTCGGCCCCCGTTGAAGACGGGGACCGTCACCGATCCGCCGATCCCCCAGGTGCCGATGGAGTCGAACTCGTTGGAGATCACGTAGTTCGCGCCAGCGTTGGCGTTGAGCGACACGCTGGGGAGCAGCGCACGGGTCGCGCTCTGGTGGCGGGCCCGGCTCGCGACGACCCGGGCCTCCGCAGCCTTCAGATCCGGCCGTCGGCGCACGAGGTCCCCGGGCTGCCCGATCGGAGGCGTGTCGGTAGGAGCGGGGAGCCCCTCGGCGACCTCGGGGAGCACGGCCGAGCCCTGCCCGACAAGGGCGGAGAGTGCGCGGAGCTGGCTGCGCGCGGCCGCGCGGGAGGTGGGCAGCGCGGCTTTCGTCGCAGCGACCTGCTGGCGCTGCTGGAGCACCTCGAGACCGCCGGCGCCGCCCTGCTCGTAGCGGACCTCCAGCACCTCTAGCAGCGACTGCTGAGAGGCGAGCTGGGACTCCAGGATGGAGACCTGGGCCTGGGCCGACACGACGTCGAGATAGGCGCTCGCGACGGAGCTGCTGATCATGAGGCGGGTGGCCTCGACGTCGCCCTCGGAGGCGCGGGCCTCGTACACCGCGGCACGATGGCCGAGGAGATTCTGACCGAACAGGTCGATGGTCCACGAGGCGTTGAGGAGCACCGAGCCCTGCCAGCACAGGTCGGCATCGTCTTCGCTTCCGTCGGTGCCCCCGCCGGGGGGCCCCCCGACGATCTCTTCGAAGTCGATGGTGCCGACGAAGCAGAACGGCACCACGCTTCGGGGCTGGCCGTTCGCCGTCAGCGAGCCGTTGATCCCCGGCAGCAGCGGCGCGAGCGCCACGAGCCGCGCCCCCCGGGCGACCTTCACGCGCGCCCGCGCGGCGTCCAGGTCGGGATTGGCGGCGAGTCCGGCGCGCACGACCTCGTCCAGTAGGGCATCGTCGAAGCTGGTCCACCAGGGGCCCGCCGGCGGCTGGCCGTCGTCGACCTCCACCGACCATCCTGGCGCCACTGCGTCGACGTCCAGCGGCTCGGGGGCGACACCCCAGGCCGCTGGCCCGAGGCCGGCGAGGGTTGCGAGCGCGATCATCAAGAGGCCTCCTTCGGCGCGAGCCCGCGCCACAGCGTGCCCACGAGCTCTGCGACGTACCGCTCGATGGCCAGGGCATCGGCGAAACCCAGGACGTGGGACATGAAGACGCGACCCTGGAGCGAGCCGAGGAACATCATCGCGACCGCCCGTGGGTCGCTCGTGCCGATGCGCCCGTCGCTCTGGGCCTTGGCGAACCAGGCGGTGAGCGCGGCGCGGCCGCGGATGGGCGGAGGCTGCTCGAACCGACCAAGCATCGCGCTGAGGTCGCACCCGGCGGCCTTGAGGACCGCAAGACGCGGGGACATCTCCTCCAGAAACGAGGAGATCGAGCGAGCGAGCTCGACCAGCTGCTCGGGAATCGGCCGCTGGTCGGGTCCCTGCTCGGCCAGGGCGATCCACTCCGGCAGCCGAGCGGGCAACAGAGAGGCTGCCATGATCTCCTGCTTGCTGCCGAACCGCTTGAACAGCGCCGCCTGCGACACGCCGATTCGCTCAGCGATCACGGCGGTGGAGACGCTCGGTCCGTTCTCCAGGAAGCACTCGCGTGCAGCGGCGAGGATCTCTTCGTCGGAGACCTGTCGAGGTCGGGCCAAGGCCACTCCGCGGGTAAGTGACCAGTCACTAACCATAGGTAAGTGACCAGACACTAACTTTTCGAGCGCACCTGCCAAGTGACGATTCAGCGGCGGAAGACCGCCTCGGGGTCGGCGAACGCCTTGAACTCGAGGGCGTTCCCGGCGGGATCGAGGAGGAACAGGGTGGCCTGCTCGCCGACCTCGCCCACGAAGCGCAGCCGCGGCGGCACCAGGAAGTCCCTACCCGCCCGCGCGAGGGCCTGCGTGAGCCGCTCCGCGAGCGCCTCCCACGCCGTCATCTCCAGGATGATGCCGAAGTGCCGAGTCGGCACCTCGTCGCGGTCGACCTCGTTGGTCGAGGCGGCCGGCAGGGGTGGGGCGAGGTGCAGCGTGACCTGGTGGCCCCAGAAGTCGAGGTCGACCCACCGGTCGCTCGTCCGACCCACCCCCGCGCCGAGCTCGTCGACGTAGAAGGCTTGAGCCCGCACGAGGTCGTCGACCGGGATCGCGAGGTGGAAGCGCGGGCGCTCAGCCACCGACCAGCCGGTCGACGACCGCGATGTACGCCGTACGCGCATCGTCCCTGGACATGCCCTGCTTCGCAGCCCACGCGTCGTACTTGGCGCGGCCCTTGAAGTCCATCATGCCGGGTCGGCTCCCCTGAACGTCGCCGAGGCTCCCCTGCTTGAACAGGGCGTACAGCTCCAGCAGGTCAGCGTTCGAGGGGCGCGAAGACAACGTCTGCACGCGGGCCTGGGCCTCGGTGAAGCGTTGCTCGAGATCGTCGGACATGGCGGGCACCTCCTGGGGTTCGCGCCCAGGTATCGCCCGGGTCAGTCGGCATCCACGGCGGAGATGCGAGTCCGAAGCGAGGCGAACCATCGGTCCAGCTCGTCGAGCTTGGTGGCCAGCTTCTCGCGACCTGCCTGGTGACGCGCCCGCGCCACCGCGAGCTGCTCCCAGGCTGCATCTGCGGCGCCAAGCGCGGCCTGCTGGCCTACGACGTCGAGCTCACGCTGCACCCGCCGGCGGGCGAGCGATGTGGCCCGATCGGTGAGATCGGTGGCCGCCGGAGCGACGCTCGCGTAGGCCTCCCGCAGCTCACCGAGCGTGGCGCGCTCGGCCAGGAGCGCTCGGTGCACCTCCGTGTTCGCCGTCGCGACCTCCGCGTCGATGCGGTCGAGGATGCGTCGCAGCGTTTGTTCGGCGTCCGCCAGCTGGACGGCGAGCTCGCGAGACGCCTCGGAGGGGGTGACGGCGGCGACACACCGCTCCAGGAGGGCGTCGGAGGCCCTCACGCGCTCGTCCACCCAGTCCCGCTGGGGAACGCCGGGGGCGGGCTGTGCGGCAGCCGCGGCCACCTGCGCACGGAGCTCCCGCGTCCTGCGGCGTCCTGGAGATGAAGTCGGCAGCGACGCGGCGGCGAGCCCGAGGCGAAGCTCGGCCACGCTCGCGAGCAGCGCGAGCGCCGCGTCCGCGTGGGCTTCGTGTCGAACCAGCCGAGGCACCCGGAGCAGGGCGTCGGCCACGGCCTGCAGGTCCTGTCCCGCGGCGGCGAGCTCCTTGCCGACCTCATCGGCGGATCTCGAGACGTCCACTGCCCGAGCGAGGGGCACGTCCCCGGGGAGGCGCTGGCGCCAGTCGTCCGTCTGCTCGAGACGCTTCCGGGCGGCGGTGACCTCGGCCTCGGCCTCGGCATATGCCGACTGCGCCGCGTCCCAGCGCTCGAGGGTCATCTCGAGGTCCCCGAGCAGGACCTGCACCCGGAGAGTCGCAGGAGCCACGGGGTCGTGCGCGACCAGCCGCCGGGCTGCCGCGCGCGCTTGGTGCGGAAAGCCGCGCTCGATCTCGAGCCACGTCAGCTCCTCGAGCGCCTCGGGAAGCACGGGAGAGTCTCCCTCGATCCGACGGTACACCTCTGCGGCCGCCGCGAGCTCGTCCTGCTCGTGGTGGACCCGAGCGAGGCCCAGCATGGCGAGGTCGCGGATGTGCCGCTGCGTGGGCGTCTGGGGGGCCTGCGAGGCGAGATCGTGGAAGCGAGCATAGGCTGTTCCGAGGTCCTCTCCTGCCACTGCGACGACCCCGAGGTGGTACCGCGCCTGCCACCACCTGACGCCGCCGGAGGGGACCTGCTCGAAGGCGACCTCGGCAGCGGCGAGCTCGCCGAGGGCGTACCAGGCCCGCCCGATTCCGTAGGCCAGGGTCGCCGGGGGATCGTCGAGCAGTCCGCGTCCGTCGAGCTCCACGAACACTGCGGCGAAGGCATCGGGCGAACGATGGTCGGCGTACAGCTCGAGTCGTCGAGCCGCCGCCGCCCGGGCGAAGGGATGGCCAGGGGTAGCGAGAATCTCCTGCAGGACCTCGTCGGCGAGATCCCACGCGTCGATCGCGAGCAGGCACTGAACCAGCACGTCGTCGATGCTCGGCCGAAGTGGGTCGTCCGCGGGGACCGCGCCGCGAAGGAGCCAGAGCCGGTGCGCAGCCCGCTCGGGGTCTCCCGCCATCCACTCGTACAGCGCCTGGTCGTACATCTCGTCGCGCTGTGGAAGGGGGAGGATGCCCTGGTCGACGGCGAGCGCCTCGAGTCTTCCGGCTCGCTCCCGGACCGCTCCGATCTGCGCGCGCACTGCGTGCAGTTCGGCGTCCTGGGCGCCGGCGGCATTGACCAGAAGGACCAAGAGCTGCACCATGTGCTGGGCCCATCGGACGTCTCCGGGCGCCGTCCAGGTCCGCTGAGGCATTTCATGTCTTCCGACAACCGCAGCGCCATCGCCGAGCTGGTCATGACGGTGGCGCTCCCTGCGTTCTGCCTGATCGTGCTGACGGACGAGGAGCGCCTGGGGCCCGCCTGGGGGCTCGTTGTCGCGCTCGTTCCCCCCATTGTCTGGGGCGTCGGCTCGATGGTTCGGCAGGGGGAGGTCAGCGCGCTGGCTGTGGTCGCGCTCGTGAGCGTGCTGCTGACGGGTGGCGTCGGCCTGCTCGAGCTCGACGCCCAGTGGTTCGCGGTCAAGGAGGCAGCAGTGCCTGCGGCGCTGGGCCTCGCGGTGATGGCCACCGCCCGCACGAGGTTCGCGCTCGTGCCCATCCTGCTCGATCGGCTGTTCGACCTCGACAAGGCGCGGTCAGCCGCCCACGCTCGTGGCCGGGGGGCAGACCTGCGACGGGCCATGGCGAGAGCCACGGTGGCCATGGGGGGAATCCTGGTAGCCAGCGGAGGGCTCAACTTCCTCCTCGCGCGATGGCTGGTCGCGAGCCCCACGGGGAGCGAGGCGTTCGGCGTCGAGCTCGGTCGCTACACGCTGATCTCGCTCCCTGCGCTCCTCGTGCCGACCACGCTGGGCATGGCCTTCGTGCTGAGTCGCGTGCTCGCCGCCCTCGAGGACACGTCGGGGGCGGAGCACGAGGAGTTTCTGCGGTAGCTGTGCAGAGCGTCTGATACAGTCGTCGCGTTGTCGCTCTGGACGATCTGATGCCGGTTCGTGGGATGCTCCCCTGCTTTCGGGCGGCTCCGCTCCTCTGGGTGGGCTGCTTCGGGGGAATGACACGCTACAATCCGCCCCCTGAAGAGGGCCCCCAGCGGGAGGTGGTGCCTCCGACGACGCCCGTGCCCAAGTCCGACACGGGGACCGACAGCGCGGACACCTCTGACACAGGGGCCGCCTTGGTCGAGCTCGAGGACGCGACGGCCTGCTACCTGGGGCCGGATCGCGACGGTGGCCAGTGCCTGGACGCGCTGGTCCTCGAGTCTCTGTCCGACGACTACGACTATCCGGCGCCTTACCAGGGATCGCCACAATACGCGGAGCCTGTGCGCTTCCTCGACCTCGAGGCGTGGTCGGGGGATCTGAAGCTCGCCCCCAACTTTGCGCTGAGCGAGGTCACGCGTCCTGCCAACGGCCGCTACGGGGTGGTGCAGACCCACGCGATCGGTCGGCTTCAGGATCTCCGTGACGAGCTCGGCGCGCTGATCATCAACAGCGGCTACCGCACACCGGCGCACAACGAAGCGGTCGGCGGCGTGGTGTACTCGCGTCACCAGTATGGGGATGCGTTCGACATCGACCCGGTATCCGCCTCGCTCACGGAGCTTGCGGACGCTTGCGAGCGGGAGGCGGCGGGGTTCGTCGGCGTCTACGAGACCCACATCCACTGCGACTGGCGCGACGATCCGCTCGACCCCGCCTTCTACGACGCGACGCGCAGCGTGGTGTGGACCCCTCAGCCCGCGCTGGAGGCCTGGCTCGTGCGCGACGGGGGCGTGCTCACGGCGCCTGCGCAGGGGTGGGACGAGGGGGAGCCGCTCCGGGAGTGGCGCGCGCTCGATGTTCACGGCAACGTGATCGATCGAGCCACGGGGCGCGTCTACGCCCCCCCCGAGGGTACCGCCGAGGTCGAGGTCACCGTGGGGCGTGCGGTGACCCGGCGCATGCCGCTATAGGCCACCATGGCGTTCCAGGTCGACAAGGTCTACGCAGTGTTTCACCAGGATCTGCTCGTGCTGGCCGGTCGCGTGGAGTCCACGCCGCCGACGCCGGGCGGCTTCATCGATCTGCCCGTGGACATCCAGGGTCCCGGCTGGGTGCCGATTCGAGACGTGCAGGAGGTACCGTTCGCCGACGGGACTCACAAGCTGTGCGTGGTCCTGGACTATGCGGTCATCGAGCCGGCGCCGCTCATGGAGTTCGCCGACCTCAAGGGCCTCACACTCGAAGTGCGACTCGCAGTGCGCCGGACTTGAGGTACGGCGGTGGGCCTAAACGTGGTCCTCGACGAGGCGCTGCAACGCCACCAGCCCACCCTGGGCGCCCTTCTGGCGGTTCACCTCCTGCCCCCCGCGGAGGACGACGAAGGTGGGCATCGCCTGGACCTTGTAGGCCATCGCGGTGCGCATGTTGTCGTGGACGTTCATCTTCACGACCTTGAGCTTGCCGGCGAGGTCCTCGGCGAGCCGCGTGACGTGGGGCACCATGGCCTCGCAGGGCGCGCAGTTCGGCCCCCAGAAGTCGATCAGCACGGGAATCTCGGACTGCAGGACCTCGGCTTCGAAGGTCGTGTCGCTGACGTCGATCACCTGACTCATTGGGCCTCTCCAGATGGCGCCCAGTATGGTCGCGCTTGTCGGCCGGCAAGGTTGGGGCGGGGTTATGGATGCGCCGTGGAGCGCTATCTCTACATCGCGGTGCTGGTGGCGTGGGGGTTCGTGTCGATCGGGCACCTCCTGCCGGATCTGGTCGGCGAGAAGCTACGGGCGCGGCTCCGCTCGGTAGGCTGGGCGGCCGTCGGCATCCACGCCGGCGCGCTGCTCCTGAGCTTGTGGACGTCGCCGTACCCCACGGGGTTTCCCGAGGCCCTCTCTGGGGTGTCCCTGGGCGTGGGGCTCGCCTACCTGTGGGTCGCGCAGCGCACCACCCGGGCCCTCGGCATGCTGCTGGCCCCGCTGGCGATGGTCACGCTGGGCACGGCCCAGGTGGTGCCCCACCGGAGCGTCGCGGCGCTCGCGGAGACGGGCTACTCGCCGTGGCTGCCCGTCCACCTCGGCCTCGTCTTCGCCGGCATCGCCGGCTTCGCCTTGTCGTCCATGGTCGGAGTCGCCTTTCTGTGGGTGCGTCGCCAGCTCAAGCAGAAGAACTTCTCGGGCCTGGCACGCCTGCCGTCGCTCGAGGTGCTGGACCGCATCCAGTTCCGCGCCATGTTGTTCGGATTCGTGTTCCTCACCCTGGGCATCGGCGCAGGAGGTGTCTGGGCAGCGGTGAGCCTGGAAGAGACCTTCGTCGTCGACCCCAAGGTCCTCTTCACGCTGTTGATCTGGGCGTGGTACGGGGCGGCGCTGCAGGTTCGCCTGGTTGCGGGGCGCCGCGGCCGCTGGACCGCGCTGTTCAGCATCGTCGGGTTCGGCGGCTTGCTGTTCAGCTTGGCGGGCCTGAACTTCCTGCTCGGGGGCTGGCACAGCTATGGGTGAGCCCCAGGCAGGAGGGGGCCTGCTGGCCGTCGGCTTGTCCCACCACACCGCGCCAGTCGAGGTGCGCGAGCGACTGGCGATGGACGAGGACGCCGTGCGCCAGATGCTCCACCGGCTCCGACGAGACGATGTCGTCGAGGAGGCGATGTTGCTGTCGACGTGCAACCGTGTCGAGCTGTACACGGTCCCGCGCTCGGTCGAGGGCCTGCGAGAGTTCTACGGCACGTTCCGCGGCCCGGCGGGAGAGCGGATCGACCGTCACCTCTACTGGCATCGGGAGCGCGACGCCGTCCGGCACCTGTTCCGGGTGGCCTCCTCGCTCGACTCGCTGGTGCTGGGCGAGCCGCAGATCCTCGGCCAGGTCAAGAGCGCGGTGCGCGTGGCCACCGAGAGCGAGACCCTCGGTCGCGTGCTGCATCCGCTCACCCAGCGCACCCTCTCCGTCGCCAAGAAGGTCCGCTCCAGCACCGACATCGGCAACAGCCGCGTCGGTATCGGCAATGCAGGAGTCGATCTCGCGCTGCAGATCTTCGGAGGGCTCGAGGGCAAGCGCTGCATGCTGATCGGCGTCGGCGAGATGGGTCGCCAGGTCGCAGTGGCCCTCCTTTCCGCGGGGCTGGAGGAGCTGTTGGTCGCCAACCGCACCTTCGACCGGTCCGTGGCCTTGGCCGAGGAGTTCGGCGGCACCCCGGTGCCCTACGACCGGCTGACCGACTACCTGCCTCGCGCCGACATCGTGCTCGCCGCCACGGGGGCCTCCCAGCCCATCGTGACGGTCCCCATGATCAAGCAAGCGCTCCGCGACCGTCGATACCGAACGCTCTTCCTCATCGATCTGGCGGTGCCCAGGAACATCGACCCGGGCATCGAAGATCTCGAGGACGCTTACCTCTTCAACATCGACGACCTGTCCAAGGTGGTCGAGGAAGGACGGCAAGCCCGCGCCCAGGCCGCCGAGGCGGCGATGCAGCTGGTGGATCGGGAAGCGGAGCGATTCCTCGCGACGCTTCGCACGGTCGACATCCACGACGACCTCCGGAGCGTCGCCCAGATGGCGGAGGCGATTCGCGAGGCGGAGCTCCGGCGATCCCGCAAGCTCGTGGAGGGGCTCGACGCGAGCCAGCAGAAGGCGCTCGAGGCGATGACGAAGGCGATGGTCAAGAAGCTGCTCCATCGGCCGATGATGGCGGTCCGTGAGGCTGCTCGTGCGGGCGACGCCGAGCGCGCCCAGACGATCCTGGAATCCTGGAAGCAAGAATGACGCAGCCGGCGCCCTTGAGGCTCGGGACCCGCGGGAGCCAGCTCGCACTCACCCAGTCCGGTCACGTGGCCGAGGCCTTGACCGCGGCTACGGGCGTCCCCGTCGAGCTCGTGACGATCAAGACGCGCGGCGACCGGGTGACCGATCGTCCGCTTCAGCAGGTCGGTGGCAAGGGCCTGTTCACGAAAGAGCTCGAGGACGCGCTGCTGGGCGGCGACATCGACCTCGCGGTGCACTCGATGAAGGACATGCCCACCGAGGGGCCGCCGGGACTCGTCGTCGCCTGCGTGCCGGAGCGCGTGGACCCCCGCGACGCGGTCGTCGGCGCCCGGCTCGACGACCTCGGACCGGGCGCGGTCGTGGGCACCGGATCGGTGCGCCGCGCGCTGCAGCTGCGCGCCCTTCGCTCCGACCTCCAGGTTCGCGGCATCCGCGGCAACGTCGACACGCGGATCGCGAAGCAGCGCGCGGGGGAGTACGATGCCATCCTGCTGGCGATGGCGGGCTTGGAGCGGCTTGGTCGCGCCGCCGAGGCGACGGAGGCGCTGACCGTCGACAGGATGGTGCCCGCGGTCGGCCAGGGCGCGCTGGCGGTGCAGTGTCGGTCGGGGGACCGGCGGGTGCAGGGCTTGCTGGAGGCGATCCACCACCAGCCGTCGGCGCTCTGCGTGATGGCGGAGCGTGCCTTCCTCACCGTGGTCAGCGGAGGGTGCAGTGCGCCCGCCGCCTGCCACGCGTGGATCGAGGGCGACTTCGTGGTGGCCGATGCGGTGTGGGCGGCCGACGAGCACGCGGCACCGCGGCGGCGGGTTCGCAAGGCCGACGCCCTCCATGTACATGCGCTCGGTGCAGACCTCGCCCGGCAGCTCATGCGTGGGGAGGAGGTGTCCTAGTACGACGGATCGGAAGTAGCTCCCCACCCCCGGCGAGATCCGCAGCGGGC
>CAYMSU010000087.1:0-15797 GCA_964393165.1 uncultured Enterobacteriaceae bacterium
AGGACGCCTCCGAGCGCGTGGAGAGGGCGAGCACGTGGAACGGCCGCTCGGGCGGCCCGCCCCCGCCGGTGTCGCGGTCGGGCCCCGGCCCGAGGACCGCGGAGGCGTTGGTGCCGGCGAGCCCGTGGGCGTGGACGAGCGCGAGGCGGGCCCCCTCGGGCACCCGCGTGGCGCGGACGGGCACGGCCAGCGGGCCGTCGGCGGGGATCGCCGGGTTGAGGGTCTGCAGCGGCTGCGCGGGGATCTCGCCCTCCCTCAAGATCAGCGCGGCCTTGATCAGCGAGACGATCCCGGCCGCGTGCTCGAGGTGGCCGAGGTGCGCCTTCACCGAGCCCACCTGCACGGGGCCGCGGTCGTGGCGGTCGGCGAGGATCTCGGCGACCGCCTGCGCCTCGATCGCATCCCCCAGGCGCGCGCCGGCGGCGTGGGCCTCGTAGACGCCGACGTCCCACGGATCGGCGCCCGCGCGCCGGAGCGCGTCGCGCAACGCCTGCTGGTGCCCCGTGCCCGTGGGCACCAGGAGGCCCGCGCTGCGCCCGTCGTGGAACACCGAGGAGCCCCGCAGCACGGCGAGGATGGGGTCGCCGCTGCGCTCCGCGTCCTCGAGCCGGCGCAGCAGCACGATCCCGCAGCCCTCCCCGCGGACCACGCCGTCGGCGGAGGCGTCGAGGGGCCGCGAGCGCCCGCTCGGCGACAGCGCGTCGACCGCACACCAGGCGGCCATCTCGTCGGGCAGGAGCAGCAGGGTGACGCCGCCGGCCAGCGCCTGGTCGCACTCGCCGGCGGCGAGCGCCCGCGCCGCCTGGTGCACCGCGACCAGCGACGAGCTGCCCCCCGTGTCGATGCCCACGGCGGGGCCGTTCAGCTCGAGCGTGTGCGCGATCCGGGGCGCGGCGTAGCCCGCCCGGTTGCCGGGCAGCGCCCACGGATCGCCGTACAGCGGCTGCCCGACCTCCCGGCCGCGCAACAGGTAGCCGCGGTCGGTGAGCCCGACGTACACGCCCGTCCGGCTCCCCGCGAGGCGCCCCGTCGCGAGCCCGCCGCGCTCCAGCGCCTCCCAGCAGACCTCGAGGAGCAGCCGGTGCTGGGGATCGAGGAGCGCCGCCTCGCCGGCGGGCACGCCGAAGAACTCGGCGTCGAACTGATCGATCGCGTCGAGGAATCCGCCCTCGCGCACGTACATCCGCCCCGGCTGGCCGGGCGGCGGCGCGTACCACCGGTCGATGTCCCAGCGGTCGGCGGGGATCTCGCGGATCGCCGACCGTCCGCTGCGCAGGAGCTGCCACAGCCCGTCGGGATCGACGATGCCGCCCGGCAGGCGGCACGCCATCGCCACGATCGCGATCGGCTCGTCGTGCTCGGCGCGTCCGGAGGCGCTCTCCGGCGCGGGCGACGCCGGTTGCAGCGCGAGGCGGTCGAGCAGCGCCTCGGTCAGCGCCTCGACCGAGGGGTGGTCGAAGGCCAGCGTGGGCGGCAGCGTGAGATCGAGCCGCCGCGTGAGCCGGCGGGCCAGCTCGACCATGCCCACCGAGTCGAGCCCGAGATCGGCGAAGCCCTGCCGGGCGGGCACCACCTCGTCGTCGGAGAGCCCCTGCACCGCGCGCACGGCGTCGCGGACCGCGGCGGTGAGGAGCGCCGGGCGCTCCGAGGGGCGGGCCTGGCGGATCCGGTGCACGAGCGGCGAGGCCTCCCCCGGCAGCAGCGGCTGGGCGGGGACCCCCGGGAGACCCCGGAGGAGCTGCGGGATCCCGTCGAGGTAGCGACGCGCGACCTTCGCCCAGTCCGCGGCGAAGGCGCCGAGGACCGGGGGGCCCTCCGCGGTGCGGGCCAGGGCGCCGACGAGATCGCGCTCGGAAGCCGCCCGGACGCCGGTGGGACCCCAGGTGGTCCGATCCGCGCTGGCGCTCGTTCCCTCGGGGCCGAGGAGGATCGCGCGGGCCGCGAGGTGGCGTGACGCCCGGTGGGTCGCGAGCCCGTCGAGGACCGCGTAGGCGGCGCACCGCAGGCCGCGGCCGGGCTGGCCGAGCCAGGCCTCCGCCGAGGAGACCACGACGAAGTGCTCGAGCCCCTCGGTGAGCTCGTGCAGCCAGGTCGCCCCGTCGACGAGCGCCCGCCACAGGGCGGCGGCGTCGTCGGCCTGGGCGCGCCGGAGGAGCTGACCCTCGCCCGCGGGGGCTGGCGGGGCGTAGTACACGCCGCCGAGCGGGGCCCCGTCGCCGCGGAGCTGCCCGAGGCGGCGCTGCACCGCGTCGCGGTCCGTCGGATCCGCCTCCAGGTCGCAGACCGCGCCCGCGCCCTCCTCCTCGAGCCAGGCCCGGATGGCGGCGGCGGAGGGCCCGTCCCCGACCACGAGGTAGGTGCGATCGTCGCGCAGCGGCGTCTGGGCGAGCGCCGGCGTGAAGGGCTCGAGCCGGGCGGCGCGCGCCTCCCCGTCGCGCAGCGCGACCCGCGCCTCCCCGCAGGTGAGCGCGTCCCGCAGGCCGTCGGCGCCCCGGTGGGGGTCGAGGTCCACGATCCCCCCGACGATGTCGGGGTGCTCGAGCAGCGCGGTGGCGAACAGGCCCCAGACCGCCGCTTGCCCCGGATCGACGCTCTCCCCGGGGCTCGTCGCGACGGCTCCGCGGGTGACGCACCACAGGCGCGGCCGCGGGGCGGGGAGCGCGAGGCACTTGTGGAGGAGGTCGAGGGCCGCGACCACGGCGTCGGACGAGACGTCCCCGGGGCCGCGCCCGGGCAGGAGCCCGAGGACGAGGTCGGATCCGCCGAGGTCGTCGTCGCTGAGCCCGATCGCCGCGTCCCAGTCGTGCAGGTCGTGCACCACGTCCTCGACGACCCCGGCGCCGCCGTCGGCGGGCACCACGCGCACGCGGCCCTCGAGCGGATGCGGCGCGGCCTCTACCGGCCGCCACGTGACCTGCCACAGCGGGACCTCGTGCGCTCCCGTCGGGGCCGCCGCCGGCGTGTCGACCCAGCAGCGCACCCGCACGAACGGCACGGGCGGCAGGTCGATGGGGGGACGCCGCCAGGTCACCCCCTCGGGCTCGAGCGGCACGCCGCGCACCCAGAGCTCGGCGGCGGTCTTGAGCAGCCGGGTGCGGCCGTCGCGGGGCGGCTGGAGCAGGCTCCGGAAGGTGCACTCGGGCGCCGAGCGCGCCGCGAGCTCGGCGAGGACCGGCCGCGGGCCGAGCTCCACGACGATGTCGCAGCGCTCCGCGAGCGCGCGCACCGCGGGGGCGAACCGGATCGGGGAGCGGGCCTGGCGCACCCAGTGATCGGGCCCCATCGCGTGGACCGACTCGCCGTCGAGCGTGCTCACGAGCACCGTGCGGGGCGGCCGGATCTCGAGGTCGCTCAGCACGTCGCGCAGGGCGGGGAGGGCGGGCTCCACCGCCGCGCTGTGGAACGCGTGCTCCACGTCGAGCTGCCGCATGCGGACGCTCGACGCGGTGAGCTGGTCCCGGAGCACCCGGACGGCGTCGGGCGGTCCCGACACCACGACCTGATCGGGCGCGTCGAGGGCGGCGATCGCGAGCCCCTCGAGCTCCTCGACCCGCGGCGCGAGGTCGTCCTCGGAGGCCTCGACGACCCACATCTCGCCGGTCGCGGGGAGCTCGCCCATGGCCGCTCCGCGGACCGCGGCGAGGTGCATGGCGGCGTCGAGCGACAGCGCGCCGGCCACGCAGGCCGCCGCGATCTCGCCCACGCCGTAGCCGAGCACCGCGACGGGGCGGATCCCGAGCGCCCGGAGGCGGCTCGCGAGCGCCCACTCGAGGGCCACCAGGGCGGGCTGGACGAGGCGGGTCTCGTCGACCCGATCGTCGCCCTCGAGCAGCACCGCGGCGAGATCCGACGGCGCCAGCACGTCCTCGGGCACGGCCGCGATCGCCTGCTCGAGGGCGGCCCGGAACCGCGGATCGGTGCTCGCGAGGTTGGCCGCCATCGCCGGCAGCTGGCTGCCCTGCCCGGTGAAGAGGAACCCCACGCGGGGCGCGGGCCCCTGCACACGGCCCGTGAGCGCGGGGTTCTGGAGCTGCCGGCGGACCCCCTCCGGATCCGTGCCGACCACCGCGAGCCGGTGAGCGCCGGCGGCGCGGCCGTGCGCGAGCATCGACGCGACCTCGGCCACCGGGTGGGCCTTGAGCGCCCCGCGCACCGCGCGGCGCACTGTGTCGAGGCTCGGCGCGCTGTGGGCGGAGACCAGGAGCAGCTCGCTGCCGGTGCTCGGGATGAGCTCGCCCGCGGGCTCCGGCCCCGGCTCGAGGATCACGTGAGCCAGCGTGCCCGCGAGGCCCTGGCTGCTCACCGCGACGGCGGGGGCGTCGTCGGGCCAGGGCTCCGGCCGGGTGGGGAAGTGGACGGGAAAGTCGAGCGGCAGCGCGGGGTTGAGCTTCTGCAGGTGCACAGATCCGGGCACCTGGCGGTGCTGCAGGGCGAGCACGGCCTTGATCAGGCCGACGATCCCCGCCCCCGCCTCGAGGTGCCCGATCTGCGGCTTGACGCTCGCGACGCGGAGTGGCTCCTGGCGGCCTCGGGCGTAGACCGTGCGGATCGCGCCGAGCTCCTGGCTGTCGGCCAGCGGGACCCCGAGCCCGTCGGCCTCGAGCACCCCGACGCGGCTGGCGGGGCACCCCGCGGCCCGGAGCGCGCGGCGGAGCACGTCCTCCTGGACGTCGCCGGGCGGGAGGCGGGCGGCGGTGCCGTGGCCGCCGTGCCCGATCGCCGAGCCCTTGAGGACGGCGAGGATCGCGTCGCCGTCCCGGGTGGCGTCCGACAGCCGCTTGAGGACCACGAGGCCGCCGCCCTCGCCGCGCACGTAGCCGTCGGCCGCGGCGTCGAACGCGCGGCCCTGGCCGGTGGGCGACAGCAGCCCCAGGCGGTGCAGCCACTGGCCGTGCCCGGGCGTGAGCACGACCTGGGCGCCCCCGGCCAGCGCGATCGAGGCCTGCCCGTCCTGCAGCGCCCGGCAGGCGAGGTGCACGGCGACGAGCGACGAGCTGCCCGCGCTCTGGACGGCGAGGGTGGGCCCGCGCAGCCCGAGCATCGACGCGAGGCGGCCCGCCGCGTGGCCCGGATCGTGGCCCGCGGCGTCGAACGGGACCTCCTCGGTGGGCCAGCGCTGGGCGTACTCGGGAGGCCCGACCCCCACGAACACCGCCCCCCGCACGTCGGTCAGGCGGTCGGGGGCGATCCCGGCGCGCTCCAGGGCCTCCCGGGCGAGCTCCATCAGCAGCCGGTGCTGCGGATCGAGCGCGGACGCCTCCGTCGCGTCCATGCCGAACGCCGCGGGATCGAACTGCCCGACGTCGTCGAGGAACCCCCCGCGGGTCTCGGCGCCCTCGGGATCCGCATCGGGAGCCCACCGGTCGTGGGGGATCGGGCCGATCTGATCGAGGCCGTCGAGCAGGAGGCTCCAGAACGCCTCGGGGGTGCTCGCGCCGGGGACCCGGACGGCGAGGCCCACGACCGCGATCGGGCCGTCGGTCGACGTCCGGGCGTCGTCGCCGGGCTCCTGGCGGCCCACCCCCAGGCCCGCCAGCAGGGTCGCCGCCAGCTCCTCGACCGAGGGGTGATCGAGCGCGGCGGTGGGCGGCAGGGGCACGCCGGTGAGGTCGCGCAGGCGCTCCGCGAGCTCGACGGCCATGATCGAGTCGAGCCCCTGATCGGGCAGCGGCTGCCGGGGATCGAGGTCGGCGTCCTCTTGGCCGAGCACCCGGTCGACCTCGACCGCGATCCGGCGGACCGCGAGGCCCCGTCGCTGCTCGGCGGGCGCCTGCAGCAGGTCGAAGGCGAGCTGGCCCGCGCCGGGGGCGCGCCCCTCGGAGGGCGCCCGCAGGCGGTGGAGCAGCGGGCGGGGGCGCCGCGTCTCGAGCACCGCGGTGAACACGTCCCAGTCGACGTGAGCGACCAGGACCTCGGGCTCGGTGTCCGGCCGGAGCACGCCGGCGACCGCGTGGAGCACGTCCTCGGTCTGCATCGGCTGGACGCCGATGCGGCGGAACGCGTCGAGCTCGCGGGGCGAGACCAGGCCGCCCGCCGCGAGCGGCCCGAGGGCCAGCGCGACGCCGGGCAGCCCGTCGCGCCGACGGCGGCGGGCGAGGGCGTGCAGCGCCCGGTTGGCGGCGCCGTAGGCGGCCATGCGGGTGCTGCCCCAGATGGCCGCCACCGACGAGATCAGCACGAGGAAGTCGAGCGGCTCCTTGTCCTTCTCCGTGAGCGCGATCAGCACCTCGGCGCCGAGGAGCTTCGCCGCCATCGGCTCGCGGATCCCGGCCTCGTCGAGCTCGCTGACGGGTCGCGGGCTCCCCACGCCGGCGGCGTGCACGACCCCGCGGATCGGCCGCGACGACGCCATGAACGCGCCATGCACCGCCGTCGCGTCGGTCACGTCCACGGCGGGCGTGGCGATCCGGGCGCCCCGGTCGCGGAGCTCGGCCAGCGCCACGCTCGCCGGATCCCCGCCGTCGCTCGGGGGGCCGCTGCGGGACAGGAGCACGAGGTGGCGCGCCCCGAGGTCCACGAGGAGGCCGGCGATCGCGAGCCCGAGGGTGCCGAGCCCTCCGGACACGACGTACCGGGCCTCGGGATCGAGCCGGGGGGGCTCCGCCGCGGGCGCGAGGACCGCCGCGAGGCGCGGGACCTGGCGGCCCGCCTTGGAGATGACCACGACGTCTTCGTCGCCGTCGGGCGCCACCGAGGCGAAGATCGCCTGGGCGGCTTCGCGGACGGGGATCTTGGGCGCCACCCGCACGACCCCGCCCCACCGGGGGGACTCGAGGGCGGCGGTGGCTCCGAACCCCGCGAACGCCGACGCGATCACGTCGTCGCGGGTGGCCCGGAGGACGACCCAGAGGCGCCGGACCCGGCGATCCCGCAGGAGGTCGGCGGTGCGGGCGAGATCCTGGCTGAACACCTCGGCCTCGTCGGCCAGCCGACGCTCGAGGCCGCGGCCCCCGTGCAGCGGCTCGGGGAACCACACCACGTAGTGCTCCCCGTGCTCGGGCAGCGCGGGGGTGCAGTGCGCGTCTGCGCCTGCCTCCGAGAGCAGGCGCTGCAGGGCGCCGCCGAGGCCGTCGGGGTTGCCGAGCACGATCCAGCGCTGCTCGGAGACGGTGGCCGCGGGGGCCTCGAGGGTCTCCCACGACACGCGGTACCGGGGGAGCACGTCGCCGAGGGACCGCGCCCGCCGGGGGGGCGGCCGCCGGATGGTCAGGGTCTGCCGGGTGAACGGGTAGGGAGGGGCGTCGGGCCAGCCGGCGGGGGCGTGCACCGCGCGCCAGCTCGGCGAGCGGCCGCCGAGGAACAGCTGGGCGAGCGTCTCGAGGGTGCGCTCGCGGTCGTCGCGATCGGGGTGCAGGCCGCCCAGCCAGGTGGCCTCGGGCGCCACGCGGGCCCCCGCGCTGGCGAGCACCCGGCGCGGCCCGACCTCCACGAACGTGTCGTAGCCGTCCTCCACGGCGGCCCGCACCGCGTCCGCGAAGCGCACGGGCTGGCGGGTGTGCTTGCGCCAGTAGCTGGCGGTCGTGATCTCGAAGCCCGCGCGGGCCGCGGTCACGCAGGAGTACAGCGGCAGGCGGGGCTCGCGCGGCGACAGCCCCCCCACGAACGCCTCGACCGCGGCGGCGGCGGGCTCGACCAGGGGGGAGTGGAACGGGCGGGAGACGTCGAGCTCGCGGACGCGCGCGCCGAGGCCCTCGAACTCGCGGGCGACCTCCCGCACGGCCTCCACCTCGCCGGAGATCACGATCTCGTCGGGGGCGTTGACGGAGGCCACCGCCACCTCGGCCCGCGCCTCGACGTACGAGGTGACGGCGTCGGGATCGTAGGCGAGGGCCACCATCAGCCCCTCGGGGGTGGTCTCGGCGAGCTGCCGGCCGCGCTCCGCGACCAGCGCGACGGCCTCGTCGAGCGTGAACACGCCGGCCGCACAGGCCGCCACGAGCTCGCCCACGCTGTGCCCGAGCACCGCATCGGGGTGGATGCCCCACGCTGCCCACAGCTGCAGCAGGCTCCACTCGACCGCGAACAGCGCCGGCTGGGTGATCCGGGTGTCGCGCAGGGCCTCTGCGTCGCCCGTGTGCACGAGCTCGAGCAGCGACTCGCCGAGGTGCGGGCGGAAGCGCGCGTCGAGGTCGCGCATCGCGTCGCGGTAGGCGGGCACGTCCTCGAACAGGTCGTGGCCCATGGCGGGGTACTGGCTGCCCTGGCCCGTGAACGCGAACACGAGGCCCGGATCCCGGCCCTGCGCGTCGGTGACCGGCGCGTGGCGGGGCAGCTCGTCGGGCCCGTGGACGACGATGGCGCTGCGGAAGCGGAGATCGGCGCGGCCGACCGCCATCGCGCGCGCCACGCCGGCCCAGTCGCCGTCCTCGCCGACCTCCTCGAGCATCGTGAGCAGCTGCCCGTAGCGCGCGTGCACGACCGACTTGCGGTGCCCGCCGACGGCGACGAGCACGGGCGGATCCACCGGCCGAGGGGCTGGGGGCGCGGGTGGCGCCTCGATCACGACGTGGGCGTTGGTCCCCGACAGCCCGAACGCGCTGACCCCGGCGATGCGGTGGTCGTCGGACCAGGGAACGGGCTGCGGGGGCAGCTCGAGCCGCGCGCCCGTGAGGTCGATGCGGGGGTTGAGCTGCTCGAGGTGCAGGTGGGGCGGGATGCGGCCCTCCCGCACGGCTCCGATCGCCCGCACCAGGCCGGCGATGCCCGCGGCCGCCTCCAGGTGGCCGATCTGGGTCTTGCCCGACGAGACGCGCAGGGGCTTGCCGTCGCCGGCGAACACCTCGAGCAGGGCGCCCATCTCGACCGGATCCCCGAGGGGCGTGCCGGTGGCGTGGGCCTCCACGAACCCGACCTCGGCCGGGGAGACCTCGGCGCGCGCCAGTGCCTGGCGGATCACGTCGACCTGGGCGGCCCCGTGAGGCGCGGTGAGGCCCGTGGAGCGGCCGTCCTGGTTGACGGCGGAGCCCCTGAGCACCGCGAGGATCCGGTCCCCGTCGGCCTGGGCCTGCTCGAGCGGCTTGATCAGGACGAGGCCGGCGCCCTCCCCCCGGACGTAGCCGTCGGCGGCGGCGTCGAAGGCGCGGCACTGCCCGGTCGGGGACAGGGCCTTCAGCTCGGCGAAGTACAGCGTGGGCTCGCGCGCGAGCAGCAGGTGCACGCCGCCCGCCAGCGCGGCCTCGCAGTCCCCGGCGAGCACGGCCTGCGCGGCGAGGTGCACGGCCACCAGCGCGGAGCTGCAGGCGGTCTGGACGGCGACAGCGGGCCCCTGCAGGCCGAAGGCGTAGGCGATGCGGCCCGCGGCCACGCTCGGGAACACGCCGGTGCCCGACCAGGCGTCCAGCGCCTTCGGGTCGGGGTGGTCGAAGGTCCGCCGGCTCCAGTCGACGAGGCCGAGGCCCACGTATACGCCGATGCGCGCCGAGGAGATCCCGAGCGGCGAGACGCCGGCGTCCTCCAGGGCCTCCCAGGCGACCTCGAGCAGCAGCCGCTGCTGGGGATCGATGCTGCGCGCCTCGCGGGGGGAGATGCCGAAGGCCGACGGGTCGAAGGCCTCGACGTCGGGCAGGAAGGCGCCCACCTCGGGCAGCGGATGCCCGCTGCGGCTGCGCTCCGACGGATCCCAGCGGTCGTCGGGGACGGGGCCCCACGCGGGTCGGTCCCCGAGGAAGAGGCGCTGGGCGCTGGTGCGATCGACCGCACCACCGGGGAACCGGAGCCCCGCGCCCACGATGGCAAGCGGACGTGGCATGTGTGTGGTCGGGTACCTCTGTCGTGCGGGGATCGGCAAAGCGAGAGCCTGCTTGACCGCGTCCCGCGACCGCCCGGGGGCCCGGGGGCCCGGGGGTGGTGAGGCAGGGTCGGGCAAGGTTGCCCACGTCCGCAGGTCATCCTGAGGGTGTCTGATGGAGGACCTGCCATGACCCGCTACGCGCTACTTCCCGCCCTGTTCGCCTGCAGCCCCGCGCTCACCCCCGAGGAGTCCGAGGAGCTGTCGGAGACCGCCAGCCGGGATGTCGACGACCTGCTCCGCACCGCCGAGAACCAGGCGGCCACGCTCGCGGAGCTCGACGAGGGCACGGTCGAGGACGAGGTGTGCTTCCCTGGCGTCGGGGACTGCGAGCTGTGCGCCGGCTACGCCGGCAACGCGGTCTCGGGCACGTTCGGGGTGGCCACCTTGGAGACCCCGTGCGGGGCGACCTGGACGCTCGGCCGGCGCGACCGCACCTACACCGTCGGGGCCAACGCGCTCGAGGGCAGCTGGGCCCTCGAGGGTGGTGCGCGCTACCGCGTGGCGCTCTCGGGCGAGCGCGACGTGCGCTACGAGGTGACCGGCGGCCGGGAGGGCGATCGGTCCTACGACGGCGCCTGGGCGCTCGACGAGCTCACCGTGGTCACCGTCGGCGACGCGCTCGAGAGCTACGCCCTCGACCTCACCTACACGGGCTTCGCGGGGCACACGAGCCGGCTCGAGCTCGAGGGAGACCCCGAGGCCGGCGCAGGCACTCTCACCGTGGACGACGAGGTGGTGTGCGACGTGACGCGCACCGGGAGCGAGGTCGTGGTGAGCTGCCCCTAGCGCGGGGTGGAGGATCGGGGCCGCACCTCGGCGCCCGGGGATGGTACACCCCGGGCCCGGAGGCGGCATGATCGGATGGATCCTCTTTGCGTGGCTCGGGGCAGGGGCGTGGGCGGCTCCGCAGAAGCTCGCTCTGCTGGTGGGGATCGCAGCCTACGGCGACGGGGCGGAGGCGCTCGGCAAGGAGTCGCCGGCGTGCAAGCCCCCGTCGGTGGCCCCCGCGGAGCGGTGGGGCGTGCTCCACGGGGCCCGCAACGACGTGGCGCAGATGCAGAAGCGGCTGTCGAGCCGGGAGCTCGGCTTCGACGTGACCACGCTCACGGACTGCGCGGCCACGCGGGAGGGCATCGCGCAGGCGGTCACCGCGCTCGCGGCCCGGATCAAGAGCAAGGACGACATCGTCGTGTTCTACTTCTCGGGCCACGGGCAGCAGATCACCGACGACGACGGCGACGAGGCCGACGGCTACGACGAGTCGCTCGTGCCCTACGACAACCGCGGCAAGCGGGACGGCCGGGCCAACCTCCGCGACGACGAGTTCGGCGAGCTGATCGGCAAGCTCGCCGCGAAGTCCGAGAACACCGTCGTGATCCTCGACTCGTGCCACTCCGGGTCGGGGCTGCGCGGCAGCGAGGTCGTCCTGCGCGGGAGCCCCACGCCCGCGGGGCCGCCGCTGCCCGAGGCCCGCCGCCGGCCCGAGCCCGAGAGCCGCTCGGCGTTCCTGACCGACGCGCTCGCCGAGCGGGTGGTGTTCCTGAGCGCGGCGCGGGCGGAGGAGCCCGCGATCGAGAAGGCGTTCATGGAGGGCGCGACGCCGCGCGAGGCGAACATGGGCGCGCTGACCTTCCTGATGCTGCAGACCCTGGAGTCCGCCTCGGGGCACCTCACGTGGCGTGGCCTCGTCGACGGTGTGCGCATGCGCATGCGCTCGGAGAGCCTCACCCAGGATCCCCAGCTCGAGGGCCGCGCGGATCGCTACGTGTTCGGCGGCGGCTTCGGCTCGAAGGTGTCGTCGTGGCGGTCGTTCCCGAGCCCGCGGTCCCCCGGCGAGGTCGTGGTGGAGGCGGGCCGGATCCACGGCCTGCACAAGGGCGACGTACTGGCGCTCACGCAGGCCGGGTCGGCGAAGTCGGCGGGCGAGATCACGCTCGAGGCGGTGTCGATCGACCGCTCCGTGGCCGCCGCCTCGCGACAGATCCGCGGGCTTCCCGAGGCCACCCGGAAGGCGGGGTTCTTCGCCACGCTCGTGCGCCCCGCGTCGAACCTGTTCGTGCCGCGCTTCGATCTGAAGCGGGCGACCGACCCAGGCGCGCGCAAGCGGATCGAGAAGGTGCTCGGGCAGCTGACGGACGTGCAGGTACTCGGCGCGCGCGACGCGGCGCAGGCCGACGACCTCGTGCTCGAGACCCGGGGCGGACGGCTGCGGATGGTCACCGGGATCCCGCCGAAGCCCGTGGGCTTCCCGCTGTCGTGCAACGAGCCCCTCGCCGAGACCCTGAAGCTCGACCACCCCCGGTTCGACGAGCTGCTCACCCAGGCGGTGAACCTCTACGCGATGCGCGTGCGCATCATGCAGGTGTCGAACGAGGTCGGGGCCACGCGGCGGGACGTCGCGCTCACCGTGCAGCACGAGGACGGGCAGTCGGATCCGTTCCTGCGCACGAACGAGCGGTTTCACCTGGTGATCCGCAACCGAGACCGCGTGGATCAGTTCGCGACGATCGTGGAGCTGCGCACCGACGGGGGCACCCAGCTGCTGTTCCCGGATGCGGCGGTGCCCGGCGAGCGGGACCGCACCCGGGTGCCGGCGGGCGGGGTGCTGAAGGTGGGCCCGTTCCTCGCAGATCCCGCGGTCGGGACCGTCGCCTGGAAGCTGATCACGACCGACAAGTTCGTGGACTTCGGCGGGGTCGACGAGATCGTGCCGTGCCGCGCGGAGGCGGTCGCCGTGAACGCCCCCGGCACGCGCGGGTCGTCGGCCGAGTCGTCGGACCGGGGCATCGGGGATCCGGAGCTCGCGGCGCTCGTCGAGGGCTTCCAGGGCGCCCTGCTCACCCGGTCGAGCCGGCGCGTGTCGGTCGAGGCCGCCTGGGGGTCGGACTACGTCCAGGCCCAGATCGTGAAGGAGTAGTCGTGACGAGCCTGCTGATCACGCTGTCTGCCCTGGCGGGCGCAGCCGAGCCCGACAAGGTCGCCCTGCTCGTCGGCATCGACGCCTACGGCTCGGCCGCCGAGGCGCTCGGCGAGTCCGACAGGAAGTGTCGGCCGCCGAAGGTGAAGCTCGGCGAGCGCTGGTCTCCGCTGACCGGCACCCACAACGACGTGCGGGCCATGAAGGAGCTGCTCGAGCGTCGCGGGTTCGAGGTCCGCACGCTGCTCGACTGCGACGCGACGGGGGCGGGGATCGTCTCGGCGTTCCGGGAGCACCTGGTCGACGGGGTCGACAGCCGCGACGACCTCGCGCTGTTCTACTACTCGGGCCACGGCCACCGGCTGCGCGACGACAACGGCGACGAGATCGACGGCCTCGACGAGGCGCTGGTGCCCTACGACAACCGGGGCACCGTCGACGGCTTCGGGCACCTGCGTGATGACGCGCTGCAGGAGCTGATCGCGGAGCTGTCCGCGAAGACCGACCACGCGATCAGCATCCTGGACGCCTGCAACTCGGGCACCGCCACGCGCGGCGCGGTCCGGGTGAAGGGCCACGAGATCCCCGCGGGCGAGCCCCTGCCGGAGCGCAAGCGGCGGAAGGCGGTGGCCGATGGCGGCGGGGTGCTCGCCGAAGGGGTCGCGAGCCAGGCGATCCTGCTGACGGCCGCGCGGGCCGAGGAGCCCGCGCTCGAGCTCGACCTGCCGGGCAGCGACGGCACGCCGGTGGCCATGGGAGCGATGACCCACGTGCTGCTGAAGATGCTCGACCAGGCCCCGGATCACCTGACCTGGCGGGGGCTGGTCGACGGGCTGCGCATCCGCATGCTGGGGCTCGGCCTCGATCAGGTCCCGCAGCTCGAGGGGCCGAGCGACAAGCGGCTGCTCGACGGCGGCTTCAGCCGCGCGCCGCGCACGCTGCCGGTGAGGGTGACCGAGGCCGGGGGGAGCGAAGTCGAGGTCATGGGCGGCGTCGTGCACGGGCTCGCGCTCGGCGACGAGGTGGGGCTGTACCCGCGCGACGCGGCGCCCGAGGCGCTCACCCCCGAGGCGGCGGTGGCGCGGGTCGCGCTCACCGACGTGTCGCTGGCCAAGTCGTCGGCCCGCGTCACCACGGGCGCGAAGGCGGTGGCGGCAGCGCGCCAGGAAGGCCTGCAGGGGCGCCTGCTCCAGGCGGCGACCACGCTGTTCCGGCCGCGGTTCGATCTGCGCGGCCTGTCGCCCGCCGATGCGGCGCGCCTGCGCGAGGTGCTGTCGGGCCTGTCCGGGGTCGAGCTCGTGGGCGAGGGCGAGCGCGAGGCCGCCACCGACCTGGTGGCGAGCCTCGAGGGCGGGCAGCTCACGTTCCTGACCGGGAGCCCGCCGGCCCCCGTGCCCCTGCCGACGTCCCGCGGCGCGGCGATGCGCCCGTCGGTGGCCTGGTCGGCCGACGACCTGGGCGAGGTCGTGGCGCAGGCGGTCGATCTCCACGCGATGCGCACCCGGATCCTGCAGATCGAGAACCGCGACGCCGGCACGCGGCGGGAGGTCGAGCTCGAGCTCGTCACGAAGGGCGATCCCGACGCGATCACGCGGGGCCAGGCCTTCGACCTCCGCGTCCACAACCACTCGTCGGAGCCGCTGTACGTCGGCGTGGTGGAGCTGCGCACGGACGGCGGCACCCAGCTCGTGTTCCCCGATCCGACGCTCGGGGAGGGCCGGGATCGGTCCTTCGTGCCGGCGGGCAAGCACCTCGACATCCCCGGCTTCGAGGCGGACGAGGCACCCGGCCCGCTCGGGTTCAAGCTGATCGCCACGGAGGACTTCGTCGACCTGTTCGGGCTCGAGCGGTCGGTCAAGCAGCGCGAGGATCCGCGGCCGGTGGCCCTGCGCGGGAGCGCGAGCCCGCTGCAGGCGCTGTTCGACGGGGCGCTCACGACCCGGGGGCTCGACCAGATCACGGCCGACGCTGCGTGGGGCACGGACTACGTCCAGGCCCGCATCGTGGAGTAGGAGCCCCTGCCCCCGGGGGGCGAGGAGCGCGCGCTCAGTTGAAGGGGCTGGGCTCGGCGACGACCTCGTGCGCGTTGCTAACCGTGATCCCGTCGGGGTCTTGTACCGTGACGGTGATGGTCAGGGTCTCGCCGTCGAGGTCGCGGTCGGTGAAGGCGAGGAAGATCTCGCGCCCGGCCATCTGAAAGACGCCCTCGGCGCACGTCGGGCGGAGCGCCTCGCGGTAGGTGAGCGCGCGCAGATCGCCGGGCACCCCGCTCGCCAGCGAGCCGTCTTCGCGCCGGACCTCGAACGTGGTCTGCGGGTGGGCCGGATCTCCGGGGGGCAGCTCGGGGTCGCCGGGGTCGACCCCCGCCACGCGCACGGATCCGTCGAGGTGGTAGCCGCCCTGGGGCCCGAACACGATGAGGATCGGGTCGCCGTCGGCGAGGGGCTCGTAGAAGTCCTCGCCTGCGCCGAGATCCGCCCACCGCGCCCCCTGCTGCACGGCGACGTCGCAGGGGCCGGTGTCGGTTCCGTTGCCCCCGTCGGGGCCGGGGCTCCCGCTCGAGCAGGCCGCGAGCAGGGCCACGAGGCTTGCCAGAGAAGGGGACCGCACGACGCCTCCGACGGTGGGTCAGTCTACTCTCCGCCGGGCTCGAGGTCGATCACCGCGATGCTCCCCGACAGGTCGACGAGCATGCTCGCGCCGTCGGCCTCCCGGAACGCCAGATCCGGCGACGGCGGGACCCGCCCGTCGAGGCGCCACCCGGCCACCGGCCCGTGGACGCGGCCCGCCCCCGCGCCGCCCGGGACCAGGTACAGCACGTCGTCGAGCACGGCGAGGTAGTCGGGGATCTGATTGCCCGTGGCGTCGACCGGCAGGCCGTACAGGTGATCGAACGCCCACGGCCACGGCCGCCGCACGAGGTCCGACGAGAGATCGCCGAAGCTCGCGAAGGTGACCGGGGCTCCGTAGATCGCCCAGGTGCCGTCCGCCTCCTGCACGAGCAGGTCGGCGATTCCGTCGCCGGTCTAGTCGGACACCACCTCCCACGCGCCGGCGTAGTCCCGGGCGACGCCGTCGAGCGCGTTGTCG
>CAYMSU010000088.1:0-6096 GCA_964393165.1 uncultured Enterobacteriaceae bacterium
GGCCTCTGGCAGTTTGGCTACAAGCGCGGCCACGGGGGCTCGGGGCGCTGATCCAGCGCATGACCGTGCTCGATCCTGGGGAGCGGCCGACGGCGCGGGAGGCCGCTCGCGCGCTGCAGCGCCTCGAGATCGGGGAGCCGTCCGCGGAGTGGCCGGAGCCCCCGTTCGTGCACCCCGGGGAGTGGCTCGATCCCGTGGAGCGGGCGCTCGTCGCCGGGCGGGGGGCGCCCGTCCAGGTGCTCGAAGGCCCCGCGGGGAGTGGCCGGTCTCGCGTCGCGGAGCACGTCCACCGGCTCGCGCTGACCGAGGGTCGGTGGGTCCTGCACCTGACGTGCACCGTCGACGATGTCGGAGGACCGCTGCGCCAGTGCCTCGCAGCCCTGGGAGCGGCGCTGCCGCGGTCGGTGCTCGCCGATGTGCTCGAGGACGCAGAGGTCTTCCGGGCACGGTGGCCCGAGCTCGACCTGCCAGGGGCTCCCGAGGCCCTGTCGCGCGCATCCCTGCCGCAGGTGGTCGCGGCCTTCGGCCCCGTGCTGGGCCGGCTCGGGAAGTCGCGATCGGTGCTGCTCGTCGTGCACCGGCTCGAGCAGGTCGATCCGCTCACCGCGCGCATGCTGGCGGCACTCCCGGGGCAGCCGCCGGCTGGCGTGCGCGTGCTCCTGCTACACGAGCCGAGGTGGTCCACGCCGGCGAGCCGTCGTCTGCTCGAGGTGCTGGCGCCCACATCCACCGTGACGCGGTTCCCCGCCCTCGGCCCGGAAGACGCGGCCGCGGTGGCGTCGCCCCTGATCCCGGAGGGTGACCTGTCGGCGGACGCGCGATCGCCCGCCGAGGCCGCGGAGGGCGCCTACGCGTCGCTGGCGACCTGGCGTCGGGAGCCGTTCCAGCCGCCCCCCGGCACCGTGTGGCCGCTGACCCTGCGCGAGGCGCCGGTGCCGGCGGTCGTGTACCGCGCCTGCGGAGGCGTGGCGGCCCGCCCGTGGGTGCAGGCCACTGCCGAGGGCGCCACGCTCGCGGGGCCCACCGCCCGCCGCCTCGCGCTGCCGCGACTCGCCGACGTCGAGCGCTCCGCGAGAGCGCTCGCGGCGACGTGGGAGGCCCACCGCCCAGAGGACGGCGCCGCGCTGGCGGCCCTCCGCCTGCTCGCCCAGCAGCCCGACCGCGCCTGGACGCCCGCGGCCGAGGCGGTGCTCGCGGCGGAGCGCGCAGACCGGTTCCTGGATGCGCACCGGCTGCTCCACCTGCTCGAGACCCTGGAGGCGCCCACCGCGAGCACGTGCGCGTTCACGCGGGCGCGCGCGCGGGCGCGGGTCTCGCTCTACGTCCACGGCCGGATCGCGGCTGCTCACCTGACCGCCGCCGAGCAGCACGCGCGAACCGAGGCGCACCGCAGCCAGGTGCGCGTCCTCCGAGCGGAGAGTGCGTTGCGTCAGCAGGACGCTCGGTCCGCGCTGGTCAAGGCGCTCCGCGCAGCCTCGGGGGCGGCTCCGGAGGACAGGATCCGGGCCTTGCTGAGCGCGGTCGAGGCGCGACTCGCGCAGGGCGACGTGGCCGCCGCCGCGCAGGATCTCGCGCGGGCCGAGGCTGCGCTCGGCGGCGCCGCCGCCGCCGACGTCCGTCTGCCGCTCGAGCAGCACGTAGACCGGCTCCGCGTTCAGGCGGCGCGGGCGCGGCTCTCGCTCGAGGGCGCCCCGGGGGAGGCGGCGACCCACGCCCGCGCGGCGCTTCGGGAGGCCAGCGAGCAGGCGCCCCCACACGTGCTCGCGGTGCTTCAGCACGTCCTCGCGGAGGGTCTCCGGCGGGGAGGGCCGCGCCGCGGCGCCGCCGCCGCGGCGCAGGCCGCCGTCGACGGCTTCGCGCGCGCCGGAGACGTGGCGTGCGAGGTGCGCGCCCTGCTACAGCTCGCCACGCTGCGAGCCGAGCTCGGCGAGGCGCTCGGCGCAGAGCAGCTCGTGGTGCGCGCGACCCATCGAGTCGACCAGCACCTCCTCCACGGGGTCCGGGCGGCCCTGGCGCGCACCGCGCTGCAGGTCGCCGACGTCTCGGGGAGCCAGGAGCTGGCGACTGCCGGCCTGGCAGCCTGGGACGAGGCCGAGGCCCCCCCCGACCCCGAGTACCCGGCGGTGCGCGTCCGGTGGCACCGCCACCGGGGTGAGCTCGAGGCGGCGCTGTCCGTCGCGCCGCCAAACGATGCCGGCTACGGCCGTGCGCTGTTCGCGGTGGAGCGGGCCCGCACCGCCGAGGCCGCGGGCGAGCTCGCGCTCTGCGCGAAGGAGGCCCGCCTCGCGGTGGCCCTCGGGACGGCCCACGGCCTCGAGGAGCTGTCGCTGTACGGCGGGCTGCTGCTGTGCGCGGCGGGCGAGCCCGACGTCGACGCCTGGGAAGCGGTGCGGCAGCGCGCCGCGAGGTCCGCGTTCGTGGAGCTCGCGACGTCCGCGCTCGCGCTGGACGCGCGCCGGGCGGCGCGCCGCGGCGAGGACGCGGCGCCCGCATGGCGCGAGCTGCTGGCGCGGGCTCGGTCGCTCGGGTACCTGCCGGGCGAAGGCGAGGCCCTCGCAGGGCTCTCGCGCGGCTGAGGATTCGAGATGCTCCCGGTGCCGCGCCCACTCTCGCGGCGCACCCTCGTGATCGGCGACGTGCACGGCTGCGCCGACGAGCTCGCCAAGCTGTGCGACGCCCACGCACCCGACGACGTCGTGCTGGTCGGTGACCTGTTCACCAAGGGTCCCGATCCCGCGGGCGTCTGGGCCCAGATCCGGGATCGGGGCATGCGGGCCGTGCTCGGCAACCACGACGAGCGCTTGATCGACGTGCTTCGCGGGGCGCGGCCGGACGACGACGACGGGCGGGCCTGCGTGGCCGCCCTCGACGCCGCCGACCCCGGGTGGCGCACCTACCTCCATCGGCTCCCGCTGTTCCGGGAGGTGTTCGAGTGGACGGTGGTGCACGCCGCACTACACCCGCTCGGGTCGCTTGCGCTCACCCGCGCGACCACGGCCACCCGGCTGCGTCGGTGGCCTCGGGATCGCGCCACCGACCCGCGCTGGTGGGAGGTGTACGAGGGCCCCCGCCGCGTGTTGTTCGGCCACGACGCCCGGCGCGGCTACGTCCAGCGCGAGCGGCACGGCGTGCCATGGCTGGTCGGCCTCGACACGGGCTGTGTGTACGGGGGCCACCTCACGGGGTGGCTCGTCGACGAAGGCCGGCCCGTACAGGTGCCGGCGCGACGGGTCTATCGCGCGGTGGGGTGAGCGAGCAGCTCGGCAGCGTCCTCCAAGCGGTCCTGCCCCCACACCATCGCGTGGCCGCCATCGACCTCGACCCCTCCACCGACCTCGAACGTGGGCACTCCGTGGACTCCGCGGGCAGCGGCCGCCGCGGTGTTCGCCTTCAGCTGCTCCTTGACCGCGGGATCCTGGGTGGCCGCGAGGAGCGCCGCGCCGTCGAACCCTGCCTCGTCGAGCACGGTCCGGAGCACCTCGTCGTCTCCAATGTCGCGGTCCTGGGCCCACCCCGCGCGATAGATCGCCTCGTGAGCGGTCGGGGCGAGCAGCGCCACCCGCAGGGCGGTGACCGTGCGAAACGGAAACGCGCTGGGGAAGCGGAAGTCCACGCCCCAGTACGACGCCCATCGGGCGATCGTGCGCGCCTGCCACGCCTGCCGGAGGGGACCGAACGACTGCAGCGGCACCATGGGGGTTCCGATCTCGCGGAACAGGGCGCCGAGCAGGATGGGCACCGGCTGCACGGTGACCCCCGACTCCCGCTCCAGGCGGCCGATCTGGGTGGACGAGAGGTAGCTGTACGGCGACGCGAAGTCGTGGAACCAGCGGAGCTTCCGACCCGCGGCCGGCGGGAACGGGCCAGGAGCGACCGCCTCGCCCAGCGCGGCGCGAGCGAACCTCAGGTCGGGCTCTCCCCAGTAGATCTCGCCGTCGACGACCATGGTGGGGGTGGCGAACACCCCGCGGTCGGCCGCCTGCGCAGCGAAGGGAGCGAGATCGGCAGCCGTGCCCGGTCCGGGAGCAGGCTCGGCGTCGTCGCGCCACACGGCCTCGAGCAGGGCGCGGCTGGCCTCGCGACGGCCGCCGGCGTCGAGCTGCGCGAGGCCGCCCATCGCGGCATCCAGCACCTCACGGGGCACCGACCGGCGCGGCGGAGGGAGGCCACGCGAGGCGGCCGCGCGATCGAGCCAGGCCTGCAGGATCTGCTCGCGACCGGCGCTCGTGTACGACTGGGGCGCCGGCAGCGCCACGGGAAACACCTGCAGCGGCCGACCGGCGCGGTCCGCGAGCCCGACGAGATCGTCCCAGAGTACCCAGCTCCACGGATCCCCAGCGTCGAAGTACAGCTCGACAGCATCCGCGGTCACCGGAGCTCCTGGAGCTTGAGCACCCGGAGCTCCCCCGCGCGAATGCTGCGGATGGCGGTCACCACGGCCTTCGACGCGGACAGCGTGGTGATGCAGGGGACGCCGTAGGTCAGCCCCGCGAGGCGCATGGCGAGCTCGTCGTAGCGGGCCTTCTTGCCGAGCGGAGTGTTGATGATCAGCTTGATCTCCCCGTTCTTGATGTGGTCGACGGCGTCGGGACGCCCCTCCCGCACCTTGAATACCCTGGCCGCATCGATGCCCTTCTCGGCGAGGAATCGCGCGGTGCCGCTCGTGGCGTACAGGGTGAAGCCCATGTGCGCGAGGGCCCCCGCGATCCCGACGCTCTGCTGCTTGTCGGCGTCGCGCACGGAGAAGAACACGCCCCCCTCCGTGGGCAGCGTCATTCCTGCGGCGATCAGGGCCTTCGCGTAGGCCTCGCCGAAGGACCAGCCGACGCCCATGACCTCGCCCGTGGAACGCATCTCGGGCCCGAGCACCACGTCGTGGCCGGTGAACTTGCGCCAGGGGAACACCGGGGCCTTGATGTAGTACAGCTCGGTGCCCCGGGGCTCGATGGGCATGTCCGCCAGCTTCTCGCCGAGGCACAGGCGGGTGGCGAGCTTTGCGATGGGCACGCCGGTGGCCTTGGCGACGAAGGGAACCGTGCGGCTCGCGCGCGGGTTGACCTCGAGCACGTAGACCACGCCGTCCTGGATGGCGTACTGGATGTTGACCAGGCCGACGACCCCGAGCGCCTTGGCGATCCGCTCGGTGAAGTACTGGATCTGAGCCCGCTCCTCCCGCGACAGCTCCACCGGCGGGAGGACTCCCGCCGAGTCCCCGGAGTGTACGCCGGCCTCCTCGATGTGCTCGATGATGCCGCAGATCTGTACGTGGGTGCCGTCTCCGAGGGCGTCGACGTCGTACTCGCGGGCGCCCGCGAGGTAACGGTCGATGAGCAGGCCGCGGGTATCGCTGCTCGACAGGGCCTCGCCGACGACGCGCTCGAGATCTGCGTCGTCGTAGCAGATCGACATCGCGCGGCCCCCGAGGACGTACGACGGGCGCACGAGGAGCGGAAACCCGAGGCGGGCCGCGATCGCCGCTGCGTCGGCCTCGTTGTGGGCGATCGCCGACTCCGGCTGCGGGATGTCGAGCCGGGACAAGAGCGCGCTGAACCGCTCGCGGTCTTCGCACAGGTCGATCGCATCCGGCGACGTGCCGAGTACCGGCCCCACGTCGTGGGCGAGCTTGAGCGGGGTCTGCCCTCCGAACTGCAGGATCACGCCGCGGGGCTTCTCGCGGTCGAGGACCGACGAGACGTGCTCCACCGTGCACGGCTCGAAGTAGAGCTTGTCGGAGGTGTCGTAGTCGGTGCTGACGGTCTCCGGATTGCAGTTGACCATCACCGACGTGAGCCCAGCCTCGCGTACTGCGAACGCGGCGTGGCAGCAGCAGTAGTCGAACTCGATGCCCTGGCCGATGCGGTTGGGCCCGTTTCCGAGCACCACGACCCGGTCCGAGGTCGACTCGCCTGCTTCGTCCTCGTCCTCGTAGGAACTGTAGAGGTACGGGGTGAAGCTCTCGAACTCGCCGGCGCAGGTGTCGACACGCTTGTAGGTGGGGCGGAGCCCATCGCTCAGCCGCCGGCGGCGAATCGCATCCTCGCGACAGCCGAGGAGCGCCGCGAGCTGTGCGTCGGACATGCCGAAGCGCTTGGCCCG
>CAYMSU010000088.1:6106-15737 GCA_964393165.1 uncultured Enterobacteriaceae bacterium
CAAACCGTTCAGCGTAATAAGGAAGCGAAGCAATCACTTCCACACCCTGATCCGCTTGGCCCGCCCGAGCTCTTCGGCGCTCACCGTGTCGACGAAGCGACCAGAGAGGCTCTGCTCGAACCGGACGACGCGATGGATCTGATCGAGGAACCAGCCATCGATCTTGGTGATCCGGCCCACCCTCGTGGGGTCCCAGCCACGGCGGAAGGCCTCGAAGATCGCAGCGAGTCGGTCCGGCGTGGCGCGCGCGAGGGCCTCGCGGATCTCCTGGTCCTCCCAGCCCGTGACGTCGGGGAAGCCGCCTTCGAGGCTCTGGATGCCCTTCAGCATGGCCTCCGGGAAGGTGCGCCCGATGCCCATCACCTCGCCCACCGACCGCATGGCCGTGCCGAGCACGCGGTCGGAGCCCGCGAACTTCTCGAAGTTCCACCGTGGGATCTTGACGATGACGTAGTCGAGGCTGGGCTCGAAGCAGGCCGGCGTGACCTTCGTGATGTCGTTGTCGATCTCGTCGAGAGTGAGGCCCATGGCGAGCTGGGCGGCGATCTTGGCGATCGGGAAGCCCGTGGCCTTGCTGGCGAGGGCGCTCGAGCGGCTCACCCGGGGGTTCAGCTCGATGACCACGACCTCGCCGTTCTCGGGGTTCACGGCGAACTGGATGTTCGAGCCACCAGTCTCCACGCCCACGCGCCGGATGATCCGCTGCGAGAGGTCGCGCAGGTGCTGGTACTCGCGGTCGGTCAGGGTGATCGCGGGCGCGACGGTGATCGAGTCGCCCGTGTGGATGCCCATCGGGTCGAAGTTCTCGATCGAGCAGATGATGATCACGTTGTCCGCGACGTCGCGCATGACCTCGAGCTCGAACTCCTTCCACCCGAGGAGCGAGCGCTCGACGAGGACCTGGGTGACGGGAGAGAGCTTGAGCCCCTCGGTGACGATCTCGCGGAACTCGTCGATGTTCCAGGCGATGCCTCCGCCGGCTCCCCCGAGGGTGAAGGAGGGCCGGATGATCGCGGGCAGGCCCACCTTGTCGAGCAGCGCCTCCGCGTCGGGCAGGGTGGTGGCGGTGCCGGACTCCGCCACCCCGACGCCAATCTCGATCATGGCGTCCTTGAACCGCTGGCGGTCCTCCGCGAGCCCGATGGCCTCGGGGTCTGCCCCGATCAGGCGCACCCCGAACTCCTCGAGGACCCCGGCCTCGTGGAGCTCGAGCGAGAGGTTGAGGCCGACCTGCCCGCCGACGGTCGGTAGCACGGCGTCGGGGCGCTCCCGCGCGATGATCTGCCGCGCGGCATCCACCGTGAGCGGCTCGACGTAGGTCGCGTCGGCGAGCCCCTCGTCCGTCATGATGGTGGCCGGGTTGCTGTTCATGAGGACCACGCGGTGGCCGAGCGCCCGGATCGCCTTGCAGGCCTGGGTGCCGGAGTAGTCGAACTCGCAGGCCTGCCCGATGACGATCGGACCCGAGCCGATCACCAGGATGGTGCTGCCCTCGGGAATGCGGCGACTCATTCGGCGCGCCCTCCGTCTTGAATGAACGTGAGGAAGTCGGTGAGCACCGACTGACCGTCGCGGGGGCCCGGCGATGCCTCGGGATGGAACTGGACCGCCATCACCCGGCGGCCGAGGTGTACGAACCCGCTGACCGTGCCGTCGTTGAGGTGCGTGTGGGTGATCTCCGCGCCGGCCGCCTTCAGGCTGTCCTCGTCGATCGCGAAGCCGTGGTTCTGGCTGGTGATCGCGACCTTGCCGCTGCGCTCGTCGCGGACTGGCTGGTTGGCTCCCCGGTGGCCGAACTTGAGCTTGAAGGTGCGCGCGCCGCACGCGAGCGCCAGCACCTGGCAGCCGAGGCAGATCCCGACCATGGGCACGGAGCCGAGGGCCTGCTGGACGTGGCTCACCACCTCCGGCAGCGCCGCGGGGTCTCCGGGGCCGTTGCTGATGAGCACACCGTCGACGTCCTTCGTGAAGGCCTCGGGGGGATCGGTCAGCGGGTGGACCCGCACGTAGGCTCCAGCATCGCGGAGCAGCCGCACGATGTTGCGCTTGCAGCCCCCGTCGAGCACCGCGATGCGTGCGGTGGGCGACGCCGGATCGGCCGCGACCGTGACCTCGGGGGTCGTGACCTCGATCGCGAGGGCGCGCCCCTCCATCCCGGGCCAGGCCTCGAGCTGCTCGCGCAGCTTCTCGACGGGGGTTCCGTCGGTGGACAGCACACAGCGCATCGCGCCGCGGGTGCGGACGTGCCGGACGAGCGCGCGGGTGTCGATCCCCTGCATGCCCGGGATCCCGTGCTGGACCAGGTACTGGTCGAGCCCGCCGGTGGCCCGCCACGACGACGGGCCCCGGGTGAGCTCGCGGACGACGAAGCCCGCCGCCCACACGCGATGGCTCTCCGGATCCTCGAGGTTGACGCCGGTGTTGCCGATGTGTGGGGCCGTCATGGTGACGACCTGCTCGGCGTAGGAGGGGTCCGTCAACACCTCCTGGTAGCCCGTCATGGCGGTGTTGAAGACGGCCTCGCCGACCTTGGTGGTGGCGGCACCGAACGCCTCACCAGCGAACTGCCGACCGTCCTCGAGCAAGAGGATGGCGCCCATGCGACTCCGGGGACTTTGTCAAGACCGACACGCCCGTTACCCCGGGGGGGACCCGCCGGCCAGCCGGACCGGCTCGACGTGCTCGATCAGGCCACCCAGCGATAGACCAGCAGCCCGATGAGCGGCAGGTACGCGAGGTGGGCGAGCCATCGCGCCCGAAGGTACCAGGGCGGGTTGCTGTACATCGCCATCACCGCCTCCGGAGCGGTGCCCGGCACCGCGCGGCCCTCGACGTTGCGGTGCACAGAGGCCCGGCGCGCGGGTCGAAACACCAAGAGCGCGGGGATGACCAGGAGGGCCCACGCGAACCCCGCCGCGGGTGCGATCGCGGTGGACGCGGCGAGGGCGAGGGCGAGGGCGATGCTCCCGACAGGATCGGCGAACCAGGCATGGAGCCCCACCACGAGCACGAGTGCGCCGATCCCCGACACGAACTCCCACTGACCCTCCCGGTGCGTGACCGAGAACAAGCGGAAGTCCGTGGTCACCGGCTCTGGCTTGATCACCTGCAGCACCACGTGCGCCGCTCTCAGCAGCAGGACGGGCACCAACACGACCGCGAGCCACAGCACGAGCGGCCCCGGCTCGGGGAGCGAGGCAGGCGCGCCCCCCGGGAGGAGCTCGGTGAGCGCGGGCCAGGTGACGAGGACGGCGCCTTTGCCGAAGGCAAGCAGACCGTAGGCGGTGAGCGAGCCGGCCATCGACCAGGCGGCGGCCCGCCGGGCGGCCGGGGCCACGCCTGCCCCTCGCAGCGACTGCACGGCCCATGCACTGGCACTCGCCTCGTCTGCGAGGACCCCGAGGGAGACCACCGAGGCCCCGACCAGCAGCGCCCACGCGGCGCTGAGGAGATCCGACGAGTGGAGGAGCGCGGCGCACCCCAGCGTGGCGCAGAACGCACGCCAGAGCAGGCCCTGCAGGAGCCGGAGGACGGGCAGGAGGTCGGCGAGGAGGGGATGGAGCAGGCTGGTCTGGGCATGACCGAGCTCGTGGGCGGCAACCGCCCATTCCTCGGGGGAGCGCCCGGTGTAGGTGCCGGGCGTGAGCCCGATGGCGCGAGCGCCGGGGATGTAGGCGTCGATCCCTGGCTCGGCGTGCACCTCCACGGTGACGGGGAGGCCTCGCGCCGCGATGACCGCCTCGAGCCAGGCTCCCGCCGCGGTGGGCAGGCGGATCGAAGGCCCGCGCGGCACGAGGCTGCGCGCGGCCCCGCCAAGCAACGTGAGCAGGTAGGGCAGCGCACACACGGCGACGAGCACGCACCAGCCCTGCCATGGCACGCTCGCCATGCTCAGATCCCGCCCTCGGGAGCCGGGGACGCTGTTGGGCTGGCGATCTCGGTGGCCTCGTCAGACGCTCGTACGCGCCACTGCCGGACCCGTGCGCGGTGGGACTGCACGAACTCCTCGAGCGCCTCCCAGTTCACCCGGGAGCGCCGGTCCTCGGCAGACGCCGCCGCGACCGGCTCTACGTTGCCGACGGTTCGCTTCATGGCTCTCTCCTCGGGCTCACTCTGCACGATGCACGAGCCGCAACATAGGCAGCGTAAACGCGATCTTCCATGCCATCAACAGCCTCACGAGGTCGTCGCGGGCCTCCGCGTCTCGCTCGTGGTGGGGCAGCAGCGTGCCCGGCCGCGCGGTGAGGCAGAGCGCGGCCATCGGCGCCCCGCGAAAGTCCTCGATCAGCACTACGGCGATACCGCTGTGCTCGGCCGCCCGCAGGGGGTTCTCCCGGTACCACGGGTGGCGCTCCACGTGCGGCTCGACGAGGAGGGTGTCCCCCGATGCCGCCAGGCTCGCGACCACCCCAGCCCCGGCCGTGGGCTCGGCGACGACGGGCTGCGTGAACTGCTCGCGGGTGGCATCGGAGATCCCCGAGCCGGCGAGGATCCTCCACCGACCGCGCCCCTTGACCCACAGGCTGACCGTGAGCCGGCTGGCCGGGATGGTCGGGTGGGCCCGCGCTGCGTCGACCATGCGCACGAGCGCGACGCCGAGAGCCTCGTGGTCGGTGGCGAGCTGGGCGTTGACGGCCTGCGCGTACAGCTCGGCGTTCGTGCGCTGGCCCTGGCGCACGAGCTCCAGCTGGCGCGCCATGCGCCGGGTGGTGGCGTGGATGGTGGAGGCGGTGGCCCGCGTGCCCGTAGAGCGCGTGAGGTTGAGGAAGCCCCCGAAGAATCCGAGCGAGAGGAACCAGACCTTGAGGGCCTCCTCGTGCGGGGTGGGGCTCGTGGCGGCGTAGTCGGCGAACGCCCACAGGGCGAGACACGTGGCGAGGCAGGTGGTGTACGCGAGATGGAGCGCCACCGACCAGCGCTCGAGCACGCGGCGAGCGGGCTCGGAGTCGGGCTGGGGCAGCGCCTGGTACAGCAGCAACGCCGTGAGCCCGACCACCGCGAGGGCGGCCCCACCGAGCACCTCCCGCGAGGTGGCAGGGGCCTGCAACGTGAGCCCCGCCCACGCCGCCAGGGCGGCCGCGTGAAGGAGGACGAGCGCGACATGGAGGCCGGCGACGCGGAAGCGAACATCGGCCGGGAGCGCGGGGAGCCTCGAAGCCATGCTCCCGATCTATGGGCTCGGTGAGCCCAGGGTTGTCCGCCTACAGCACGTCGAAGCGGTCGAACTCCATGACGAACTGCCCGCGCCCGCGCGTGTTCGAGCGCAGATCCATCGCGTAGCCGATCAGCTGCGACAGTCCGCACTCGGCCTCGATCCGCGAGGAGTCGCCCTCGGGGGACTGCCCGAGGATCGTCGCGCCCCGCGACTGCAGGTCGCCGAGCGTCTGCCCCATGTTCTCCTCCGGGACCACGACCTCCACCTTCATGATGGGCTGCATCACGAGGCCCCCGGCCTTGACGAGGGCCTCCCGCACCGCGCCCGCCGCGGCGATCCGCAGCGCCTGCGGGCCGGAGGCGGCTGCGCCGAAGGTCTCCACCTGGAGGACCTGCACCTCGACATCCTGAAGCGGTGCGCCCTCGACCGGCCCGCCCGACAGCGCGTCGCGGGCGCCCTGGGCGACGGCCGCGCGCTGGTCCGCCGTGGGATCCATCTCCGCGGGCAGCCACTTCGGCTCGCTCGTGACGCTCACGCCGGCTCCCCTGGCGGCTGGCTCCACGCGGGCCCGGACCTTGGCCTTGAGCTCCAGCGGCTGAGCCCCGGTGTCGATCACCCGATCGACGCTTCCCTCGGCCTCGCCGGGGGCCCCGATGGTCTCGCGGTGCACCACCCGGGGCTTGCCCACGTTGACCTCGAGGTTGAACTCCCGTTCGAGGCGCTCGAAGTTGATCTGCAGGTGCAGCTCCCCCATCCCCTTGAGGACCTTCTGCCCGGTCTCCGTGTCGTCCTCGAAGCGTAGCGTGGGGTCCTCCTCGCAGATCTTGGCGAGGACCTCAAGCAGCTTCTCCTCGTCGGCCGAGGACTTGGGCTCGATCGCCAAGCCGAGCACGGGCTCGCGGGCGTCGATCGACTCCAGCAGCAGCGGATGGTCCACGGCGCACACCGTGTCGCCGGTGGTCGCCGCCCGCAGCCCCGACAGAACGACGATCTGACCTGCTTCCGCAGTCTTGATGCGCGTCTTCTTGTTCGCGGAGATGTCGAAGACCCGCGCGACGCGCTCGGTGACGTCGGAGTGGCCGATCCGCACGGTGTCGCCTGGCTCGAGCACCCCTCGGTAGAGACGCGTGAAGCAGTGGCGACGGCCCTCGAGGAGCTGGACCTTGAACACCAGCCCCGCCAGGTCGCCGTCTGCCGTGATCTCGACGATCTCGGTCTCGCCAGAGGGCTGCGTGGCCGACTGGGGTGGCTTCTCGAGCGGCGACGGCATGAGCTTGAGGATCGCGTCGAGCAGGGGCTGGACGCCCCAGTTTCGCAGGGCGCTCCCCGAGAAGACCGGCCGAACCGTGCTGGCCAGCGTGAGGCGTCGGAGAACCGACCAGATCTCCTCCTCGGTCGGTTCCTCCTCCGTGAGCACCTTCTCCTCGAGCCCCTCGTCGTGCTCGGCCATCGCCAGGATCAGCGACTCCCGGTAGGCATCGACCGTCTCGCGCTCCTCGTCGGTCAGCTCCCGCACGTCGACCACGCGACCCTTGTCGCCACTGAACTCGTAGGCCTGCCGCTCGATCACGTGCAGCACGGTCTGGGTCTCGAGAACGGGCACCGTGACGGGCACCGGCTCGGCTGACAGGCGCTGCCGAACCGTGGTGAGCACGCGCTCGAGATCTGCACCCGGACGATCCATCTTGTTGGCGAAGATCACTCTCGGCACGTCGTGCTTGTTCGCTTGACGCCACACGGTCTCGGTCTGCGGCTCCACCCCGCGCACCCCGTCCATCACGATGACGGCACCGTCGAGCACGCGCATGGACCGCTCCACCTCGATGGTGAAGTCGATGTGCCCGGGGGTGTCGACGATCTGGATCACGTGGTCCTTCCACGGACACTGGGTGACCGCGGCGGTGATGGTGATGCCGTGGGCCTGCTCCTCGGGCTGCCAGTCCATGGTGGTGTTGCCGTCGTGGACCTCCCCGATGCGGTGCGAGGCTCCCGTGTAGAAGAGCACCCGCTCGGTCAGCGTGGTCTTCCCCGCGTCGACGTGGGCCGCGATGCCGATGTTCCGAACCCGCCGGAGCTCGACGGGGGCTTCTGTCTTTTCCTTGGCCACGCAGGTCTCCGCCGTATCCAGAGCAGCCGAGTGCCTATCCCCGTGCGGCGGGGCTGGCATTCTCCCGTCCGCCAAGTAGGCGAGGTCAGATTTTGGCCATGCAGGCGAATACGAGCCCCGCACACAGGGGTCGACGATGGCGAACTTCTCTACTCATCTGCTCGGGGCGACGGCCGCAGGCGTCGTCGGGGCCTCCCTCCTCGCGGCTACCGACCTCCTGCCGGTGGCGCAGGTGGCCGCTGGCGTCGGAGTGGTCGCACTGGGCGGGATCTTCCCGGATGTCGACTCGGACTACTCCGACTCGATCGAGCTCGTCTTCAGCCTGCTCGGCGTAGCGCTCGGCGTCCCGGTCATGATTGCCTTGCTGCCCAACCTCGGGCTGCTGATCGCACTGGCTGCCTTGGGGCTGACCTACGCCACGGTGCGCTACGGGGTCATCTTCGTCTTTCGAAGGCTCACGGTGCACCGCGGAGTCTTCCACTCCGTGCCCATGGGCTTTCTCTGCGCCTGTCTGATCGCCTCGGTCGCCTCGCTCGGGATGGGTGCGTCCGCCGCGGAGGCCTGGATCTATGCGCTCCTGTTCTTCCTCGGCTTCATGGTCCACCTCGTCCTCGACGAGACCTACTCGGTGGATCTGGCGAACCGGAAGGTCAAGCGCTCGTTCGGCACCGCGCTGAAGGTCTACGACAAAGACCAGTCCGGCGCGTTCTTCGCGCTCTACGGCGTCATCATCCTCGCCGTGTGGGTCGCTCCCGCGCCCACCGAGCTGCTGTCGCTCCTCGGCGACTTCCACATCCGCCTGCTGCCCGAAGCCGAGGTGCTCGCCAAGCTCATGGCCACCCAGCCGTAGCCACCAGGACCCTCGCGAGGGTGCCCTCGCGAATTCACTTGGCTTCGCTCGCATACCGGCCTGCAGGGCGAAGCCCGAAGGTCCGGCTTCCGCTCGCTGCGCGCTCCGTCGGCAAGCCGACTCCGCTTGCGAATTTCTCTTAGCGGAGCCCCGACCGTCTTCGGAGCCACCAGGCCAGGCTGCCGAAGCCAGCGATGAGGAAGGCCAGCAGAGGGGCTCGCCAGAGCTGCGTCTCTCGCACCTCGCGCACCTGACGGCTGGCCTCGCTGTCCTGGAGTACCTCGCCGCGCTCTCCGGGAGCGTGGAAGACGCCACCGGAAGCGTCCGCGAGCCAGCTCAGGAACGCGGAGTCGGGCGCCACCTCGTCGACCTCCGGATCGCGCGTAGTTACCGCGAAAACGGTCTCTTCCTCACCCACCGGCTCCCCGTCGTCGAAGACCGCTGCGCGAACACGATGGGTGCCGCTTCGCTCCGGCACGACCCTGAGCACGACCTCCCCGTCGGCGTCCGTCCGGCCGCTAAGCGTGCTCTCCTGGCCTTCGTTGTCTACCCTGACCGCCACCTCGGCGTTGGCCAGTGCGCCGAACCCTGTGGCGCGAGCGCGCACGACGACACGCACCTCCTCACCGACGGCGTAGTTCTCACGTGGGGTCTGCACGGTGATCCGCGAGGTCGTGGCGTCCTGCATGAGCCAACGCAGTGCGTTCTTCCAGAAGCGCAGGTACGCCTGGTTTCCACGGCCATCGGCAGCCTCCGACAGCGACCACCGCCACGACGAGTCGATGGTGAGCGCCATGCTGCGGCCCTCCCCGACCTCCTGGACTGCGAGAACCGGGAGCGGCTGGCCGTCGAGGTCGGTGAGCGTGGGATGGCGCAGCAGCACAGCGGCGCCCTCCCGCGCGCGGCTGACCCGATTGGTGCCATCCATCTCGTGCAGCCGCTCCCACCAGCGACCATTCTCGGTCGCCTCGGCCACCAACCGGGTGATCGGGTGCCGTGCGCCCTCGACAGTGAGGCGCGGCCGGAATGGCTCGACGCTGGGCGAAGCGCCGATGCCGACCTCCACCGGAAGCACCTCCGCCAGCGCGGTGTCGCCGTAGTGCCCCTGCGCAAACGATCGATCGCCGCCGATCATCACGAGGGCGCCGCCCGCCGTGACGTAGTCGCGCAGGTTGGCCAGCAGCCGGCTCGCCCGCCCTCCGAAGTAGGGCCGGTAGTCGAAGTTCTGGAAGAGGACGACATCGAAGGTGTCGAGGTCCTCCTCGAACAGCCGCTCGTAGGGGAACTGGATCAGCGACAGCTCACGGTCACTGTACTGGGTGACCAGGTCCCGCTGGGTGCGCAGGATGAAGAAGCTGACCAGCTGCACGCTCGGGTCGCCCTTGAGGAACCGCCGGAGGAACTTCACGTCCCACGAGGGCGCACCGGCCACCTGGAGCACGCGGATCCGGTCGCGCACGACGTTCACCACGACCGGGATGGTGTTGTTCGCGGGAACGGCGTCGCCCTCGTAGACCGG
>CAYMSU010000089.1:0-15724 GCA_964393165.1 uncultured Enterobacteriaceae bacterium
GCTCGCCACGCTGTACCTCGAGGAGGGGCTCGAGCAGGATCGCGCGCTGGAGCTCGCGGACATCGCGGCCGGGCTCGTGCAGCGGCCCACGGTGGCCGACGTGTACCTGCGGGCGCTCGTCGCCGAGGCCCGGGGCGAGGCCGGGGTCCGGGAGCTGGCCGCGCAGCTGGTCGACCGGCTCGACCACGCCGATCCCCGTCGCGAGCGGGTCCTGAAGCTCTCGGCGTAGTAGCCTCAGGCGCGCCGACCCACTATCCGTCTCGGGTGGAGTGACCCGATATGGAAAAGTACGACCACCACGCGATCGAGCGAAAGTGGCAGGAGCGGTGGGAGGCCGAAGGCACCTTCACCGCCACCGAAGACCCCGCGAAGCCGAAGTACTACGCGCTCTGCATGTTCCCGTACCCGAGCGGGTCGGGGCTCCACGTCGGGCACCCCGAGAGCTACACGGCCATCGACATCGTGGCCCGCTACAAGCGCATGAAAGGCTTCAGCGTGCTCAACCCGATCGGGTTCGACTCGTTCGGCCTGCCCGCGGAGCGTGCGGCGCAGCGCAACAACCGCCACCCGGCGGAGATCACGCGCGAGAACATCGCCTACTTCCGCCAGCAGCTGAAGAGCCTCGGGTTCTCGTTCAACTGGGAGCGCGAGGTCTCCACGTGCGAGCCCGACTACTACCGGTGGACGCAGTGGATCTTCCTGAAGCTGCACGAGCAGGGGCTGGCCTACCTCGCGGAGGTGCCGGTGAACTGGTGCCCGGCCCAGGGCACGGTCCTCGCCAACGAAGAGGTGGTCGACGGCCGGTACGTCGAGACCGGGGATCCGGTCGAGCGGCGCAACATGAAGCAGTGGATGCTGCGCATCACGGCCTACGCGCAGCGCCTGCTCGATGATCTCGAGGGCCTGGACTGGCCCGAGGGCGTGCTCGAGATGCAGCGGCAGTGGATCGGGCGCTCCGAGGGGGCCGAGGTCGCGTTCTCCATTGCGGGCACCGAGGACGCCTTCGTCGTCTACACCACCCGGCCAGACACCCTGTTCGGCGCGACGTACTGCGTGCTCGCGCCCGAGCACCCGCTGGTCGACCGGATCACGTCCGAGGCGCAGCGCGAGGCGGTCGAGGCCTACGTGGAGCAGGCGAAGAACCGCTCCGACATGGACCGCCAGGTCGCCGCGGAGAAGGAGAAGACGGGGGTGTTCACGGGCGCCTACGCGATCAACCCGGTGAACGGCGAGCAGGTGCCGGTGTGGGTCGCGGACTACGTGCTGATGACCTACGGCACGGGGGCCATCATGGCGGTGCCCGCGCACGACGAGCGGGACCACGCGTTCGCCCGCAAGTTCGGGCTCGACATCCGGCCGGTCTACGAGCGCGACGAGCCCCACGACTACCAGGAGGCGGCGTGGCCGGGGGAGGGGCGCGCGGTGAACAGCGGGTCGTTCGACGGCCTGTCGGTGCAGGCGTTCAAGGCGGCGATCCTCGACTGGCTGGAGGAGCACGGCAAGGGCACCCGCAAGGTGAACTACAAGCTGCGGGACTGGCTGTTCAGCCGCCAGCGGTACTGGGGCGAGCCGTTCCCGATGGTGCACCTGGAGGACGGCCGCGTGGTGCCGGTGCCGGCAGAGGATCTGCCCGTGGAGCTGCCCCACGTAGATGCCTACAAGCCCACCGAGGACGGGCAGCCCCCGCTGGCGCGGGCGGGCGACGACTGGCTGCGCGTCACCCACGACGGGCAGCCGGCAACCCGGGAGACCAACACGATGCCCCAGTGGGCGGGCAGCTGCTGGTACTACCTGCGGTACATGGACCCGCACAACACGTCGCGGCCGTTCTCGGCCGAGCGCGTGGAGTACTGGCGGAGCGTCGATCTGTACATCGGTGGGGTCGAGCACGCCGTGCTGCACCTGCTCTACGCGCGGTTCTGGCACAAGGTGCTCTACGACTGCGGCCTGGTCCCCACGAAGGAGCCGTTCACCAAGCTCTTCAACCAGGGCATGATCCTGGCCTATGCGTACCGGGAGGCGAGCGGTCGCTATCACCACCCCGACGCGGTCGAGCAGCGCCAGGGGCAGGAAGCCGAGCTCGTCAGCGCCTGGTCCCAGCAGCCGGTCACCACCGACTGGTACGTGCAGGGCACCGACACCCCCGTCGAGCAGAAGCTCGGCAAGATGGGCAAGTCGCTCAACAACAGCGTGGATCCGCTCGACGTGGTGAAGCTGTACGGCGCCGACACGCTGCGCGTGTACGAGATGTTCATGGGCCCCCTGGAGCAGGTCAAGCCCTGGCAGACCAGCGGGTGCGAGGGCGTGTCCCGGTTTCTGACCCGAGTGTGGCGCCTGTTCTTCGACGAGGACGGCGCCGTGCGGCCGTTCGGCGAGTCCTCGGAGGACCAGCGGCGAGCGCTGCACGTCGCGATCCGCGAGACGACCGAGGGCATCGACCAGCTCAAGCTGAACACGCCGGTCAGCAAGATGATGGAGTTCGTGAACGCCTGCAAGGGCTCGGTCCCGAGCCAGCGGGATGCAGAGGACTTCCTCAAGATCCTGTCGCCCTACGCCCCCCACCTCGCCGAGGAGCTGTGGTCCCGCCTGGGCCACGCACAGAGCCTCGCGCACGAGCCTTGGCCGGAGGTCGATGCGTCTGCCTTGCAGGCTTCCTCGGTGACGATTGCAGTCCAAGTCAACGGCAAGCTCCGGGGCACGCTCGAGGTCGCCCCCGACGCTGCGGAGGCCGATGTGCTCGCGGCGGCCAAGGCGGAGCCGGGGGTCGCGAAGTACCTCGAGGGCAAGACGCTGCGCCGCGAGATCTACGTCGCCGGGCGTCTCGTGAACCTGGTCGCGAAGTAAGCGCCGGCCGCAACTTCCACGGTCCGCTCGCGCGCGGGGTCGTCGCCCTCTTTCTGCTTGCATGCTTGCGAGGGTAGGGCCGGTTGCATACATGCGAGATGAATCCACGAAGGGAGCAATCTGCATGCGGCTGACCGAAGACCAAGAGCGAGACCTGGCCCGACGAGTCCTGGACTGCGACGCCGAGGCGACCGCAGCCGTCGAGGGTACGCCGGTCGCGTCGCTGCTTCGAGAGGGCGCGAACGGCCGCGAGAAGACGCGCGGCAAGGACGTGGAGCGGCTCGGCAAGGCGGTGACGGCCCTTCGGGAGGAAGCGCCCGCCGACGCCGACCTTCGGTCGTGCGCCGCCCAGGCGGCGGCGTCCTGGCAAGAGGCGCAGGCCCTCCGCTGGAAGCTCGCGATGTCGGCGATTGGCGTGGCCCGTGCCGAAGCCGCCAAGGCGGCCTCGGTGGTGGACGGCTGGCTCGAGGACGCGCGGCAGGAGGCGATGATGGGCCTGCTCGACGCGGCCCGCCGCTACGACCCCACCGAGCGGGCGTCCTTCGGGACGTACGCGCGCTGGTGGGTCCGGGCCGCGCTCAAGCGGGCGCAGCACGAGCGGCGCACGATCCGGCTCCCCGAGAGCGCCACGAAGGCGCTGCGTCGGCTGCGGCAGGCGCTCCGCGATCGGGAGTCGTCCGGCGAGCCGGCGAGCGTGGAGGAGATCGCCCGGGAGGTGGGCATCGACGAGCGCCGCGCCACCCAGCTCCTCGACCTCGAGCAGCCGCAGTCGATGGACGAGCAGCTGCCTGGCCACGACGACCTCTGCGCCCGCGATCTGGTCGCCGACGAGACCACGGTCGATCCGCTCGAGGAGATCGAGCAGCAACGCCAGTGGGCGCTCACCGAGGAGGCGCTCGCCGAGATCCTCGACGAGCGGTCGCGGGAGATCCTGGTGCGGCGCTACGGGATCGGCCAGGGAGGCCCTGAGACCTTGTCGTCCATCGCGTCGGACTACGGCGTGACGCCGGAGCGCGTGCGGCAGCTGCAGAAGCGGGCGGAGTCCCGGGTGGCCGAGTACGCGGCAAGCGCCGCGGCCTGACCTGGCTCTCGGTCTCAGGACCCGGACGAGGAACCCGCGTGGCGGCCGGCCAGCCCTGACGCGGAGGCGGTCGCGGCCTCGAGCGCCTTCAGCAGGGTGCCGACCGGCGCGGACTTGGGCACGAAGTCGTGCGCGCCTGCGGCCTCGGCGGCGCGGGCGGTCCGCTCGGCGTCGGCGCCCGACAGCACCACGACGCGCACCTCGGGATGACGTGCCGCGAGCCAGCGCGTGAGGACGAGCCCGTCAGGGCCGGGCCCGAGGTCGACGTCGCAGAGCACGAGGGCGGGCGCTTCGTCGTGGCGGGCCAGCCACTGCTGCGCCCCTCGCACCGAGCCGACCTGCCCCACGACCTCGAAGCCGCTGAGGCCGAGGACGGAGCAAAGCAAGGCCCGCGTCTCGGCATGGTCATCGACGATCAGGACCGCCGGCAGGGTGGCCAAGGAACAGCCTCCGCGCATCCAGGAACTCAGAGAAGGTGTAGGTTCCTACCCACCCCGAGCGAACCCCGGGCCCGGTCTTCAAGTCGGGGTCGCCACTCCATAGACCGCCAGCGTACCGCGCCCGTGCGGCTCGACACAACCCTGGAGCTTTTCGTGATGCTACGCACCGTCTCTGCCCTGTTGCTGCTCTCCGGCGCCGGCCTCGTGGCCTGCAAGAAGGATACGCCCCCTCCGGTCACGTCGGCGCCCCCCGCGCCGGCGCCCGAGCCTGCTCCGGCCCCCGAGCCCACGCCGGCGGAGACCGTGCGCTCCAACTTCGAGCGCGTGTTCTTCGGGTTCGACAGCTCGGAGCTGAAGGGCGACGCGCTGGTCGCGCTCGAGGACAACGCCGAGATCCTGCAGGAGCACCCCGATCTCGTCGTCTCGATCCAGGGCCACGCCGACGAGCGGGGCACCACCGACTACAACCTGGCGCTCGGCGAGAAGCGGGCGAACTCCGTGATGAAGGCGCTCACCCGCATGGGGGTCGACGCCGAGCAGCTGCGCACGGTCTCGCTCGGCGAGGAGCAGCCGCTGTCCGACACCGACGGCGTGCAGGCCTGGGCCAAGGACCGTCGCGCCGAGTTCCGCGTGCTCAAGGATCCCTCGCGCTCGGTCGAGGGCTCGGAGAGCCAACCGGTCGACGAGGAGAAGCTGATCGTGGAGTGACCCGCGGCCGGCTCGAGCACCGGCCGGGTCGGCAGCGCTGGCTCGGTCAGCCGGGCCTCACCATGGCGAGCAGCTCGTCGAGGCCCACCGGCTTGACCGCGTGGGCCTGAAACCCTGCACTCCTGCAGGCCTCCCGCGTGTGCTCGGAGTCCTCGCCGGTGAGCGCGACCAGCCGGGGAACCGGTGGACGGCCCCCGACCACCCGCGCAAGCTCGATACCCGGCATGTCGGGGAGCCCGAGGTCGACGAACACGAGGTCGTACGCCGCGAGGCGGAGGGCGGCCAGCGCATCCTCGGCGTTCCCTACGCCAACGACGTCGTGCCCCTCCATGGAGAGCGCGAGGCGGGTCATCTCCCGCGCGTCGTCGTCGTCTTCGACCACCAAGATTCGCATGCGCCCATCCTACCGAATCGCTGGCGCCCTGGAGCGACAATGTCCGAGGTCATCCCCCGCGTCCGCCTGCGAGGCACCCCTTCGTTCGTGGAGGCCCTCGCCCGGGCCGTGGGACCGGCGGCGAGCGAGCCCGCCGAGGTTCTGGTCGTCGACGATCCGGCCCTCACGGACGACGGCCTGCCGGTGCTGCTGGTGCGCTCGGAGGCGCCCCCGGAGCGTGTGCTGGATCGGGTGACGGCCTGGGTCCGGGAGCCCTCGGAGGTGGCCGCCGGGGCGGCGCGGGCCTGGCTGCGTGGGGGTTCCGGGCTCCGCCCGGGGGCCACTCGCTGGCTCGCTGCGGTGCGCGCGGCGATCGGCGCCGACGCGGTCGCCTGGGACGAAGCGCGCGCCCGCGCCGAGGGGCCCCTGCACCCCCTGGTGGTCCCGTTTGGAGGGGGCTGGCTGGCCGTCCGCTGCCCTGCAGAGGGTGCGGCAGACTGCTGGGAGGCCCTGCGCGGCCTGCTCCCGGTCGGGGTCGCGGGCCCCTCGGATCCACTCCGGCAGCTCGCCCACGACGTGCGCTCGCCCGCCTTCGCGCTGCGGCTCGCGGCCCGGGTGATCCGGGCGCAGGGCAGCGAGCAGGCCCTCGCCGATCGAATCGAGAACGCGGCGGCGACGATCCTCGCGGCCGTCGATCAGGCCCGCGTTGCGGCGCGGTCCGCGGGCGAGCCCGATTGATTCGACCGCGTGGATTCACTACGAGTGAGGCATGCCTTACGAGACCGTCCGACATCAGATCCGGGTCGCGGCGCGCCTGCACCAGCAGCTGCAGCACCGCTACACCACCCTCGCGGCCCTGGAGGAGGGGCGGACCCAGCGCATGCTCCAGGTCCTCGCCGATCAGGAGGGCTCCCTCGCGGACGGGCTCCTGACGTTCGCCAAGCGCACCGACGTGCCTGCGCTCGACACCTGGGTCCAGTTCCCGGTGCGGCCCGACCCACTGCCCCCCTACGAGGCGGAGAGCGCGCAGGATCTGCCGGCGGTGGCCGCCGAGTGGGACGCGGCGGTCGCCGAGGTGTACCGGCCGCTCCGGTCGGTGGGCGCCGAGGCCGTGCAGGAGCTGTGCGAGTCGCTCGACAACATCCTGGCCACGCGGGCGCGGGCTCGGGCGAACCTCGTGGCGCAGGACAATCAGGCCTGATCACCGCCTTCTGCGCGGGGGCGAGCTTTCGTTTGACAGTACCCTGAGCCGAATTATGCCTTGTGCAGACGATGGGCGAGGCTCGGCGCGGTGGAGAGCCGCCCCTCTCCGGCGGGTGCGCCGGGGCTGGGAACCGGCTCGACCCGAGGCATGCCTCACCCGGAGTCACCCGCTCAGGGCGTGGCGCGGTCGCACCCCGACCGCGCTGCTCGCGCCAGTGTGATGGCTTCTCAGGTGGGAGCGGCCAGGCGCGGTCCGGCATCCGTCCGACCACCTTCGGATGCCTGTGGACATCTGGCCCGGCCTCTCGGGCTCTCCTCACACCGCCCGACCCGAAGGGATCCGTCCCGCCCCGGTAACCCCCGCGCCTGAACCGCGGGACCGAACGGTGGCGACGAGGGGTTCGTTCCGGGTGACTCCGTGTCCGGATCCTCAGCGTGAACGACCCGATGGCCGCGGAACGGCGCCGTGTTCCGTGTCTGCAAGGGGGCTGCGCGCCGAGGGACCGGGCGACCGCCGCGTCGAGCCCGTCCTCGTCGGTTCTCCCTCTGGTACAGTCCACGCCATGCGCGACCTCGAGCTCTTCCGTCGGTTGCGAGACGGCACGATCACGCCCGATCTCGCCCCGGATCTCGCAGAGGTGGGAACCTGGCCGCTCGCCCAGCGGGGCGCGATCCTCGGTGTGCTGCAGCCCGCGCTCCGCGCGGCCGAGCCCGCCCTGCGCGCGGCCGCGGTCACCGCGCTCGGTGGCGTGCAGGGCCGGCAGGGCCTGATCGAGGTCGTACGGGCGCTCGATGACGACGCGGCCTCGGTGCGGGCGGCCGCCATCGAGGCGCTGCGCCGCACTGCGCTCGAGGTGCAGCCCTGGCGGATCGTGCACGCGCTGCTGCACCGTCGCCCGGAGGTCCGCCGGGCCGCGCTTCAGGGCGCGCTGCCCACCGTGGACGGCCTCGCCTCGGTGATCTGCGCGCTCGTGGCCGACCCCGCGGCCCGGGACCTCGTGGCCGGCGCCCGAGTGGGGGCGGAGGTGCTGCCCACGGTGTTCGCCTTCCTCGCCGAGGGGGTGATCCCTCCCGACCAGGCGCGGCCGATGATCGCGGAGCTGCCGCTTCAGGCCCTCCTGCCGTGGTGGCAGGCCGACGACGGGAACCTCGAGGCCTGGCTCGAGCTGTTCTGGGTCGACGATCCCAGCACGGCGCGGGTCCTCCGAGGGCTCCGGCGGGCGCTCCTCGCCGACGCTCCCGAGGCCCTCCGGCAGACGGTGGCGGCTCACGTCGCGGCGGTCGCGACGAGCCGGGGCGCGCTGCCCGATCCGCTCGCCGCGCTCGTGGTCGCGCTGTCGCCGGAGGTGCTCGCCGAGGCGTGGCTCCCGGAGTCCGCCACGGATGCCGGCTGGGCCGTGCTGCACGAAGACCGCGACGTGATCCCGGAGCTGCCCGCGGATCGAGCCCGCAAGATCTTGACGAGCCCCCGGGTGCGGTCGGGCGCCCAGCTGAGCCCCTGGCGGCTGGCCGCCGTGCTCGGGCTCGTCCGCGGCCCGATCCCGCTGCTCTTCCAGGTGCACGGGCCGGGCGCGATCGTGGAGGTGTTCCGCACCCAGCCGCGCGAGGCGTCCCACCTGCTCGCGCTCCCGGTCGCGCGGGGGGCGTCGGGGCATGCGTACCTGGTGCGGCTCATCGGGCAGGAGCTGCCCACGCAGCTACCTCGGCTGCTCGCGTGGAGCCTCGTGCACCGGCCGACGACCGTGCTCGACCAGCTCGCGCGGACCCCGGGGGCCGTGATCCTGCCGGTGCTCGACGCGCTGGTGGACGTGCTTACGGGCGCCGACGAGGCGGAGCCCCCGCGGCTGCCCCCGCCGGTGCCGGTGCAGCTCGCGGAGGTCGTCGCGACCGAGCTGCTGCCCCGCTTGCGGGTGCGCCACTGGCCGATCGTCGGGCTGCAGCCGTACCCGCTGCGGGTGCTCAGCTTCCTGCGGCTCCTCTGTCGCCGACCTCACCCGGTGATGTGGCCGATCCTCGCCGAGCTCACGGATCGGCTGGGGCCGAGCGTGCTCGCACACGTGCTCGACGGCCTCCGCCCCCACGAGATCCGCGCGGTGCTCGACGTGCTGCGGCGCGCCCCCCACGTGCCCCCCTCGGCGGAGCTGCCCCTGCGGCAGCACTTCGCGGATCATCCCGACGCGCGGGTGCGCGAGTGGTGCACGCCCGGTCCGCAGCCCCTCGCGCGCGCCCGCACGGCGGCGGCGTCTCCGCTGGACGCGGCCGCTCACGCCCGGGTGGCCTCGGCGCTGCCGTCCGCGCTCGACGAGGCGGTGGCCCCCTGGCGCCACACGGCCAGTGACGGCCTCGCGGGCCTGCTCGCGCGGCGTCCGCCTCCGGCCGCGCCCTCGGTGGCCGTGTGCGTGGCCGTGCTGGGCAGCGACGACCTTCCTGCCGACGTCGCCGCCCAGTTCGAGCGGTACCGGGGGCCGCTCGACGACGCGGCGTGGTGGGCGGCGTTCGATCGGGAGATGGTCGAGGCCTACCGCACGCGCGAGGCGCTCCCCCTGCTCGCCCACGCGTGGCTGTGGCGGTGGCCGCGCCACGCGCGGGCGCTCGTCGAGGGCCTCACCCGCCCCGAGCTCGCCGCTGGCCTGCGCGAGCTGCGCACGCTCGGATCCGTGCCGCTCGCGCGGGAGGGCTGGCTCGGGGTCGCGAGCGCGCTCCGGCACTGGCGATACCTCGGGCCTGGTGTGCTCGCCTCGCTCACCACCCCCGATCTGGTGGACTGCCTCGTCGAGCACGCCGACACCGAGGAGTTCGGGGTCGCGAGCGCGCGCGCGCTCGGGGCGATCGGGGCGAGCGGCGTCGCGCCGGAGCTCCTGGCCGCGGCGCGCCGCCAGCTCCTCCCCCGCCTGGCGCGGCTGTCCGGCCCGGTGCGGTTCGAGCTCGGGGAGCTGCTGGACAGCGGCGGGGTGAGCCCGAGCGGCCGCCCTCGGGCGGTGGGCGCCGGCCTGTCGGCTGGTGCCGCGGCCGCGCTCGCCGAGGCGACGGACCCCGCGTGGCTCGCCTCGCTCGTCGCGCGGGGCGACAAGGCGCCCGCCCTCGCCACCGAGGCCATCCTCCGGCTGACCGAGCTCGAGGAGCCGGGGGCGGCGGCGCTGGAGGCGCTGCTGTGGCGGCAGCCGCGGATCCGGCACTGGCGGGAGGCCCTGTGCGAGTCGATCACGCTGTGGCCCGAGGGTCCGTCGGTCCGTGCGGTGCAGGCGGGGGTCCCCGGCCTGCCGCCCGAGGATCGCTTCGGGGTGGCGCTGGCGCTCGCGCAGCGGGGCGGTGAGCATGCCGACCACTGGCTCGAGGTCTGCCTGCAGGCCGCGGTCGAGGCCCCCCCGGGGGTCGCCCAGACCACCGACTGGGGCGCCCTCACGGCGCTCCGCCCCCCGCTCGAGATCGCCCGGGCGGTGGTCACCGCCGCGGATCCGGCGCTGTACGTGCCGGCGGTGGACCTGCTCCTCGACGCCACAGAGCGCGTGGAGACCACCGAGGCCCTCGTCCGCTTCCTCGAGGTCGACCACGACCGCTACCAGGGGCTGCGGGAGCGCGTCGCGGGTGCCCTGCGGGCCCGCTTCGACGATCGCGGGTTCCCCCTGCTGCTCGCCGGCACCCTGGAGGGACGGGACGGCGCGGAGCGCTGGCCATGGTCCGAGCAGGGGCTGCTGGACGTCGCGGTCGCGGCGGTGAGCCGCCTCGGCGGAGACGCCGAGCGGGGCCTGCTCCAGCAGCTGGGGCGCGGCGTGCCCCGGGGGGTCGAGGTGCCGTGGACGGAGCTGCTGCGGCGGCTGTCGCTGCCCGAGGCGCGGAGCACCGCGGCGGCCCGGGCGACCGATCGGGCCAGCCGGACCCGGCGCCGTAAGCTCGAGGACATCGTCGAGACCTTCGCGTGGGGCGTGCGCCGGGGGTACGAGCTGCTCGGGCGGCGCTACCGGGTGCACATGACCGCGGGCCCCGGGGAGCTCGGCCACACCCGCCTGTCCGGACGGTCCATCCACGTGAGCCCGCTCCCGCTGCTGCAGGGCGAGCGGCACGGCGCCGCCATCGTGGAGGGCCTGATCCTCCACGAGCTCGGGCACCACCGCTACCACCGCGGCGGGGGGGCCGCCGCCGTGTGGAAGGAGGCCGAAGACGAGGGCATGTTCCCGCTGCTCAACCTGGTCGCGGACGAGCACCTCGAGCGCAACCTCCGGGCCTACGACGGGGACTTCGGCGATCGGCTGAAGGCGCTGGCGGCCTACGCCTTCCAGCACAGCCCCCGCGAGCTCGAGGTCCGCAGCCTGCCGGCGATGCTCGGGCCGTGGATGTTCGCGGTGCTCACCGGGGTGAAGCTCGAGGTGGCGTGGGACCCATCCCGCGTGCGGGTCTCGAGCGGGCGGCTCCTCGCCGCGCTCGAGGCGCGGGGGCACAGCTTCGCGCGCTTCGTGCGGGCCCTGCGCATGGGGCTCGGCAACCGCCACCGCGACCCCAAGGTGGCCGAGGCCCTGGCGCTCTTCAAGCAGGCGCCCGGCGAGGAGGCCCCCTTTCGCCAGTCGAGCATGGAGCAGCTCTTCGTGATCGCCAAGGAAGTGCGCCGGATCTTCGGCGCCGAGGCGTCGCTGGCCGGCCAGCTCGCGGGGCTCGAGAACGTCGAAGGTGCGCTGCGAGATCAGGACGTCCACGGCGAGCAGATCCAGGATCGCGAGGTTCAGCGCGAGATCGAGCGGATCACGGCGCCTCCGCGGCCGTCGGGCCAGCTCGGTCGGCTCGGCCGCCCGGGCCGGCTGCAGGTGAACGTGGGCGCCGACGAGAGCTTCCAGGAGATCGAGCACGTCCAGCCCGTGCCCTGGGACGCCGACGCGGCGCGCGCGCTAGGGCAGGACGTGGCCCGGCACGCGCGCCGGATGCGCCGGCGCTTCGAGGAGCTGGGCCTGCGCCTCGAGCCCGTGCGCCGTCGGCTCCGGGGCTCGCGCTTCGACCGCACCCGGGCGAAGGCCATGGTGCTGCGCCGCGATCCTCGCGTGCTCGTCTCGCGGGAGCTGCAGATCCGGACCGATCTGTTCCTGGGGGTCACCGTCGACTGCTCGGGCTCGATGTCCTCGGGCGGCTCCATGGACAAGGCCAAGCGGTTCGCGGCCCTGCTGGCGGAGGCCGCGCGCGGGCTGAAGGGGGTGGACCTGCGGGTGATCGGGTTCACCGATCGCACGCTCTACGACGCCGGCGACGCCGAGCGCTGCGCGGTGGCGGGGCTGTACTCGCACGGCGGCAACAACGACGCGGCGGGCCTCGCCCACCTCGCGCGCCTGGCCCACGCGAGCCCCCGGCGGGCCAAGGTGCTCGTGATGGTCAGCGACGGCCTGCCCACCGAGTGCAGCACGAACGCACTGCGCGGGCTCGTGCGCCGGCTCGAGCGGCAGCACCTGATCGTGGCCCAGGTCGCGGTCCAGCCCCTGTCCGAGCGCTGCTTCACGCACTACGTCGAGATCGACGACGACACCCTCGACGCAGCCGTCGGCCGGTTCGGCCAGATCGTCACCCGGCTCGTGCACCGCGCGCTGCGCCCGTAAGGGCGCGAAGGAGGGACCTTGGCTCGCCTCACCATCGACGACGTGAAGCCCGGACGCGTGTTCGAGGCCACCTTCTGGCGCAATCCCGTCGAGGACTCCCGGTTCCCGCTCCGCGCCACCCACCTGGACGGCGCCCGGGCTCCCAAGGTCGTGCTCACCGACGATCCGAAGGTCGTGGCGGGGGTCCCGTGCCTCGTGGAGGTGGTGCGGATCGACAAGCCGAACCGCGACGACCGGGGGGCCATCGTGGTCAGCTGGTCGGCGCGGGCGCCCTTCAAGATCAAGGGCGTGTACCTCGACCCCAGCGTGTCGCGGAAGCTCCAGATCCTGCTCGAGAGCGGGCTGAACATCCTCCTCGACGGGCCTCAGGGCTGCGGCAAGACCGTCCTCGCCAGGTCGATCGCGACGAGTCTCGGCATGGAGTTCGTCTTCTTCAACTGCGGCGCGGTGATCGAGGCCTCCGACTTCTTCGCGACGATCCAGGTGCGGGCGTCGCCGGAGGGCCACCCGATCACCGACTTCGTGAAGACGGACATCCTGGTCGCGATCGAGGAGGCGGTGGCGCACCCCGAGCGGCGCTTCCTGGTGTTCCTCGACGAGCTCAACCGCTGCCAGGAGAGCGCGCGCAACGCGCTCATGCCGGCGCTCGACACCACGCGCAAGGTGTTCCACCCGATCGACAACCGGTTCGTGGAGATCCCCGACAACGTGCAGTTCATCGCGGCGGTGAACCGGGGCCGGGAGTTCACCGGCACGTTCGGGATCGACGCGGCCCAGCTGGATCGGTTCGCGCCGCTGCAGATGGACTACCCGCCGCCCGAGGAGGAGGTGAAGATCCTCGAGGCCCGCCATCCCGACCTCGCGAAGCCGGTCATCGAGCGGATCGTGAAGATCGCCCATGCGATCCGGTCCTCGCCGGACCTGCTGGCGAGCCTGTCGGTGCGGGCGACCGACGAGGCCTGCACCTACCTCGAGCACCCCCTCATGAAGGGCCAGGCGTCGAAGATGCTCGCCGAGGTGCTCAAGTCCAGCTTCTGCGGCCGGTTCGACGGGCGCTTCGACGACGCCACGACCGACGCGGGGGCCGTGTGGGTGCTCGTGACCCAGCAGCTCGAGGGGCGGCGCTGACCCTCAGCGGCGCTCGTTCATCCACGCGATCGCGGCGGGAATGCCCTCGGCGAGCATCGACGCGCGGTGGTCCCCCTCGGTGGCGATCACGAGCTCGACCTCGGTGTGCTCCCGTGCCCGCTGGGCGAGGCCTTGCACCTCGGCGGCGGGCACCGTGCGATCCTCCAAGGAGGTGAACGCGAACAGCGGCACCTGCAGGCGGGCGAGGTGGCTCCGGGCCTGGGTGCGGGTGCAGAACGCGCCGAGCCCCGGGAGCCCGGCCGACATCGACAGCAGCACCGCCTCGGCGTGGTACCAGCACCCCGCGCCGCTCGCGTTGAGCACGACCACGCCCGCGAGCTCCGGGTGGTGGGCGGCGACCAGCAGCGCCACGTCGCCAGCGGAGCTGTGGCCCACCGCGAACACGGTCTGCAGGTCGGTGTCCGGCACCCGCTCGCGCAGGTAGTGCAGCACGACCTCCGCGTTGAGCAGGCCGGCCTCGGCCGCGGCGAACGCCTCGTAGGCCCCGGGCCCCGGCCACCCGCCGTCGAGCTCGTAGGCGGCCACCACGTACCCCTCCTCGGCGAAGGCCACGTGCTCCGCGGTGTCGTGCTCGCCGAGGGCGCGGCCGGTCAGCAGGCTCGTGCCCGCGGCCGCGATCAGCACCACGGGGTGCCCCCGCGGAGGGGCGGGCCGCGACGGGCGGTACACCCACAGCGCGCCCCGCGCGCCCGGCACCCCCTGGTTCAGCGCCACGGTGTGGCGCACCACCCCGCGCGCCACCACCTGACCCATCTGCAGCTCGGGCAGCTCGAGATCGGCGGGTACCGCCACGCGGAGCGGGCCCTGCGGCGACGGGGTCGGGAACGTGGGGTTGGCGCACGCGAGGCCGAAGCCCAGCAGGGCGCACCCACACAGCTGGGAGCCGAGGCGGGTCATGCGGAGCGAGGATACCCCCGCGGGCCCCGGCGCGCCCGGAGGACAGAGTTTGGCCGCGATCCGAGTGGTCATCGACGTCTTGGGCTATCTTGTGTCGCGGTGAGGCTCGGTGTCGGCCAGGTCGTACAAAGCTTCCGCGTCGAACGGGCGTTGGGCGTGGGGGGGACCGCCGTCGTCTACCTGGTGCGCGACGTGCACCACGGCGCGCTCCATGCGCTGAAGGTCCTCTCCGTCACCTCGCCCGCGATCCGGGTGCGCATGCAGCGAGAGGGCCGCATCCAGGCCCAGCTGCAGCACCCGAACGTCGTGGCGGTGCACCGGGTGCTCGAGCTCGACGGCGCGCCCGCGCTGCTGATGGAGTTCGTCGAGGGCACCACCCTCGACTCCGCCCTCAAGCGCTACCGGCTCACCGCGGCCGATGCAGAGCTGCTGTTCTCGGGCATCCTCAACGGCGTGCAGGCCGCGCACGACGCGGATCTGGTGCACCGCGACCTCAAGCCCGCCAACGTGCTGCTCGCCCGCACGAGCGCGGGGTTCCTGCCCAAGGTCACCGACTTCGGGCTCGCCAAGCTGCTCTACCCGGAGCCCGAGGCCGCCCACACCCGCGCGGGCATCTCGATGGGCACGCCGTCGTACATGGCCCCCGAGCAGGTGCGAGACGCGGGCTCGGTCGATCGCAAGGCCGACATCTGGTCGCTCGGCTGCCTGCTCTACGAGATCATGACCCGCAAGCGGGCGTTCCCCGGCAAGCAGGCGCTGGCGATCTACAACGCGGTGGTCCGCGGGCAGTACGCCTCGCCGCGCACCCACGTGCCCGATCTGCCCGACCGGATCGTCCACGCGATCGACGGGGCGCTGCAGGTCGACCCGGCCAAGCGGATCCCTGACTGCCGCACGCTGCACGAGGTGCTGTCGGGCCACCGCACGTGGCGCCCCGCGTCTCCCCTGGATCTGCAGGAGATGCCCGCGGTGTCGTTGCCGTCGGACTCCCGCGGCGAGCTGTGGGACGAGGTCGACGACGGGGCCCCGCTCATGCCGCTCGCCGGGTCCACCACCGATCACACGGCACCGGTCGTCTACCTCGACGACGATCCGCCGGCCGTGGCGGGGGGCACCCCGGTCGACGTCTCGAACTTCGACGACCCGGATCTCGTGGCGGCCGAGGTCCACTTCGAGGACCTCGTTCCGCTGGGGGTCGAGGCCCACACCGACCCGCCCTCGCTCGAGGGCTCGCTGTCGGAGCCCGGGCCCCAGGTCGCGCGGGCCGTCGCCTTCGGCGTCGTGGGTCTTCTCGTGCTCGCCACGGGCGCGCTGCTGCTCGCCGCCGGGATGGTCGGCAGCGCCGTGCTCACCGCCTCCGAGCGAGGGGCGCCGGGCCTGCAGGCCGCGCCGCCGGTCGCGGCGCGCGCGCCGTCGCCGTCCCCCGCGCGCCCTTCTCTCTCTCTCTTCTCTTTTT
>CAYMSU010000090.1:0-15713 GCA_964393165.1 uncultured Enterobacteriaceae bacterium
GCGTACACGGGCGTCTCCGTCAGCCACAGATCGAGGATGAGCACCGTCTCAATAAGCAGCGGCACACCGATCAGAAGCATCGCAAGCGAGACGTACTTGCTCGACGCGAGCGTCAGGACCTCCACGATGCCACGGTCGCCCCGTCCCTCAGCGGTGACCACCGCTGGCTGGGCGGCGCGCTGCACGGCCATGCCAAGCTGATTCTGGTAGCCGGCGAGTTGCGTCGCAACGCCGTAGGCGGCGTTGACCGTTGGCCCGTAGGCAAGGTTCAGGAGGATCTGCGCCCCCTGCATGCGCAGTCGCCAGGAAAGCATTGCCAGCGTGGACCAACTCGCATAGCCGATGAGCCTGGCCAACTCGCTCAGGCGGACGCACGAGGGACGGATGCGACAGTCTTCGAAGCGGAGAAGACAGATGAGAACGAAGATTGCGGAGGAGAAGCTGGTCGCTACGAAGAGGAGCGCTGCATAGGTCGCTAGTTGGTTGGCTGTGATCGCGATCAGGATCAGCGCCGCTGCGAACCTCAGGATCGCTTGACTCACCTCGCTCGAGGTCCGCGCGCCGCTGCTCGGCCGCTTCGAGGGCCACCGCCGTGGGTTCGTTCGCCTGGACCGCCGTCTGGAGCTGCGCGACCTGCACGCGCGCGGCGGCGAGCTCCTCGACGAGCCGATCGCGCTCCTGACGGAGCTCGGCCTCGCGCTCCCGGCTTCGCTCCGCCCACGGAGGCGCCGGAGTCTCCAGGGGAGCGGGCAGGGGCACAGCGACCGGCGCGGGCTGCTCGCGCAGGCGCTGGACCTCGAGCTCCAGCTCCTTCGCGTGATCGCGCGCGGTCGCCGCCTCTCGGGTGAGCCGGACCACGTCGGCCTCGAGGCCCGCCTGCTGACGGAGCGCGGCCGTGCTCCGGTGCCGCAGGTCGTCGAGCTCGGCCTGCGCTGCCTCCGCCAGACCGAGGGCGGCCGCGTGCTCCCCGCGGGTCTGGGACAGCTGGGCCTCGAGCTGCTCCTTGGAGGCGCGCAGGCCCTGAACGGCAGCGTCTTGCTCGCGCAGCGCGACCTGGGAGGCCCTCACCGCGTCCTCGTGCCGCTCCCGGTCGCGCTCGCGCGCGTCGTGCAGCTCGCCCAGTCGGGCCTCGAGCTCGGCCACCTGATCCTTGAGGCCGCTCGTGACGGGTGCCGCACGGAGCTGCTCGAGCTCTGCATGGAGGTTCGCGAGCTCCTGGCGCTGCACCTCGGAGGCCAGCCGATGGGTGGTGGCCTCGGCCCGCTGCTCCCCGAGCTGCTCGGTCACCGCGGCCTTGTCGGCCCGCAGCGTGGTGATCTGGGCGTGCGCCTGCGCGAGCTCGGCCTGCAGGCGCTCCTCGCTGCGCGCGTGCGCGCTCCGGAGCTCGGCGAGGTCCGACTCGTGGCTTCCCACCACCGCCGCCAGCGTGACGCGGTGCTCGTCGCGCTCCCGGTGGGCCAGATCGAGCTCGCGCTGGACCTGGTTGTGCTTCGTCTCGAGCTTCAGGTAGCGGGCTTCCTGGTCCCGACGGCCTTGCTGCAGCGCCTCGAGGCGCGACTGCAGGGACCCCACCTCCTCCTCGAGCGCCTTGAGCTCTGCCTCAGAGGCCGCGGCGTCGCGCTGGCGACTCCGCGTGGTGGCCGAGTACACCACGAACCCGCCGAGGAGTGCGGCGCCGACCAGGTACGCCAGGATCTCGAAGATGAGGAAGGTCATGGCTCGGTCTCTCCAATGACGCGGAACTCGATGCGCCGGTTGCGTGCGCGCCCTCTCTCGGTGCGGTTGGACGCGCGCGGCTTCGACGACCCGAAGCCCAGCGGCACCAGACGCTCGATGGCGATGCCGCGGTCGATGAGGGCGGCAGCCACGGTCTGGGCCCGGCGGCGGCTGAGGTCGAGGTTGTAGGCCTCGGGGCCCGTGGTGTCGGTGTGGCCACCGATCTCGACGACGAAGCTCGGGGCACGCTCGAGCAGGTCGAACACCTCGTCGACGGTCTCGACGCCCCGCGACGACAGGTCGTGGTGGTTGTGCTCGAACTCGATGGACCGCCGCTCGAGCAGCGCCTCGAGATCGACGGTGAGCGCCTTCGCCTCCGGCGTCTCGAGGGCGGGGCTCTGGGTCGGGGCCCGAAGCGTCGAAGTGGGCAGCGCCATCGCGCCACCCTCGGGGGCGGGACCCGGGGGAATCGGCGCGAGGTCCGCGCCCTGCGGCTTGGCCGCAAGCTGCGGCCCTGGTGGCGGCGCGTCGGCGCGCGGTCCGCCGCCATGGGTGACGTCGGACGCGACCCAGCGGACGCCTCGAACCGCGGCGACGGCGCGCAGCAGGCGCGCCTCCTCGGTCGCCGACGCCACCACGCCGCGCAGCCGAACGTTTCTGCCGCTGACGACTGCCTCCACCCCTGACCCGGACGCCTCGGACGCCTCGGACTCCGTCGAGGTGGTGGTGGAAGGGGGGGCGGCTTCGCGCAGCGCGGCGTCGACGCGCTCCTGGATCCCCGCCTCGATCGCGGGGGCGCGCCACCACAGGCACGCCCAGACCACCACCCCCAACCCCAGCAAACCGAGCCAGGTCTGGACCGACATGCCCCGCTCCCCGTTCCCGCACCGGAACAACGCTTATCGTAGCAGGGGGTGCGCCGACCGACGCGGGCGGCGCTCGGGATCCCGGATGAAGCGCCCTCATGCAGGGCTGTCCGCGTATCGGGGCCAGCCACGGCCCGGGCGGAGCGACCTCTCGGTCGCGCGCCGAGACCAGTTCTGTCCGGACTTGCCGCGCCGGAGAACGCAGGCTGACGGGCCGCCACCGACGGTACCGAGGCCGACGTGGCTCGCTGGCGGACAGCGCTTGGCAGCCGTGGTCGCTACGATAGACGGTATCGCTTCAGGTGCGGAGAGGGCTTGCGCACGATTCCCCGCTTCCAGCCACTGGAAGACGTGCTGCTTCGCGGATGGCCGGCGCCAGGTCAGGCAGACCCGCTCGTCGTGCGGCACGCGGAGGTCCACCGCCGGGTCTTCGAGGAGACGAGCGACGGGGCGGTCCTGAGCGTGCTCCTCCGCATGTACGACGGGGATGTCCGCCGCGTCGGGCTCACGCCCGCGGTGCACCACGAGCTGGTCCGCGATCAACTGGCCACGGGCCGGGTGGCCCAGGAGGCCACCGCGATCTACCTCGCGATCAAGCGGCACCCGCCCGACGAGCAGCCGCTGCTGCTGTCCCTGCTCGACTCGTCCTTCGAGCGCTACTACGAGGTGCTGGCCGAGGTCCTCGACGAGGTCTGCGGGGCCTCGCGGCTGCAGCGCCTCGTCGCGTGGAGCGCGGCCCGGCTCGCCTTCGGGTCGAGGTTCGGCTTGCGGCTGGTGGCCGAGCTCGCCGACACGTCACCCGAGCAGGGGGCGGACCAGGGCCTCGCCCTCACACCAGAGCCGAGCGAGCAGCCCGACGCGCGGCTGCAGCGCCTGCTCGAGGTGGTCTCGGCGACCGATGCGCTCGACGAGCTCCTTGGCCAGCGGCATCCTCACGCCTGCGCGCGGGTGGGTCTCCCTGCCTGGGATCTGCACGACGAGCACGCCTGGCAGCGCCTCGAGGGTCACCCCCCGGAGGTCGTCGAGCTCGTGGAGCAGGAGCTCGGCCAGGCGCTGCGGAAGTGGTGGGTCGAGGCCGCCGACCTGCCGGTGCTCACGGCGGACGAGCAGCGCGCGCTGCGGCAGGATCTCGCTACGCTCGGCGCGGCCCTGGAGCTGCCGATCGCCATCTGACGGCCGGGTCGGCGACCCACAGGCCCTGCTCGCCGAACCGCCGCCACAGACGGCGGGCTGTCGCCGGCAGGTCCGAGGTGCGGTCGAGCGACGGGAAGAGGGCGCGGACCACGTCCTGCAGCTCCGGCTGGCCCGACCGCCGACCGAGCGCCGCGCATTCCTCCTCGATCTCCTGCTCGGAGCGCGCGATCGCGGGCAGGTCGATCGGCGCGCTCGGGCTGCCGGCGGCGAGCGCGGCGGCGTCGAGCAGCTCGGACAGGTCTCCGCTCACCTGGTTGCGCAGGGTCAGGGGGCCGAGCCCGAAGCGCTTCTGCACGAAGGACATCGCAGCGGTGTGCTCGAGCTGGAGGTTGCTGACCGACGGAGGAACGTAGGGCCCCGCCACGAGCGCGGGCACGCGGAAGCCGAGCTGGTCGAAGGCCTCCGCGGCGAAGTCGTCCGCGGTGGTGGGCGGGGGGACGTGATCGAAGAAGCCCCCGGCTTCGTCATAGGTCAGCACGAACAGGGTGCGGTCCCACAGCGGGGAGGTCGCCAGCGCCCGGTAGATGCTCCCGATGAACAGCTGCCCCAGCATCGGGTGATGCGGCGGGTGGTCGTCGTTGAACGCCGCCCCGGCGTCTACGCCGACCACCGGCGGGAGCGTCCCCGCCGCCGCGTCGGCGTAGAACGCGTCGATCAGCTGCATGCGGTCCACGAACGACTTGCGGGCCAGCAACGCCAGCGTGGGCAGGTCGGTGTAGTAGTAGCCCCAGTCGACGCCGATCCCGTCGAGCTGATCCCAGAGCGTGGGGTTCGTGAAGAACGACTGCCCCTTCGGAAACCGGTTGCCGCGCACGCCCTCGTTCGTGCCCGCATGAAGGTAGATCCGGTTCGGCCAGGTGCTCGACAGCACGCTCGAGAACCACCGCTGACACAGCGCGTAGCGATCCGCTAGCGCATAGGAGATCGGCTGCTGGGCGCGCGTCTGGTAGGCCATGACCGGCGCCGGATCGGCTTCGGCCCCGTGCTTCTCTTGATGGGCGCGCACGAAGCCCGCGCAGGTGCCTCCGTCGAGCTGGGTGCGGGAGCTGTCCCAGCCGTGCGGCGGATCGTTCTGCGTGCAGGGCTCGACCAGCGGAGCGGGCTCGATCCGGCGGCCCGCGAGATCGAGGTTGGCCATGCCGGGCTGCAGCCCATCGACCTCGGTGCGGCCCTCCACGAGGGAGTAGCTGCCGAACACGTGGTCGAAGGAGCGGTTCTCCATCATCAGGAACACGACGTGGTCGATGGTTCCCGGCTCGATGGACGGTGCCGGCCCCTCTCCGAGCCCCGCCCCCGGCGCGCAGGCCGCGAGCCCGCTGGCCGCGAGGCCCCCGAGCACCGCCCGACGGTCGATCTCCGACATACTCCCCCCGTAGTCGTCCAGAGCCCCTGGGAGGTAGCGCGTCTGGCTCGCGCGGCAACGTGAATGCCGTTAACAAAGTGAACATGAGTCAGGAGGCGAGCCGGCGTCGTGCCCGCACCCTCGCGCGCATCTGCGACGAGGCGCTGGCGCTGGTGTCCGAGGGCGGGGTCGACGGGCTGACCATGGCGGGTCTCGCCGAGCGCGTCGACTACTCGCCGCCCGCGCTGTACCGCTACTTCGCCTCCAAGGGGGCGCTGCTCGCGGAGCTCAACCGTCGCGTGCTCGCCGACGTGCGGGGGGCGCTGCGGGTGGCGTGGGAGGCCGCGCCCCACGCGCGGGCCGCGGTGCGCGCCACCGCCCGGGTCGTCGCCGACGAGGCCGCCGCGCGTCCCGAGGCGTTCGGCCTCGTGGCGATCAGCCTCGCGGATCCCCGCCACCTCGTCGACGACGAGCGGCCCGCCCACCTGCCCGAGCTCGAGGCGCTGATCGGGGAGCTCGCGGTGCGCATCCACGAGGCGACCGCGGCCGGCGACCTTCGGCCCGGGGATCCGGCGCAGCGCGCGCTGCGGCTGCTGTTCGGGGTGGTCGGAGCGCTCCAGCTCGTCAAGCTCGAGCGCTACGACGCCCGGATCGACGCGCGGGCGGTGGCGGAGGGCCTCGCCGACGACCTGCTGGGCGGCTGGAGCGTGCCCCGTGAGGGGCTCCAGGAGGACCGATGACCATCCTCGGAGGGATCGTGGCGTTCGCGGCCGGCGCCGTGGGGTGGACGCTCACGGAGTACGTGCTGCACCGCTTCGACTTCCATGCACGGGTGCCCCGCACCCGCATGGCGAGGCTACACCTCGCGCATCACGCCGACCCCACCTTCTTCGCACCGTGGTGGGCCAAGCTGCAGGCGTTCGCGCTCGTCGTGCCCCCGCTCGCGGTCGCCGGCTACCTCGCCACCGGCGCCGCCGGCGTGATCGCGGCCCTCGGGTTCGGAATCACCTACCTCGTCTACGAGGTCGTCCACCGGCGGATCCACACCCACCCGCCAGCGGGGCCCTACAGCGCCTGGGCCCGGCGGCACCACCTCGCCCACCACTACGTCGATCCCTCGGTCAACCACGGGGTGCTCACGAGCTTCTGGGACTGGGGGTTCGGGTCGCTGCGGATCCCGAAGACCGTTCGGGTGCCCCGGCGGCGTGCCCCGGCGTGGTTGTTGGCGAGGGAGGGTGAGATCCCCGGGTACACGCTCGTCGGACGGCCCGCGCCCGAGGGGGATCGCGGCGGCGCGGCCCCGCGGCGCAGTTCGTCTGCGCCCGCGTTGACCGAGGCGGAGACCAGCGGGTAACTCTCGCCCGGATTCACCCACCCTCGGGCTGGATCCGGGAGGATCGCGTGAGCATCAACATTTCCCACAATGTCACCCTGTTTCCCCAGCCCACCAACATGACCTGCTGGTCGGCCGCCGCGACCATGCTGTTCGGCGACCGCTCGGTCGGCCCGGGCACCGCCTCCACCGGCCCGAGCGGCGGGCTGCAGAACAACTACGGCAACGTCCAGGAGTTCGCGAGCTCCCACGGCCTCACGATGCACGCGCCGCAGTCCTGGACCGTCGAGGGCCTCAAGGAGCTGCTCCAGCGCGGTCCGCTGATGGTCTGCGGGCGCGTCCCGTCGGGCCACGCATTCGTCGTCGCGGGCATGGAGGGCGACGGCACCCCGGGCGGCACCCGCCTCAAGATCTACGATCCGTGGCCGCCCAACGTCGGCAACGTGGTCGAGGTGCCCTACGGCAACCTCATGCAGCAGTTCCCCGAGGCCACCGAGTACATCCTGCACCGCTGAGCTCCCGCGAGTGCACTTCCGCTGACAGGCTGCGAGGGCGCGAGCTACAGTCGTGCATGCTCTCGCTCCTGCTCACCATGGTCTCCATGCTCACCGGGGGGTGCACGCCCCTCGGTGACCCACCCGACTGTGCCGATGGTCCGGTCGGGCCGGCCCTGCTCACGAACCTCGAGCCGGCCGCGCCGCTCGCCTTTCGCCTGGACATCGAGGAAGGCCTCGAAGTCGGCGTGGGCGTCCAGTGGTCGGAGGTCGGGGGCGAGCACGGCGGCAGCGTCGACTACGCCGCCGCCGAGGCCCATGCCCACACGCTGGTCGGGTTCCGCACGGGCCGCGACTACGACGTCGACGTCACGCTGAGCCGGCCGTCGGGCCGGGAGACCGTCGAGCGCTGCCGCCTGCAGACCCCCGCCATGCTGCCCCACTTCCCGCGAACCGACGTGGTGGTTGCCGAGCAGGGCGCCTACGAGCCCGGCGACACGCTGGTCAGCATGCGCTTCGGGCCGTCCCAGCCCGCCCAGCAGGATCTGATCGACCCGAACCACGAGATCATCGCGGTGTACGACGAGCAGGGCGAGCTCATCTGGTGGATGAACGTGCCCGTCCTGATCCAGGACGTCGGCGAGTACGAGGGTGGCCTCATCTTCCTGGCCGGGGTCGAGGACCCCTACGTGTCGCACGTGGGCTGGGACGGGCAGGAGATCCAGCGCTGGACCGTCGGGAAGCCGAAGACCGGGCTCGCCCTGCCCACCAGCGAGCCGGGGAACCTCCACCACGAGATCACCCCCGTTCCCGGCGAGCCCGGCCACCTCATGTCGATCGTGCGCACGCCGGATCCCGACATCGGGTCCTCGCTCCCCTCCAGCTACGCGGTGGGGGAGTGCCCGCGCCTGTCCCGCGACGAGCTCGGGAACGGACGGGCCGCCATCGACTTCGTGGTGGAGTTCACGGAAGCCGGGCAGGTGGTCGACGAGACCTGGATCGGCCGGCTCATCCCCGAGGGGCGGCTCGGCTGCAACTCGCTGGGCGGCACGATCCCCGAGGACTGGAAGGACTGGCTGCACACGAACGCCGTGCTGGTCGACGACGAGCAGCTGATCGTCTCCATCCGCAACCAGGACGTGGTTCTCGCGATCGACCGGCAGAGCAAGCGCGTCAACTGGATGCTCGGCCACCCCGGGGGGTGGACCGAGGAGCAGGAGGAGCGGCGCCTGCAGCCGCTCGATCCAGACATGCGGTGGTCGTGGCACCAGCACGCGCCGATGTTCGGCCCCGATCTGCCCGACGGCCGCCGCCACCTGATCTTGTTCGACAACGCGAACTTCGGGGCGGCGCCGCCCGACACGTGCTGCGAGGTGTCCGATGCCCCCGGCGAGAGCCGGGTGGTGGGCTACGCCATCGACGAGGAGGCGCTCACCGTCGAGGAGACGTTCTCGTTCGACCGCATCGCGGGCAGCACCTTCTTCAGCCGGGCGGTGGGCGACGCGGACTGGCTGCCCGGGGGCACCATCCTGTCGACCTGGGGGTTCCTGACCAACACCCCGAGCGGCGAGCGCAACCTCAACCGAGGGCTCGGCAACACGTCGGTGCGGCTCGTAGAGTTCGACCCCGACACGCTGCAGGAGGTCTGGCACCTCTACCTGTGGTCCACGCAGGAGGGCAACCCCTACGGGTGGACCGCGTCGCGCGCCGAGCGGATCGCGCCGCTGACCGGCCGCGCGGTGGACTGACGCTCGCCCGCGCACCCCGACCGTGGCCCGTCGGGTAGAGGGGAGCATGGCGCGCCTCGAAGTCCACAAGTTCGGCGGCACCAGCGTCGGCGCCGCGGATCGGATGTTCCAGGCGGCGGCGCGGGTCACCGACGTCCTCGCCCGTCCTGCGCGGGTCGTGGTCGTCACCTCGGCGATGGGCGGGGTCACCCGCGAGCTCGTGGCCGCCTGTGACGCAGCGGCCGCAGGCGACGAGGCGGGGGCCCTCGAGCGGGTGGCCCGGATCGAGCAGCGGCACCTCGAGGCCCACGCACAGCTCGCGCCAGGGTCGTCGGCGGAGGACCTGAGGGCCCTCGTGGCGGACCTCGCGGCCCTGCTGCGGGCCGCCCGGCTGCTCGGCGAGCTCACCCTGCGCAGCCGGGATCGGGTGCTCGCCACCGGCGAGAAGCTCGCTGCGCGCCTGGTCGCGGAGGCGCTCCGGCAGGCCGGGCACCCCGCGGTCGCGGTCGACGCCGACGGCTTCCTCGACACCGACGCGGCCTTCGGAGGGGCCGCGCCCCTCGGCGGCGTCGCCGACCGGCACGTGCAGGCCGCGCTCGGCCCGGTCCTCGCCGCGGAGCAGGTCCCCGTCGTCACGGGCTACTGCGGGAGGGCGCCCGACGGGGCTACCACCACGCTCGGGCGCGGGGGCTCGGACCTGACCGCGACCTTGCTCGCGGCCGCGCTCGGGGCCGACGAGGTCACGATCTGGACCGACGTGGACGGTGTGTTCTCGGCGGATCCCCGAGCCGTGCCCGAGGCGCGGGTCATCCGGCAGCTGAACTACCGGGAAGCGGCCGAGATGTCGTACTACGGGGCGAAGGTGCTCCACCCGCGCACGATGATCCCCGTCACCCAGGCGCGGATCCCCGTCGTCACCCGGAACAGCTTCCGGCCCGAGGCGCCTGGCACCGTGGTCGACGCGCGCTTCACGCCGGGCTCGCACCCCGTCAAGGCGATCACCGCGGTCGCGGGCCAGGCGCTGGTGAGCGTGGAGGGGAAGGGCATGGCGGGCGTCCCCGGCGTCGCCGCTCGCGTGTTCGGCGCGCTGGCCTCCGCCGACCTCTCCGTCACGGCGATCAGCCAGTCCTCGTCCGAGTCCTCGATCTGCTTCGGGCTCCCCGAGGCCGACGCAGGCCGTGCGGAGCAGCTCCTCAAGCGGGCGCTCGCCCGCCAGATGGCGCGCGGGCACATCGAGGAGATCGCGGTTCGCCGTCGCTGTGGGCTCGTGGCCGCCGTCGGGCTCGGCATGGCGCAGACCCCCGGGGTCGCCGCCCGCGCGCTCACCGCCCTCGCGGCAGCGTCGATCAACGTGCTCGCCATCGCGCAGGGCTCGAGCGAGCTCAACCTCACCCTCGCGGTCGACGAGGCGGTGCTCCCCCGGGCGCTGCGCGCGATGCACCGGGCGTTCGGGCTCGACCGGGAGGACACCGGCGATCCGACCGAGCGTCGGCTCGACCTGCTGCTGCTCGGCTGTGGGCAGGTCGGGCAGGCGCTCGTGCGGCTGATCCACGAGGATCGGGCGGCCGCCTTCCGGCGCCTCGGGCTGCAGCCTCGCGTGGTCGCGGTGGCCGACCGCTCCGGGTTCGTGGTCGCCCCCCGGGGCTTGTCGGGCGACGACTGGCGCGCGCGGATCGAGGCGAAGCGCCAGGGCACGCCGCTCGCCCTCCAGCCGGCGGGGATCTCCGGCAGTCCCGCCGACATGGTGCGCGAGGCGTTCCGGTGGCGCCTGTCGCGGCCGATCCTGGTCGACGTGTCCGACGCGACCACCGCGCACGAGGCGTTTGCCGCCGCCCTCGAGCACGGCGCGGACGTGGCCACCGCGAACAAGCGGCCGCTCGCCGGCGAGGCCTACGGCCCCCTCCGCGCCGCCGCGGACGACCACGGGCGCTGGCTTCGGGCGGAGGCGACGGTGGGGGCCGGGCTCCCCGTCGTCGACACCCTCGAGCTGCTCGTGCGCACCGGAGACGTCCTCGCCGAGGCCGAGGGCAGCCTGTCGGGCACCCTCGGGTACCTGATGACCGAGCTCGAGGCCGGCGTGCCTCTGTCGGCCGCGGTCGAGGCGGCGGCCGCGGCCGGCTACACCGAGCCCGATGCGGCGCAGGACCTCTGCGGGGCCGACGTCGCCCGCAAGGCGGTGATCCTCGCCCGGCTCGCGGGCTGGGAGCCCGGGGAGGTCCAGCGGGAGGGGCTCGTGCCGGACGACTGGGCCGGCCAACCGCCCGGGGAGCTGCTCGCGCGCCTGCGCGCCGAGGTCGACGCCTCCTGGGCCGAGCGGGTGCGCGCCGCCGCGGAGCGAGGGCAGGTCGTGCGCTACGCCGCTCGCGTCACGCCCGCGGGCGTCACCGTGGGGCCTCGCGCGGTGTCTCGGGAGTCCGCGCTCGGCAGGCTGCACGGCACCGACAACCTCGTGCTGTTCCGCTCCGAGCGCTACGCCGACCGTCCGCTCGTCGTCGTGGGTCCCGGGGCGGGCGTGCACGTCACCGCCATGGGCGTGCTCGGCGACGTGCTGCGCATCGCCGCCACGCGCACGGGGGGCCCATGATCGAGGAAGTCGCCGCGTTCGCCCCCGCCTCGGTGTCCAACCTCGGGCCCGGCTTCGACGTCCTCGGGGCCGCCGTCGACGGTCCGGGCGATGTCGTGGTGGCCCGGCGGCGGTCGGCGCCCGGGGTCGCCCTGGTGCGCATCGAGGGCGATGGCGGGGCGCTGCCGCTCGATGCCCGCCAGAACACCGCGGCGGTGGCGGCCGCGGCCACCCTCGCGCGGGCCGGCGTCCAGGCGGGCGTCGAGCTCGAGCTCCACAAGGGGCTGCCCATCGGCTCGGGCCTCGGGAGCTCGGCCGCCAGCGCGGTGGCCGCCGCCTTCGCGACCAACCTGCTGATCGGCAGCCCCCTGCGCAAGCGCGACCTCGTCGAGCCCTGCCTCGACGCCGAGGCCGTGGTCAGCGGCCGGCACGCCGACAACGTCGCGCCGTCACTGCTCGGCGGGCTCGTGCTGATCCGCCGCCTCGCGCCGCTCGACGTTCTGCGCCTGCCCGTGCCCGAGGGGCTGTGGCTCGCGGTCGTCACCCCCGAGCTGTCCGTGTCCACCCGCGAGGCGCGCGACGTCCTGCCAGCGGAGGTGCCGCTCGCCGCGCTGGTGGCCACCGCCGCGAACCTCGGGGGGCTCGTGAGCGCCTGCTACACCGACGACCTCGATCTGCTCGCCCGCTGCATCGTCGACGACGTGGTGGCGCCCCGGCGCCTCGCGCTGATCCCCGGCGGGCCGTCGGCCATCGACGCCGCGCTCGCCGCGGGGGCGCTCGGGAGCACGGTCAGCGGCGCGGGGCCGTCCATCGTCGCGCTGTGCCGCTCGGCGCGCGACGCCGCGCGGGTCGCCGCGGTCATGGTCGAGGCGTTCGCGCAGGCGGGCTACGCGGCTGCGTCTCGCACGTCCTCCGCCGACTGCCCGGGGGTTCGCCAGGCATGACGATGCAACTCGCCTGCGTCGACTGCGCCTGCACGTACCCGGCCCACGAGGTCCGCTACACCTGCGACTGTGGGGGCACGCTCGACGTCGTGCACGACTTCGCGCGCGCTCCGCGGGGGGAGGCCGCGCGCCGGCTCATCGACCAGCGGCGGGCGTCGCGCGATCGGCTCGACCGCTCCGGGGTGTGGCGGTTCCGCGAGTGGGTGCTGCCCGCGCCCGCCGAGCACGTCGCGGCGCGGCCCGAGGGCAACACGAACCTCTACGACAGCCCGGCCCTCGCCGCCTACGTAGGCCTCGACCGGCTCCAGCTCAAGCACGAGGGGGAGAACCCCACCGGCTCGTTCAAGGACCGCGGCATGACCGTGGCGATCACGATGGCCCGGTGGCTCGGCAAGCCGTCGGTCGCGTGCGCGTCCACCGGCAACACGAGCGCCTCGATGGCGGCCTATGCGGCGCTGGCCGGCCTCGCCGCCTACGTCTTCGTGCCTGCGGGGAAGGTCGCCTTCGGCAAGCTCTCGCAGGCGCTGGCCTACGGCGCCCGCACGATCTCGATCGAGGGAGACTTCGACCGGGCGCTGCAGCTGGTGCGCGAGGTGTGTCGGGTCCGCGACGTCTACCTCGTGAACTCCGTGAACCCCTTCCGCATCGAGGGCCAGAAGGCGATCGCCTACGAGCTGGTGGAGGATCTCGGGTGGGCGGTGCCCGACTGGGTGGTGATGCCCGGCGGGAACCTGGGCAACAGCAGTGCGATCGCGAAGGGCCTGCAGGATCTGCTCACCCTCGGCGTCATCGACCGGCTGCCCCGGCTCGCGGTGATCCAGGCGGAGGGCGCGAGCCCGCTGCACAAGGCGTTCACTGCAGGTCGCGACGTCGTCGCCGAGCCGGCGGCCACGCTCGCCAGCGCGATCCGGATCGGGGATCCGGTGTCCTGGCGCAAGAGCTTGCGGGCGATTCGGACCACGCGCGGGACCGTGGCGGCGGTCACGGATCAGGCGATCCTGGACGCCAAGGCGCGCGTCGACGCCGCGGGTATCGGGGCGGAGCCGGCGTCGTGTGCCACGGTGGCAGGGATCCGGGCGCTGGTCGCCGGCGGCGTGATCGCGCCGCACGAGCACGTGGTCGGGATCCTGACGGGTCACTTGCTGAAGGATCCGCAGCTCGTGGTGGACTACCACCAGGGCGCGTTGGCGGCCGAGGGCTTCGTGGCCACCGACGCCAACCCGCCGATCCCCGCCGAGTCGACGCTGGACGGCGTCCTCGCGGCGATGGACGGCGGTTCGTCGGCGGGATCGGGGTGAGCATCGAGCGATCCCCGCGCTAAGGTGTCCGGGTCGCGCCTCTGTGCGACCTGTCGGGAGGCCTCGTGCTCACCACCCTGCTCGTGCTGTCGTCCACCCTCGCCGGCGCACAGTCCGTGCCCAACGGCGACTTCGAGACCTTCCTCGACGAGTGGACGGTGACCAATGCGGTCAGCCACCAGAACACCAGCAATGCGCCGTCGCCCACGGGGTATGCGTTCATCCCCAACCTCGGCTCTGCCGTCGAGTCCATCGAGTCGTCGCCCTTCGTGATCACCCGCACCGAGCTCGTCTGGCGGGCGCGCGGGCGTCCGTTCGAGTGGAAGCTCTACGACGCTGATGATCACGCGGTCGCGGGGGCAGAGGTGTCGCCCGGCGACGACACCCCGTGGTTCACGGCGGCTGCCGACACGTCCGAGCTGTGCGGGCAGGAGGTCACCCTGTGGATCGGCGTCGAGACCGACGGCGACTACGTGCGGATCGACTCGGTGAAGTTCGCGAACCGCAAGGGGGTCTTCGTGTGCGAGGAGTTCCTCGACGTCGACGGAGACGGGACGTGTCCCCGGGGCCGGATCCTCGACAGCGACGGCGACTGCGCGGACGACGGCGAGGTCACGCTCGACGTCGTCGACTGTGACGAGCAGGATCCCGCGCGCTCGGCCGACGCCGAGGAGAAGGTGGCCTCTGGGGTCGACGAGGACTGCGACGGGCTTGAGCTCTGCTACGAGGACACCGATGGCGACGGCTACGGCTCGGCGCGCACGGTGGCGTCGGAGGCGTGGGACTGCGAGGGGCCGGGGCTGGCGACGAACGCAGACGAGTCCTGCGAAGGCCACGACGACGCGGTGGACCTGGATGGCAACGGCGTGCCCGACGGCTGCGACGGCGACGAGGAGGTGCCGCCCGATCCGCCGAGCGTCGACACCGCGGATCCGGGGCAGGAGCGCGCGCTGGTGGGCACGTTCCGCGGCGGCGCGGGGTGCTCGACCGGGGGAATGGCGTCCGGCGCGTGGCTGAGCTGGCTGGCCGTGGCGTGGCTGGGAAGGCGACGGCGCCGGTAGGGAAGAGGCAGGAGGGGCAATGCTCTTGGCGCTCGGTCCGCGCTGCGCGACGGCCCGAGGGGCGCCGGGAGGCGGGCGAGGTCGGAGGCAGACCCTCGGCTGCGCCTCGCCAGTGGGGACATCGTGGGCCGAAGGTTCCCGGCCGCGACCGTTGGCGGCGGGATGTGGGGACATCGTGGGCCGAAGGATCTCGTCGGCGACCGTTGGCGGCGGGATGTGGGGACATCGGCGGCCGAAGGATCCCGGCCGCGACCGTTGGCGGCGGGATGTGGGGACATCGGCGGCCAAAGGATCCCGGCCGCGACCGTTGGCGGCGGGATGTGGGGACATCGACGGCCGAGGGGTCTACACACGTGGGAGGCCCGCTGCCGTGATCGGGCCGACGGCCACGCGCGGGACGAGCACGAGCACGAGCAGCAAGCCCCCGCGCCGGTCGAGTAGGCCGCACACGTGGGAGGCCTGCTGCCGTGACCGGGCTTGGGCCGACGGCCGCCCGCGCGACGAGCACGAGCACGAGCACGAGGCCGCCGCGCGGATCGAGTAGGCCGCACACGTGGGAGGCCCGCTGCCGGAAGCCGAGTTCGCACAGAACTCCCGACAAGTGCGATCTTCCTCCGCGTTGTGTGACGGATCCGCACGCAACTCGCGGGATGTCCGGACATCGGCGGCGTTGTGTCGCGATCCGTCACACAACTCCGCAGAACAGGTGTGATCTGCCGCGTTGTGGGCGGGGCGGGAGCTGGGTCCACTGCCCGAGGGTGCGGGCTCATGCGACCAGGCGGAGGGTCGGCCGCCGGGTACGGCGGAGATCCGGACGCGTCCGTCGCTCCGCGGGGACCAGGCGCAGGCGCCCCCACGACGACCGCCCGGCGCGCGGCCGAAGGTTCTCGGCCGCGACCGTGGGCGGCCGGATCCGCGCACATCGTCGGCTGAAGGCTCCCCGCTGCCAACGTCTCTGCGGCGGGATCTCCCCACATCGTCGGCCGAAGGCTCCCCGCCGCGACCGTGGGCGGCCGGATCCGGGCACATCGTCGGCCGAAGGCTCCTCGCCGCGCTCGATGCGCCCGACCCCCGCTCCGCGTCGGCGAGGGTCGGGCCCTCGGGGGACGCCGCTCCCCGCCCCCCCTCGGGCCGTCGCGCAGCGCGGACCGAGCGCCAGGAGCAGCGCCACTCCT
>CAYMSU010000091.1:0-15650 GCA_964393165.1 uncultured Enterobacteriaceae bacterium
GGGATCCCGAGGGCCTCGTGCCCGAGGCGATTGGCGCGCTCAAGACGGCGCTTCCGGAGCTCCTCGTCATCACCGACGTGGCGCTCGACCCGTACAGCAGCCTCGGCCAGGACGGCGTGGTCGTCGACGGCGAGATCCACAATGATCGTACGATCGAGGCCCTGGTCCGGCAGGCGATGTGCCACGCGGCCGCGGGGGCCGATCTGGTCGCGCCGTCCGACATGATGGACGGGCGCGTCGGCGCGATCCGCGAGGCGCTCGACGGCGCGGAGCATCACGACACCTTGATCTTCGCCTACTCCGCTAAGTACGCCTCGGCGTTCTACGGGCCGTTCCGCGACGCGCTGGACTCGGCGCCGCGCGGCGGCACCGACAAGCGCACCTATCAGATGGATCCGGGCAACGGCGACGAGGCGCTGCACGAGGTCGAGATGGATCTCGCGGAGGGGGCCGACTGGGTCATGGTGAAGCCCGGCATGCCCTACCTCGACGTGCTGTGGCGCGTGAAGCAGGCGTTCGGGCGGCCCACCTTCGCCTACCAGGTGTCGGGCGAGTACGCGATGTTCAAGGCAGCCGGGGCGAGCGGCTGGATCGACGAGCGCCGGTGTGTGCTCGAGGCGCTGCTCGGGTTCCGCCGCGCCGGCGCCGACGGCGTGCTCACCTACTTCGCCACCGAGGCGGCGGAGTGGCTGGCCGACGACGCCGGCGCGTGAGGCGCGTCGGATCTACGCCATCGCCTCCCACCGGAGCCACGCGAGGCGACTACCGAGCTCGAGCTCGTCGCCGTGGGCCAGCGCGCGCTGGCGGAGCCCCGTGCGCGCGTGCCACAGGCCGTTGGTCGACGCTGTGTCGATCGCCCAGGTGGCCTCGCCCACCTGCAGCAGCAGGACGTGCACGCGGCTGATCCGCTCGTCGGCGAGGACCGGCTGGGCGGCGTTGTCGCAGCGGTCGTAGCGCCCGATCAGGACCCCGCTCCGCAGGGCGCGGGCGCTGACGACGAGCCGCGCCTGCCCGAGGGCTGACCGCAAGTGGAGCGCGCCGACCTGCTCGTCGCCGCTGGTGGAGGGCCCCGCGAAGCGGGCCCCGGCCAGGACCTGCACCGCCGTGGCCCCGGGCGCCACCTCCGGAGGGCTCGGCCGCCCCGCGCCAGCCGGCTCGACGTAGGCCCGAGGCGGCAGCGCGCGCCAGGCCTCGAGCGGGTCCGTCGGCCAGGTCGAGGGCCCCGGCAGCGGCAGGCAGATCAGCACGTGGTGGGCCACCGTGACCAGCAGGGGGCCCTCCGCGGCCACGTGGTCGACCCGCCGGCCCTGCTCGTCGCGCATGCCGCGCCCCGTCCGGAGGTCCAGCAAGCGGTAGCGAAGCGGCTCCGCGCCACCGCTCGGCGGGATCACGAGGGCGAGGTGGCGCAGCGAGATCCGGTCGTCGGCGCCGAGGAGCAGGTCGGTGCTCGTGTGCCGCCCGAGGATCGCCGTCTGCACGCCATCGGCGTGGGGTACGAGGCGGGCGTGGCCACAGACGCCGTGCTCGTCGACCGCGAACACGGCCAGGCAGCGCTCGGTGACGCCTGCGATCTCCTTGCGGATCGCGGGGTAGGAGGTCACGAATGCGACCTCGCAGCTCGGCTCGCCGGGCTCGGGCTCCCCGGCACCGGCCCCGTGGCGCGACCACAGCTGGGTGCGAGGATTGGTGCGGCGGTCGCGCAGGCGCTCGTCGCGCAGGCGCACGATCCGGGTGGTCATCCGGCCTCCGCACCCACTCTATCCAACGGGCGGGAATCCTAACGGGCGGGAGCGGCCGGCACCCCTGGGCTGGAGGCTTCGTCGCGCCAGTCGACGGCGCGCAGGCGGCCGCCGGTCTCCGCGTCGCCCTCTGCCCATGCGAGGGAGGATCCGGCGGCCGCCAGCCCCACCACCCCGTCGCCGCTGACGGAGGCGAGGACCTCGGGCTGTGAGCCCGAGGAGCCCAGGTCCACCCGCACGAGCTCCAGCTCGTCGGCCTCGTTGCGGCGGCAGCCGACCAACCACGAGCCCACGACGGTGCCGCAGGGCTCCTCGAGGCCGGTAGCCAGCCACGTGCGCGGGCCCTCCCGCCACGCCCACGCGCCGTCGACCCGGTCGTGGCGCAGCAGTCGGTCGCCGAAGGCCAGGATCCGCGCCGCGCGGGCCAGCTCCTGCGGCGCCCCGCCCTCCCGCGGCACCGCCCACACGTAGCGCCCGTGCCGCACGTAGGCGTACGCATCCCCCACCGCGAGCTCGGCGCCCACGCACGCCGCCGAGGACGGTCCGCCGGCCGGGTGGGGGACCACCCCGAGGTCCGCGACCGTCTCGTAGGTGGCGCCATCGGCCGACATCCGGACGAGGCGGGTGGACCGGCAGGTGTACACCCCCCCATGGCCCGCCGCGACGCCGAACAGCACCGGCCCCTCGAGCACCGCGCGGACGACTTCCGCGGTCACGCGAAGGAGGGCGCCCCCGCACGGCGCGAACACGGCGCCCCCGGCCACCGCCAGCTCGCGGGGCCAGCAGTCCTCGGGCAGCTGTGCGTACACCGTGGTCGGCCCACCGTGCGCGGGCACCGCGAGCAGCGCCTGCGGCACCGACCACACGATCCGGTCCCCCACCCATGTCACGGCGCCGAGCCGTGAGGGGGTGGACATCACGCGGGAGGATGCACCGCCTCCGACCTGCACCGGGGGATCGACCGACGCATCGGCGGCGATCTCGCGCGGCGAGGGTTGTTGCAGCGCGCTGCACGCGACCAGCAGCCATCCGAGCATGACGTAGCTCCCGAGGTTGCCCTGGTATCGTTTGCCGAGGACGATACGCGCCCGGCGAACCACTACCGAGGAGTCCCTGCGATGAGCATCGAAGTAGGCGGGTCCCTGCCCCACGCTACCCTGCACGAGGCCAACCCGAAGGATCAGGTCGATCCGGCGGAGGCGTTCGCGACCGGTCGCCACCTGATCTTCGCCGTGCCCGGCGCGTTCACTCCGGGCTGCGACAAGACCCACCTGCCCGGCTACATCGCCGACCACGCGAAGCTCGCGGAGAAGGGCATCGACTCGATCGCCTGCATCGCGGTCAACGATGCCTTCGTGATGCAGGCGTGGGGCGCGAGCCAGGGCGCCGAGGGCAAGGTCCGCATGCTGGCGGATCCGGGGGCCGAGTTCACGAAGAAGGTCGGCCTCGACGTGCAGGCCGATGCGCTCGGCGGCACCCGGTCCAAGCGCTACGCGATGGTGGTGGAGGGCGGGGTGGTCACCCACCTCGAGGTTGAGCCCGACGGCTTCGGCCTCTCCTGCAGCCTGTCGGGCTCGATCCTCGAGCGCCTGTGATGGCGGCCCGGGTCTGGCCCGACGAGGAGCCGGGGCTCCTCGGTCTCCTGCCGCTCGTCTACGTGGCGTGGAGCGACCTCGAGCTCGACCCGGGAGAGATCGACTCCATCCGGAGCATGGCCGGGTGTGACGACCCGGACTCGGCGGTCTGCCGCGCGCTCGGCACGTGGCTGGATCCCGAGTCGCCGCCCACCCTCGACGAGCTCGCGGAGGTCCGGCGCTGGCTGCAGCAGCCGGCGGAGCCGGCGGCCACCCCGTCGAGCACCCTGCGGCAGCTCGAGGGCGCCATCGGGGTCACCGCGGATCAGATCCTCAAGGGGGAGGGGGTCAAGGAGCCGCACGTGTACGCGTGGCCGGCGCCCCCGCTGACCGAGCCCGGGTTCTCCGTCGCCGCCCTCGGAGATCTCCTCGACGGGCCCTACCCCGAGGAGCGCGTCCGGGTCCGCGCGTGGCTGGAGGGGAAGGCCCACCGCTACGACCTGCCCGTCGCGCAGCAGCGGGCACACACCCTGGGCATGCTCGAGGAGCTGGCGGCCACAGGCTTCGCCGACGCGGCGTATCCCTCGGTGACCACCGACCACGACACCATGGGGCCGTTCTTCGCCCGCTTCGAGACGCTCGCGGCGTTCGACCTCGGGCTGTGGGTCAAGGTCGGGGTTCAGTTCGGGCTGTTCGGCGGCTCGCTGTACTTCCTCGGCACCGACCGGCATCACGCGATGCTCGCTGACGTTGCGAGCGCCCGCACGCTCGGCTGCTTCGCGATGTCGGAGACGGGCCACGGCAGCAACGTGCGCGAGCTCGCCACCCGCGCGACCTACCTGCCCGACGTGCAGGCGTTCGAGCTCCACACGCCGTCGCCCGGCGACCGCAAGGACTGGGTCGGCAACGCCGCGGAGGACGGCCGCTTCGCCACGGTGTTCGCCCAGCTCGCGGTAGGCGGCGTGGAGCACGGCGTGCACGCGTTCCTCGTGCGGATCCGCGACGACGAAGGGCGGGCGGCGCCCGGCATCACGCTCACGGACAGCGGCGTGAAGATGGGGCTCAACGGCGTCGACAACGGCCGCCTGAGCTTCGATCGGGTCCAGGTCCCGCGCGACGCGCTGCTCGATCGCTTCGGCTCGGTCAGCGCCGAGGGCGAGTACACGAGCCCCATCGCGAGCCCGTCCCGCCGGTTCTTCACCATGATCGGCACCCTCGTCGGGGGTCGCGTCGGTGTGGCCAACGCGGCGCTCACGGCGGCGAAGGTGTCGCTCACCATCGCTGTGCGGTACGCCGCGCGGCGCCGGCAGTTCGGCCCTCCGGGGGGCACCGAGGTGCCGATCCTGAGCTACCCCACGCATCGTCGGCGGCTCATGCCGCTCCTGGCCTCTGCCGTGGTGCTCGACCTCGCGCTCGAGGATCTCACCTCGCGCTACGAGGCGGTCGCCCGGTCCGACGAAGACAAGCGCGAGCTCGAGGCGCTGGCTGCCGGCCTCAAGGCGATGAGCACCTGGAACACCACCCACACGGTGCAGCAGTGCCGGGAGGCCTGCGGGGGCGCGGGGTACCTCGCGGTGAACCGCTTCGCCGCACTCAAGGCCGACTCAGACGTGTTCACCACCTTCGAGGGGGACAACACGGTCCTGCTCCAGCTCGTGGCCAAGGGGCTGCTCACCGGGTTCCGACAGCAGTTCACCGACGACCGGGTGTACGGAATGGTCCGCTTCCTGGCGGGCCGCGCGGGGTCCGCGCTTCAGCGGCTGAACCCCTTCGAGGGCCGGGCCACGAGCTCCGAGCGGCTGCGGAGCAGCGATCTCCAGCTCGAGCTCCTCCACCACCGGGCCGAGGACCTCGTGGTGGGCGTGGCCACCCGCATGCGCCGGCTGCTCCAGGAGGGTGTCGACGGCTTCGAGGCCTTCAACCGCTGCCAGCTGGCCGCGGTGGACCTCGCGCGCGCCCACCTGGAGCATCACATCGTGGAGTGCTGCGTCAAGGCCGAGGAGGGGCTCGAGGATCCTGCGCTTGCCGACGTCGTGGCCAAGCTCCGGAGCCTGTATGCGCTGAAGCGCATCGCCTCCGAGCGGGGCTGGTACATGGCCCATGGCTACATGGGAGCCCCGCAGGCCCTCGCGATCGGCAACGAGGTCGAGGCGCTCTACGACGAGGTGGCCGCCGAGGCGCTGGGCATCGTCGAGGCGTTCCGGCTGCCCTCGAGCTGCGTGGATGCGCCCATCGCCAGGCTCGACGCGCAGGCCTGAGCGCGCCTACTCCTCGGGCGCCGCCGCCTCCGCTCCGGCCGTGCTGGCCGCTCCGGCGGCGGTGAGCGCGCGCAGCAGGGTGGGGAGGCCCTCGGCGCCCTTGAGGAGCACCGCATGTGGGCGCAGCAGCTCGATCAGCCGGGGATCGGTCTGGAGCAGGCCGGAGTGCTCCATGTGCTCGTGGAGCGTGCGGAGGAGCGCGGCTTGCTCGACACCGCCCTGGAGCAGCGCCCCGAGGGACGCGAGCGCATACTCCGGGGTTCCCTCCAGCTGCTCGAGGGGGACCCCCTGGTGGAGCTCCCGCCACCAGTGGCGCCCGTCGTTGAGCCAGGAGCCGTGGTCGGGCATGTTGGACCGCGACAGGCCCGGCACGAAGCCCGGCCGGTGCTCGCGCGACCACGCGGTCATCCGGGAGAACGCCACGCGAAGCGCCTCGTCTTCCGCGAAGCCGAGCGGGTGCTCGCTCTCGTCTTGAATCTGCCGAGCGAGGCTGCTCGCCAGCCCCATCAGGGACTTCTGCAGCTCCTGGGGCAGGTCGAGCCAGGAATCCATCTTCGACACGGCCGCTGCGAGCCGCCCCACGGCGATCGCGGCGTGCTCGCTCGACTTCACTGGCGCGGGCACTCCGATCTCGGCGCCCAGCTCGCGGGCGATGCGCCGCTTTGCCAGCTGCTCGTCGGATCGCGCCGGCGCGGCCTCGGGCTCCGTCAGGGGCACGACCGCGGGCGGGCTCGCGACCACCGCGCGCTCTACGGGAGGCGGGCGGATCTCCCGCACCCCGGAGGAACCGTCCGCCTCGATCGTGGCCCGGATGTGCCCTCCCTGCGCGAGCACCTGCAGCACGGCACGCCCGATCTGAGAGGAGATCCGGCTCCGCTCCTGCAGCAGCGCGGCAAGCTCGGTCTCTGCTTCGCCATCGGGATCCGCACGCCCAGCCAGGATCCCGTACAGTTGTGCGATCCTGCCGAGGATCTCGTTCGCGCGGGACACGAGGTCGTCCAGCACCGCGCCGGCGGTACTCACCGACTGCAACTGGTGCGTGCTTTCGTGCGGTCTGGACAATGATCCTCCGAAAGCGTGACTATCTCGACCTGGGGAAGTCGCCCACGTTCGGAGGGCCTCACCGATCCGTCTCCGGACCGGCCGCGGCGCGACGCACGATCTGCTCGACGAGCCAGAAGGGGGCGATGCGAGCAAGCGCATCGCGCAGCCGCGCCCCGGGCCCCAGCGGGTAGCGGAGCCTCGGCCGCCGCTGCACGAGGAGATCACAAACGCGGCGGGCGACCGTCTCGGGGTCTCCGGCCGCCGCCTCGAAGGAGCGGGCACGCGCGTCCAGCCTGCGCGACCACGCCGCGTAGGGATCGTCGTCGGCGCCGGTCCGGCGGGCCACGTGGCGGTTTCTGCCGACAATCGCGGTGCGGTGCAGGGCGGGCTCCACGAGCACCACCCGCACGCCGAAGGGTGCAAGCTCGTGGCGCCACGCCTCGCTCATGCCCTCGAGCGCGTACTTCGTGCTCGCATAGGCGCCGAGCCCGGGCAGGGCCATGCGCCCCGAGGTGGACGACATCATCACGATCGTGCCCGACTGTTGCGCGCGGAGCTGCGGCAGGCAGCGCTGCGTGAGCGCCCACGCGCCGAACACGTTCACCTCGAACAGCGCGCGGAGCTCGCCCTCGTCGACCACCTCGAGGAAGCCTCCCAGCGTCTGCCCGGCGTTGTTCACCAGGCCGTCGAGCCGCTGCTCCTCGCGGAGCACCCGCTCGACCGCGGCGTCGCGCTCCGTGGCGACGGTGACGTCGAGCTTCACCAGCCGAACACGCAGACCTCGCGCCGCCTCCGCGAGCGCTGCAGCGCCTGGCCCGTCGGGAGCGCGCACCCCGGCGTAGACCACGTGGCCCCGGCGCCCTGCCTCGAGGGCGGTATGAAAGCCGAATCCAGAGCTGCAGCCGGTGATCAGGAAGACGCTCATCCCCTCAAGCCCTGGACTCGTCCTCGAGGTCGAGCACCCGCGCGAGGAACCTGCGGGTGAGCGCCATCTGAGGCTCGCCCATGCGCTCGCCGAGGATATTGGTGGCGCACGACACGAAGAGCGTGAGCCCCATCGCGAGCGCGACCCACAGGCCCGTGATCGGCATGTCGAGCGTGGCGCTGATCCAGCCGTGCATGAGCCCCGCGATCAGGATGAACACCTGCGCGGCGTAGGTCGCGGTGTAGACTCCCCACAGCGATGGGTGGGGCCCGAAGTAGCCGCGGAGGTGGCTGCCCCCTTCCTCGGGGGTGACCTCGACGCTGATCCAGGGCGACCACAGGTGCCGCGAGGCATCCTCGATGTGCAGGTTGAGGTGACGCCGGCCGACGTGGCCGACGCAGGGCCCGCCCCCCTCGTCGAGCGCGGCCCGCACACGCTCGAGCACGTCGGCAGGGGCGAGGGAGGTGCGCTGGTCGTAGAGTGGACGCGGTCGCATGCCGGGGCCTCCCGTCGAGCGTCAGGGAAGAACGGTGACCTGGCGGGGCTCCGCGGTCTCCGCGGCGCGCCCGCCGGTCCCTACCACGGAGAGCCGCACGGAGTAGGTGCCCGGCTCCCGGTAGATGTGCTGGACGAACGGACCCTCGGCGGTCGTGCCGTCGCCGAGGTCCCACCGCCAGCCCACCGCCGCGGCGTCCTTGGCGGCGAGCGCGACGTGTAGCGGAGCCGGCCCCTTCGGCGGGGTGAGGACCAGCGCGCCGGTGACCGGGTCGTTGCTCGGCGCCGTGCAGTCCACCCGTGTGCGCTGGACCAGCCCCGTAGGCACGTGGGTCAGCGTGAGCTGCACGGACTTGCGGAAGCCCTCGCCGCACTCGACCCGTGCCCCCTGGCGCAGGGCGCGGAGCGTGGCGCCCGTCGGGGGCTTGACCTCCCACGTCCACACCGACGCGTCGTCGAACCGGGCGGGCAGGGGCCCGAGGGCGCCGACGGCGGTAGCCTGCACGAGGCCCACCTGCCCCGGAGCCAGGCGACGCGTGAGAGGCACGGCCTCGAGCCGCTGAATCGCCGGCTGGCTCGCCGCCGGCGTGGCCACCGGAGAGGGCTCGGCCGGTGCCGGCACAGGCTCGGGCTCCGGGGCGGGCGAGGGCGAGGGCGTAGGCGTGACGACGTCGCTCGGGTCGCTTCCCGGCTCCGGGCCGTCGGCTCCCTGGCGATCGAGGACCACCACCAGGACGGCGACGCCGATCGCGACCAGGACCAGGCCCCCCGCGACGAGCCCGACCCAGCCGCGCGCGCCGGCCTTGCGGGGCGGCGGCGGGGGGGGCTCCGGTGGCGCGGGCGCGGGCTCCTCGGCCCGCTCGGGGGCCGGGGCCGGGCGGACCGTGGACGACTTGGGGCGCACGGTCACCGAGGCGCTCTCGACGCAGCGGGCGTCGGGCTGCTGCACGTCCTCGGCCACGAACCGGAAGACGAAGGGCCCCTCGCCGGGGTCCTCCGGGAGGCTCACCTCCACCGGGACGGTGACCTCCCCGTCGATGTCGAGCGTGTGTTCGGGGCCTGCGCGGAGCAGGATCCACGTCGCCAGCGACGGGTGCTCGGAGGCGACCCGCGTGCGGACGACCATGGGCTGCCCGCTCGTGTTGCGGACCGTGAGCTGTAGCCGCCCCGACCGGGCTTCGTCGAGCACCACGAGGTCTTTGGAGACTTCCGCCGTGAACGGTCCACGCAAGGGCACCTCCGGAGCGGCCGCGCCGCGGTCGAAGAGTAGACCGTGGCAGAACGCGTGTCACCCCCGCCGGTCGGTCGCGCCTCTGTGTCGAGTTCGGCGCGCCTCCTGATCGAAAGGATTGGGCATTGCCCCTTCAGTTGCCGGGAGGGGTAGGTTTCCGGGGCGACATGTCGTACAGTGGCCGGTATGCAACCTCCGCCCCGTCCCGGGAAGGAGGGGCCGGTCCACGACACCGACCCCTTCGCTGATTCACCGACCGAGCCGAAGTGGGATCCTCGGAGCCAGCAGAGGTTCCCGGCGCAGTTCGGGGAGATGGCGCCCGAGGCGTTCTCCGAGATCCCCACGCACGTGCGGCCGGTGAACCTCCGGCTCGGCGCCCGGCGACCGGAGCCGGCCACCAGGACCGGTGCGGCGGGCGCTCGCCCGCCGAGGGCCCCGGTGCGGCGCCCGTTTCCCACCCAGGCGGTCGCGGATGCCCCCCGGTACGAGCCGTCTGGAGCGCGCCGGGCGTCTGTGCCGCATCCGCACCGTCCCGTGATCCCTGCGGCGGCGCCCGGTCGGGACGACGTGTCGTGGAGCGACACCGATCAGCGCATGATCGGATGCCTCGCCGTGGGGGCGCTCGCCGCCCTGGCCATGGTGGTCCTCGCCCTCGTCACGGCGTAGGCAGGCCGAGGCGACGGTGCGCGGTCAGCCTCGCCGCCACTCCTTCACGGCTTCGCGAACGCGATCCTCGTAGAAGAAGTTCTCGCTGCCCTCGCCGAGCTCCAGGGCCCGCTTGGCGGCGCGCCAGGCCTGCCTCCGCATCCCCGCCTGCTTCAGGGTGTCGGCCTGGATCCACACCGCGAACCACGTCTCGCGAATTCCGATCGCCGTCTCTACCAGCCGGAGCGCCTCGTCGTATTGTTCGTTCCGTGCGTAATGTCGGGCTGCGCGGGCCAACCGGCCGGCGGCCTGGAGCTGGTATTGCTCCACTTGGTCGGCAAGGATTCCCGCCGTGTCGACCTGGATCGGGATTCCCACCCGCACGCCGTCCCAGACCAGATCCAGGCGCGTGCCCGACGCGGTCGTGTCGCTGAATACGAACGTCATCCGCTCGCGCTCCGCACCAGGCTCCGGGGTCACCGTGAGCCGCGCCACGTCGAGCTTCTGATCGTAGGAGCCGGTGCCCCCCTGGTCTGCATTCGAGTTGAGGATCACCGTCCACTCCCTCTCGCCGGGCACCGTGAAGACTGCGTAGCGCCCGGCGGGCACCGTGGTCTCCCCGAGCATCAGCGGGCCGTCGGTCTCGAGGGTGGTCGCGCGGTTCGCCCCGGTACGCCACAGCTCGCCATAGGGCACGAGCTCGCCCCAGATGGTGCGATCTCGCTTGGCGGGGCTCGAGTAGCTCACGCGAAGCTCGGTGACCCCGACGGTCTGCATGACCTCGGCGCGGGGCGACAGGTCGGGCAGGGGCAGGGACTGGGCAGAAGCCGCGGGCAGGAGGGCCAACAGAGTGAGCATCAGGAGTCTCCTTGTGTCGAGGGTCCGAGCAGCGCGTGGCCGATCGACGCGAGGCCGACCACCAGCGCACAGCCGATCAGGTTGAACCAGAGGAAGCCGATGTCGTAGGACAGGTACAGGCCGATCACGAGGGCCTGGGCGATCAGCGCGCCCACGAACGTCGGTGTCGCGGCCACCCGGCGCAGGAAGAACCCCACCAGGAAGATGCCGAGGGACACGCCGTAGAACAGGGACCCGATGATGTTCACGGCCTCGATCAGGTTGTCGACGAGAGCGGCGAAGGTCGCGAAGGCGACCGCGACGATCCCCCAGAACACCGTGAACGCCTTGCTGACGAACACGATCTGCCGATCGTCGGCGTCCGGCCGGCCCAGGCGCTTGTACAGATCCACCACGCTGGTGGCGCCGAGCGCGTTGAGCTCGCTCGCCGTGCTGCTCATCGCCGCCGAGAGGATCACCGCGAGGAGCAGGCCCACCACGCCCGCGGGCATGTACCGCAGCACGAACGAGACGAAGACGTAGTCGGTGTCCTCGAGCTCGGCCGCGGGCCGGGCGGTCGCGATCAGCGCCTTGGCGTCCGCCCGCAGCCCCTCCATGGTCGCCTGCGATGCCTGCAGCGCGGCCCGGTGGTCCGGCGTGTCCTGCTCCGCGAGGGCCCGGGCGGCCTCCCGCCGCGCCTCGAAGGCGGAGTCCCACTGGCCCTCGAGCGTCGTCAGCTGCTCGCTGTAGGCCGTCTCGTGGACCGCGTCGAGCGTGGGCTGGTTGAAGAACAGCGGGGGCTTCTCGAAGAGGTAGAAGGCGAACACGAGCACGCCGATGAACAGGATCAGGAACTGCATGGGGATTTTGAGGATCCCGTTGAACAGCAGCCCGAGTCGGCTCTCGGTCATCGACCGGCCGCCCAGGTAGCGCTGCACCTGACTGTGATCGGTGCCGAAGTAGGCGAGCTGCAGGAACAGGCCTCCGGTCAGCCCCGACCAGACGGTGTAGCGGCTGTCGAAGTCCAGATCGAAGTCGACCACCTCCATCCGCCCGAGTGCGCCGGCGAGGGTCGCCGCGGTGCCCACCGACACGTCGGAGGGAAGCTCGAAGGCGATGACGATCGCTGCGACGACGATGCCCGCGAGGATGACGACCATCTGCTGGCGCTGGGTCTGGCTGACCACCCGCGCGCCCCCCGACACCGTGTAGACGATCACGGCGGTGCCGATCACGACGTTGGTGAGGTTCAGGGACCAGCCCAGGATCGAGCTCAGGATGATGGCCGGGGCGTAGATGCTCACGCCGGCCATGAGGCCGCGGCTGATCATGAACAGCGACGCGGCGAGCACCCGCACCCGCACGTCGAACCGCTGCTCGAGGTACTCGTAGGCCGTGAAGACGTTCAGCCGGTAGTAGATGGGCACGAACACGGCGCTGATGATCACCATCGCCACGGGCAGCCCGAGGTAGAACTGCACGAAGCCCATGCCGTCGTCGTAGGCCTGGCCGGGCACCGACAGAAACGTGATGGCGCTCGCCTGGGTGGCCATGATCGACAGGCCGATGGTGGGCCACTTCAGGTCGCCGCCCTTGAGGTAGCCCTGCGCGGACTGCACCGTGCGGCTCTGCCACAGGCCGTAGAGCACGATGAACGCGATCGTGCCGCCGAGCACCGCCCAGTCGAGCCAGGTCATCGGTAGGCCACGGTGATGAGCCAGAACACGGCGATCAGGAACACGAGGTTGCCGAGCACGAGCGCGTAGAGATTGCGCCACCTCCCGAGCAGGGGCGGGGGCGACTCCTCGTCGATGGGCGCGAGGGGGGGCTCGCTCACCGGCGCCCCCCGGCGAGCAGGTTCGCGAACAGGCGGTAGGCGCCGGGCACTCCCGCCGGGAGCTGGCGGAAGAACGACAGCGAGGTGTAGACGAACTGGCCCTCGCCGTGGGCCGCGACGAGCAAGGCGCCCTGCTGCGGCTCCTCGCCGGGATCGGCCATGGCGAGCAGGGGCGTGTACGCCTCGTCCCACTCCTCCACGAAGTACAGGCCGCGCTCCTGCACCCAGCCGTCGAAGTCCGCCGGCGTGAGCGCGTTGGGCTGGGTGAGCACGGGGTGCGCAGGCACGAGCCACCGGACCGCTGCGGTCTCGTCGGTCACCCGCCCGCGACCGACCTCCAGGGGAGCGGGCCCGATCGCCTCGGGCAGCGTGCTCCACCGACGGGAGGTGTTGTACTGCACGATCAGGGTTCCCCCGTCGGCGACGTAGGTCATCAGCGCGTCATGCAGCGCCGGGAGCCCGGGACGGGTGTTGTAGGCGCGGATGCCGAGCACGACTGCGTCGAACTCCGCCAAGCCGTCGCGCACCCGCGCCTCGTCGATCTCCTCCACGGCGTAGCCGACGGCGCGCAGCGCGTCGGGCAGCGCATCCCCGCTGCCTGGCAGGTAGCCCACCCGGGTCACCCCCCCGCGGGAGAGCTCCACGGGCACGAGCTGCATCGCCGCAGGGCGGAGGACGGTGCGGCGGGGCACGTGGGGGTAGTCGATCACCGGCGCCGACCACGACCACGCCCGCCCGCCGACGTCGACGACCGCGCGCAGGGGGCCCGGGGCGGCCTCCGGGGAGGCCTCCACGGCGACCTCGACGCGCTGCTCGGCGCCCGCTTCGTCGAGCGCGAGCGGCACCGTGGCCGGGGTGACGGTGTAGCCGGCGGGGACCTCGAGCCGGAGGGTGCCGTCCTCCACCGGCCCCGCCGGCGCCCGCAGGGTGAGCGCCACCATCGCCGGCGCGCGGCCGGTCAGCAGCTGGGTGCCGCTCGGCAGGGACGCGGTGACCGGAGGCAGCACCTCCACCTCGTGCGCGACCTCACCGCGCACCGGATCCGTCCGCGCGAACGTGACCGGGACGACCACGTCGATGGGCTCGCCCTCCACCCGCAGGGAGAAGGTCGCGGTGAGGCGGGGCGGCGTGTCGGGCTGGGTGCGCCACGCGGGCTCGGCGATGGCGTAGCGGGTGGGGGAGGGCGCCTTCGCCAGCCAGTGGGGCTGGGTGAGCGGCGCGTCGGCGGCCAGCGCCACGGTGGCCGCCTGCTCCCAGGGCAGCCCGACGCGCAGCCGCTCCCCCTCGACCTGCACGCCCTCGGCCGTCACCTGGGTGAGGTCGACCGCCGCGTCTGCCCGGAGCACCGCCTCGAGCACGACCTCGAGCTCGCTCCCGGGGGACACCGCGGGGACCTCGGCGCGCGCTCGAAGCCACAGGCCGGCGCAGGCCACGATCAAGTCGCGGATCTCGGCGCCCTTGGCCTCCCGCCAGCCCGCGTCGGGCACGTCCTGCAGCGCCTGCAGCGCCCGCACGAGGTCGCCGACGACCCGGTGGGGGGCCCGCGGGTCGAAGCGACGGGAGGCGGCCCGCAGCGCGCGCTTCAGCGCCCCGGTGCCCTCGAGCCGGTCCGAGCTCGTCTGGATGCCCCCGAAGACGTCGGCAGGGAGCGCGGGGCCCTCGGTGACCGTGAAGTACTCGAGCACCGGCCCGACCCGGGGGGCGCTCCCGAAGCCCTGGCTCTTGTGCATGGTGCGGCTGTCGGCCGCGATCTCTCCGAACGAGCGGCCCCGCCGCGGATCGTAGGTCCCGACGTCGACTCGGGCCCACGCCTCGGGGATCTCCTCCCCCTCCTTCATCCGCCAGGTGCTCCGGTTGTGGAGCAGCCGGAAGGCCTGCCAGGGGGCGAGGCCGGGGGTCACGTAGGCGGGATCGGCGGCCTTGACGAAGGCCTCCCGGGCGAGCTGCGCCGACGCAGTGTGGTGCCCGTGGCCCTCTCCGTCGGCGGCGAACCGCGTGACGATCACGTCGGGCCGGAGCTCCCGGATAGCCCGGACGACGTCGTCGAGCGCCTCGTCGTGACCCCACTGGGCGAGGGCCTCGGCAGCGGACTTCGAGTACCCGAAGTCCCGGGCGCGAGTGAAGCGCTGCTCGCCGCCATCGATCGCGCGCGCCGCGAGCAGCTCCCCGGTCCGGAGGACCCCCAGCAGCTCCGCCTGCTCGGCCCCGAGCAGGTTCTGCCCGCCGCCCCCGCGGGTCATCGACAGGTACGCGGTGCGGAGGCCACGCTCCCCCGACAGCCAGCTGATGAGGCGGGTGTTCTCGTCGTCGGGGTGGGCGGCGACGTACAGTACGGTGCCGACCACCTGCAGCCGCTCGATCCGCGCGAGCAGCTCGCCCGCGCTCGGGGCCGCCGCGCCGGGGAGCGCGAGGTGCCACCACACGAGCCATCCGCCCAGCCAGCTCACGCACTCCTCCTCGAACGGGCCGGCTCCCTATGCCTCGGCGGCGGGCAGCCCGGACGCCGCGACGAATCGTGACCTCCCGGGACCCCGGCAGGTCTGCGAGAACGCGAAGAGAACGGCCAGCCCCGGATATCAGTGGCCCGACCGTTCACCCCCGACTGGCTGCGCGCGACGCCCGCCGCCACCTCGCTGCTTCCCCGTCCTCACGCCGACCCCGCGGCCCGGGCGTCCGCGGTGGCGGTGGCCGCCGAGCAGCGGTGCGACCCTGCGGTGCTCGAGGCGCTCGCGCCGGTGAGCGACGCGCAGCGAGCCCACCGCGACGCGCTCGCGGAGCGCGGGACCGTGTGCGTGGTGACCGGGCAGCAGGCGGGGCTCTTCGGGGGCCCCCTGTACACCCTGTACAAGGCCGCCTCGGCGCTCGTGAACGCCCGTGCGCTCGAGGCCGAGACGGGGCGTCGGTGCGTGCCGGTGTTCTGGCTTCAGAGCGAAGATCACGACTACGACGAGATCGCCACCTGCGTGGTGCCCCGCGACGACGGCACCGTGCACCGCCTGCGCGCGAGCGCCCATCCGGCAGAGCCCCCCTGCTCGATCGCCACCCGCGTCTACGACGACAGCCTG
>CAYMSU010000092.1:0-15613 GCA_964393165.1 uncultured Enterobacteriaceae bacterium
CTGCCGGCGAAATGCAGTCTCCGCGTTTCGCGCGGTACCGTCGGAGGGTGTGCGCAGGGCCCTCCGGTCCTCGAGTCCGTGACCCCGGCCGTGGGCGAGGTGGAGGTCGGCACGCTGCAGTCGGTCACCTTCCGCTTCGACCGGCGCGTGCGGGCCGACGACGTGGTCGTGCAGTGGAACGTCCACGGCGAGAACGGGCGGATCGGAGCGCAGGCCCAGGCCGACGGGCGGGTGATCCGGGTCACGCCGTTCGAGCCGCTGGCGCACAGCACGCGCTTTCGAGTCACGCTGCACGGGGTCACGAGCCCCTCGGTGGAGGTGGCGGCGCCCGTGTCCACCGACTTCCGCACGTGGGTGAGGTCGAACGTCGAGTGGTGGGGCGTCCATCCCGACGGTGAGCCGTACACGGGGGGCTGGTGTGACCTCGATGCGCGCGGCCTGATCGACGTGTGTCGGTGGGTGCAGCCCGGGCCGGACGATCGGCGTCGGATGGAGTGGGACGGCTACCGGCTGCTCGCAAGGAGCTACCTCTACGGGGCTCCGGAAGGAGGCACCTACTGGCACAATGTCTATCGGTACGGGGAGGACGACCGGCTGGCCACGGAGGAGTACGGGCCAGCTGCCTCGTCGAGCCCCGAGGGCGAGGAGCTGGAGCACCGCGAGATCTACAGCTGGTCGGCGGACGGGTTCCTGGCGTCGACGAGGTTGGTCTCGGCCGGGCCAGACGGCGTGATGGAGACGGACGACGACTGGCAGGAGGTCTGGGAGTCCACGTCGGATGGCTACGGGGCCGCGGTGGCGACCGTGGGGTGGGCGCCCGGCCCCGATGGCGCGCTCGGCACGGCCGACGACGTCGTCACCGGCGAGACCCTGCGCGACCTCGACGAGCACGGTCGCGTGTGGTTCGAGTCGAGATGGTCGGGCGGGGAGCTGGAGTACGAACCTACGACGCGGAGGGGCGGCGCGAGCGTCAGCTGACCCGGGGCGGCGACGGGTCCGTGCTGGTGTGGGTCGAGTACGTGTGGGGGGCGAAGGGCCTCGCTCAGCTGACGGCTTGGCACGACGGCGGCGATGGCGAGCAGAACACGGCGGACGACGACAGGATCCAGCACGACCTCTTGCGCTACGATTCGGAGGGGCGTCTGCTCGAGTCGTGGGGCCCGGTGGCGGGCCCGGACGGCGTGTGGGGCACGCGCGACGACGGCGAGGCGTTGGTGAAGGCGTATGGGCCGGAGCCGCGCTGACGCCGGTGGGTAGGGCTTCACGGCGGGGCTGCGCTCGTCGGCGGATCGTCGGCTGCGGCGGGCGAGGGTCGGCCCCCGCCGGACGTGGCCCCCCCGCCCGTCCTCGGCCAGTCGCGAAGCGCAGGCCGAGCGCGAGGTGCAGGGCCACTCCTGTCCCCTTGTTGAGTGAGCTTGGCACAGAACTCCGGACATCTGCAGTTCTCCTCGGAGTTGTGTGTCGAATTCGCACGCAACTCGGGCGATCTCCGGACATCGGGCGAGTTGTGTCGTGATCCGACACACAACTCCGGGGAGGAGGAGAGATCGGAGGCGTTGTGTGCAGGGCGGCTGGCTCGGGCCGCGTCACCGAGCACGGACCCGCAAGCAAGCGGCCCCGAATCAGACATCGCCGGGGGCAACTGGGGCTCAATCAGACAGATCGGGCCTGATCCGGCCACCTGGGGCTCGTGCGCCGTGCGATGTGCCGCGTTCGTCCGTGGGCGCCGCCGCCCGGAGTCTGACTCGAGGCCCGATGCCTCCGGGCATGTCTGACTCGCCCCGCGTTGCCTCCCCGGGGCGAGCCACGTCGGAGGCCGGCCCCCCCCCGGGGCGCGCGACCGCGTCCCCGCCACCGTCGGAGGCCGGCTCCCGGCGGGCCGCGCGACCGCGTCCCCGCCACCGTCGGAGGCCGGCTTCCGGCGGGCCGCGCCACCCCTCCGTCCGTCGCCCACCCGCTCGGCCGAGCGCCCCGTGCAGCGCCCCTCCCGTCTCAGCCTCCCGGGACATACCCCGGCCCGCGCACCGCCACGCCCGGGGTCGCGCCCGTGTGGGCGCCCTCCCGCAGCACCAGGACGCCGTTCACCAGCACGTCACCGTGCTCGGGTCGAACACCACCAGGTCCGCGAACGCCCCCACCGCGACCCGACCCCGATCCGCCAGACGGTAGGTGTCCGCCGGCAGCGACGTCATCCGCCGCACCGCCTCGCCAAGGGTCAGCACCCCCTCCTCGCGCGCGTAGCGACCCAGCACCCGCGCAAACGAGCCGTACGCCCGGGGATGCGTGCTGTACTCCGTGAACGGCGGCCGGTCCGCCATCGTCGACGCGTCCGAGCAGATGCTCACCCAGGGCAGCGCCAGCTTCTTGCGGACGTTCGCCTCGCTCATCACGTCGTAGACCGTCGTGACCCGGCTCTGATCCTCGATCACCAGGTCCAGCAGGACCTCCAGCGGCGGCGACCCCCGATCCGCCGCCACCTCCGCCAACGTCTTGCCCGCCAGCGGCTTCAGCGCCTCGCTGTGGAAGCCCACCATGCGCACGCCCTCGGCCCCACCGGCGAGCTGGTAGAAGTTCTCCCACCCCGCATCCGCCTGCGCCATCTCGGCCAGCGCCCGCGCCCGGACCTCCGGATCCGACGCCCGCGCCAGGAACGCGTCGATGCCCCCCTCCTGCCGCCACGGCGGCATCGATGCCGTCAGCCCCGTGGCGGCCGCCGTGTAGGGGTAGACGTTCGCGGTGATCCGCAGGCCCTCCGCCCGCGCCGCCTCGATCCGCGCGATCGCCTGGTCGAGCTTCGGCCAGTGGACCCCCCCGGCGGCCTTCAAGTGGTACACCTCGGCCCGGATCCCTGAACGACGCGCGATCTCGAGCAGCTCGTCGACCCCCGCACCTGGAATACTCCGGCGCCTCCGCGCTCGGTCGGCCGAGATTCTAGCCCAGCAAGCTGGGCTTTGAATCGGCCTCGGTCGCGCTCCGTCGGCGGATCGAGCAGCCCGGGACCCTCGCTGCGCAGGTGCGACGCGTAGATCCCGTCGTACTCCGCCGCGGCCGAGGCGAGGGCGACGAGCTCGTCGGTGTCGGCGAACACGCCCGGCGGGTAGATCAGCGCGGAGCCGAGGCCGAGCGCGCCCTCCCCGAAGATCTCGAGGGTCACCCCCTGCCGCAGCTCGCTGTCGACGAGGGGATCGAGGAGCAGGGCGACGGGCCAGGAGCTCAGCGTGTTGATGAACCCGGGCGCGACGGCGAGATCGGTGGCGTCGAGCTCGAGCGGCGCGCGCGCATCGCCGAGATCGCCGACCGCGACGATGCGATCGCCGCGCACACCGACGTCGGCAGCCCGGCCCGGCCCCCCCTCGCCGTCGAAGACGGTGCCGTGGCGCACGATGACGTCGTAGGCAGGCGGCGCTGCGCCCGCGGCGGGCGGCCGCGCCGAGGGGCAGCCGAGGACGAGCCAGGCGAGGGAGGTGACCATTCCCGCACCCTACTCGATCGCGGGCTACAACGACGCATGCGCGCCGTCCTGCTCGACCGGTACGGGCCCCCCGCCACCCTCCGCCCGGCCCAGCCCGCGTCGCGCCCCCTGGCGCACGACGACGACGTGCGGGTGGAGGTCCGCGCGGCGGGCGTGAACCCGGTCGACTGGAAGATCCGGGCGGGGATCCAGCGAGGGCTGCTCTGGCTCAGGCTGCCCTGGGTGCTCGGGCTCGACGTGGCCGGCGTGGTCACGGAGGTGGGCCCGGGGGTGCGGCGGCTGGCGGTGGGCGACGCGGTGCTCGGCTGCCCCGACTGGTGGCGGTGGGGCAGCTACGCCACGTCCTGCGTGGTCCGGGAGCCGAACCTGGTGCGCAAGCCCCCGGAGCTGTCCTTCGAGGAGGCGGCGGGCCTGCCGCTCGCGGGGCTCACGGCGTGGCAGTGCCTGGCGGCGCGGCTCCAGGCGCGGCCGGGGCAGCGGGTGCTGGTGCAGGCGGGCGCGGGAGGGGTAGGGCACCTGGCGATCCAGCTGGCCCGGCACCTCGGCGCGTGGGTCGCGACGACGTGCTCGCCCCGCAACGCGGGCTTCGTCCGCGAGCTCGGGGCCTCGCAGGTGGTGGACTACCGCACGGAGCGCTGGGACGAGGTCGTGCACGACCTGGACGTGGTGCTGGACGCGCTGGGCGGCGAGGAGCGACGGCGGGCGGTGGCCGCGGTGCGGCGCGGGGGCCGGGTGGCGTCGATCGCGAACGGGCTGCCGCAGGCCGTGGGCCGGTGGGGGCCGTGGCTGGGGGTGGCGGCGTCGGGGCTGTCGATCGCCGGGTTCTGGGCTCGCGGGGCGGCGGCGGGGGTGGATGCGTCGGTCGTGGTCAAGCAGACGCGCACGGACGAGCTCCAGGCCCTGGCCGAGCTGGCGGCGGAGGGCGTGCTGCGAGTGCACGTGGACCGGACGGTTCCGCTGGACGACGCGGCGGCGGCGCACGCCTACGGCGAGCAGGGGCACATCCGGGGCAAGGTGGTGCTGGTGCCGTGAGCCCGGGCCGGGGCTCAGGGCACGTAGGTCGCGTCGATGGTCCAGGTCCGGGTCGCGACGACCTCCCCCGCATCGGGGGCGAGCGCGCCCTGGCACTCGATGCGCCAGGACTGAAGCAGGTGGCAGCGGTCGTTCTCGGTGTGCGTGAGCATGGCGCTCCCCCGGCCGACACGGAGGTCGTCGAACCCGCCAGGCCAGCCCGCTACCGTCACCACGGGCCTGGCGGACGGGCTGTCGCACTGCACCGTCGCGAGCACCTCGCCGCCGGTGGGGTTGGACAGCCCTACGTCGCACAGCCGACGTCCAGCGCAGTCCTCCGCTCTGAAGGCATGTTCGCAGCTTTCTAGTGGGCCGATCTGGGGGAGCGGCGCCCCGGTGTCCACATTGGAGCCCGAGACGCTCCCTGGCAGGATCCGGGCCGGCTGGACGGGGTCGGGCGTACACCCCACCGGTAGCAAGATCGAGAGCAAACCCATCATCTCGGCCCCCACGGCGGAAGCTACCCCGCCGGGGAAACCACCCGCAACCCGCCGTTTGCTTCGCGCGGCCCTTGGCCGTTCACAATCCCTCCACATCGCGGAGGAAAAGAGGGGGCCAAGGAGGTCGACACCATGCGCACCCTCACCCTCGTCCTGTCGCTCGGGGCCGCCGCCTGCACCCGCGCAGCGAAGCCCGAGGCCTGGGTCCCGGATGACCAGCTGACCGTGCGGGAGACCGCCGACGGGGTCCGCTACGTCCGCACCCCCGACGCACGGTTCCAGGACCTGCCGGACTGGCCCTACGCGCCTCGCTACGTCGAGATCGACGGCCTACGCCAGGCCTACGTCGACGAGGGGCCACGCGACGGCGAGGTCGTGCTCCTCCTGCACGGTCAGCCGAGCTGGTCGTACCTGTATCGGCACATGATCCCGGGGCTGGTCGACGCCGGATACCGCGTCATCGCCATGGACCACCTCGGGATGGGCCGCTCCGACAAGCCCGTCGACCTGGACCGGTACACGTTCCTAGACCACGTCCACCGGCTCGAGGCCTTCATCGAGGCGCTGGAGCTGCGCGGAATCACCTGCTTCGTGCAAGACTGGGGCAGCGTGATCGGCCTACAGGTGGTCGGCCTTCACCCCGCGCGGTTCGACCGCGTGGTGCTCGGCAACGGGGCCTTGCCCGAGTTCGACGCGGAGGCCGACCTGTATCCGCCGCCAGCCGACCGTGCGGAGGCCGTCGCCCGGTTCTACAAGCGCATCCGCCGCATTCCGGCGCGTCAGCCCCGGTTCTACCGAGAGGACGGAAGCCGTCGGTTCGGCGGAGGCGGCGACCCGGCAGCCTACTTCGCCACCTGGATTGCGTTCTCCCGCGACAGCCTCGACTTCCGCGCGTCGCTGATCGTCGAGGCGATGACCTGGGACCGGCTCGAGCCGGCGGAGAAGGCCGCGTACGACGCCCCGTTTCCGGCCCGGATCGCGATGGGCGGGCCGCGGAGCTTCCCCGGTCTCGCGCGTTCGCTTGGCGGCGTGACCGCGCCCGCGTGGGAGGGCCTGTCGGCGTTCGACAAGCCCTTCCTGACGATCTGGGGCGGCAACGATCCCGGACAGCTCGGCCAGCCCTTGACGCAGCAGCAGATGATCGAGGCCGTGCCAGGTGCCGCGGGTCAGCCGCACGCGCGGCTGCCTCGGGCGAGCCACTTCCTGCAGGACGACCAGGGGGAGGAGATCGCTCGGCGCATGGTCGCCTTCATGAGGGCGAACCCGGCGCGGTAGGTCGACCTTCTTGGACAGGAGGGGCCCTGCACCTGGCGCTCGGCCCGCGCTTCGCGACGGACCGAGGGGGGCCCCGGCGTGCCGCGCACCCGGGCGCAGACCCTCCGGCCGCCCCACGTTTCCGGAGACGTCACCCGGTTCCCGCCCAGCTGGCGGGCGCGATCGTTAGCCACGGCCCCGTCGACCCCAACCCCGAGGAGAACCCCTCATGCACATCGTCAGGTCCCTGTTCATCGCCACCATGCTCGCGCTGGGGAGCGCCTCCGTCGCCCAGGCAGGCATCCCCGACGAGCTGGAGTTGACGCGAAAGGTCATCGAGACCGAGCGCCAGGCGATCGTGGCCGCCAACATGAGCCTGACGGACGCGCAGGCCGAGGCGTTCTGGCCCCTGTACGAGGAGTACCAGGGCGAGATGCGCACCGTCAGCAGCCAGTACCTCGACATCCTGAAGCGGTACGCGCTGGCCTACCCCGAGGGAGTCGACGACGCGCTGGCGAGCGACCTGATGGACGACTGGCTCGCCATGGAGGCCGACGGCACCAAGATCCGGCGCAGGTTCGTCAAGAGGTTCAAGAAGGTCCTGCCCACGGCTCTCGTGCTCCAGTTCTTCCAGATCGAGAACAAGCTCACCACGATCATCCGGGCCGACGCCTCGGTGCAGATCCCGCTGACCCAGCCCTAGCCCAGCCCTAGCCCAGCCCTGGCGGGTGGAGGCCACGAGCGTGGGCGGTTCGTCGCGGACCACGGCGGCGGCTCGGACACAACTGGCCGGATGACGATCCATCCCCCGAGCCGTGTCTCCCTGGCGGACACAGGTCGCGGGATGGCGGGTCATCCTCCGGGCGGTGTGCTCAGGGCGGACACAAGTCGGGGGCGAATCTGCCATCCCCGGAGTTGTGTCCCACGGGGGAAGGCGTCGGGGCGTGGCGCGACGGAGCCCGGCAGCGACGCGATCGTGCCGGGTGCGCCAGGGCGGTCCCACACCTCGTCGAGCGCCACCGACTGGGCCCCCGTAGGCCTCACCGCCGCGGTCCCGGGGCGCGCATGCGCGCGGCGAGCTCGTGGTCGCGCCCGTCGCCCGACCGCAGGAGCCCCTGGATCGCCCCCTCTCGATCCTCGTCCGGCTTGTCCTGGGAGAGCTTCTGCTTGGCCTCGACCCGGGTGATCCGGATCCGGATGCCCACGATGGCCTTGACCATGTGCTCGAGGTAGTCGGCGGGCGCATCGTCGATGCGCCAGGGGTCGGGCCGCGCGGCCTCGTGCTGCGCGGACAGCCGCGCCATGAGGTCGCGGAGGGCGTCGGGCTCGTCGAACCACGTGAGCTCGCCGTAGACGTGGACGGCTTCGTAGTTCCAGGTCGGCACGCGGCGCGGATCGCGGGCCTTGCTCGGGTAGTCGCCGGGCGAGATGTAGCCCTCCGCGCCCTGGTACACGACCAGGGCCTCGTCGCCTCCGGCGAGGCTGCGGTGGGGGTTGGACCGCGCGAGGTGCCCCTCGAGCAGGTGGCCCTCGGCGTCGAGGAGGAACGGCAGGTGGCTCGCGAACAGCCCGTCGATACCGTGGGTGACGAGCAGGCCGAGCCGGCGGCCGAGCTCGGCGAGCAGGGCGCGATCGTCGCGCGCGGCGAACCTCGCCGGGACGTACATGACTTCCCCCAGAGTGGGCCCGGGCCGTCGCCTTCCCGGCCCCGCGGCACAGAGCTGGCTACTCTATGCCGCTCGCGGGCTCGCGGCCGTCGGCCTGACAGGTGCACGGGAACGCCTGGTCGAGCTCGCCGCTCGCGCGCACCGCGCCGTCCGCCTCCAGGAGCTCCCACCGCCGGCCCGCCGTGACCAGCCGACGCCCCGAGTCCACGTAGTGGCAGACGTCGTCGCGCACCCGCGTGCCGATCACGAGCAGCTCACAGTCGTCGCGGGTGCGGTTCACCAGGTGGTGGCCGTTCGCCACGCCCCCCCGGAAGGTCACCGCGTCGCCCGGCGCCAGCGCATGCTCACCGTCGTCGTCGACCAGGACGGGCGCGCCGCGCAGGACGATCACCATCTCGTCTTCCCGCTCGTGCCAGTGGCGCTCCGAGGAGCAGGCGCCCGGCGGCAGACGAAGCCGGTGGCAGCCGAACTGGGTGAGGCCCCCGGCGTCCGACAGCCGCTGGAGGGGCAGGCCCTCGACCTCCCCGAACGGCACCTCGTCGCTGCGCAGGATCGCCATGCGCCGACCCTACCGCATCGCGCTCGAGACCGTCAGTCGGCTCGAAACGCCGCGACCACCCGCTTGGGCGCCCGGCGTCGCCAGGCCGCGAGGACCAGCTGCTCGAGCAGATCCCGGGGCAGCGGCGCGAGGCGCGCGAGCACCGCGGCGTAGCCGTCGAAGTGGGGGGTCGTGAAGAACACGTCGGGAAACGCCGCGATCAGCTCACCTTTCTCGGCCTCGTCGGCCGTCGGCAGGCCCACGACGTCGCCCGAGGGAGCGTCGTCGCCCAGGGCCTCGAGGTCCGCCCGACGCAGCGGACGCTCCCAGACCAGCAGCTTCTTCCGTACCTTCCAGGCCCGGTTCCCGTAGGAGGTGCCTTCCTCGGTCTCCGGCAGCGCCGCCACGACGTCTCGCACATCCTGCCAGGAAGCCACCGACCCCTCCTCGCGCCCCGCCCGCCCGAGCCCCCATGATCCTTGCGGAGGAGCGACCGGGTGAGACAATACGGCGTCGGGGACCCGAGCGCTCGTCCACGGTCGAGCAGGCCCGGTCACGCCCGAGACTCCACGGAGGGCGCTCGTGTTCGAAGACATCGGCATCGACCTCGGCTCGCTCTTCTGGATCTTCGTCGTGTTCAGCATGCTGCAGCCCGTGGTGGCCCAGCGCCTGCTGACCAGCCGGCGCTACCGCGCCATCCGCGACTTCGAGCGCAGCCGCGGGTCGCGCGTCATCGTCATGGTCCACCGCCAGGAGACCATGGGCTTCCTCGGGTTTCCCCTCGTCCGCTACATCGACATCGAGGACTCCGAGGCCGTGCTCCGCGCGATCCGCCTCACCGACGACGCGTGCCCCCTCGACCTCGTCCTGCACACGCCCGGCGGCCTCGTGCTGGCCACCGCCCAGATCGCCGAGGCCCTGCGCAGCCACCCCGCCAAGGTCACCGTGTTCGTCCCGCACTACGCGATGAGCGGAGGCACCCTGCTCGCGCTCGCGGCCGACCAGATCGTGATGGATCCGACCGCGGTCCTCGGCCCGGTCGACCCGCAGCTCGGCGAGTACGCCGCCGCGTCGCTGGTCGCCCTCGTCGAGGCGAAGCCGGTCGCCGACATCGACGACGCGACCTGGCTCAAGGCCGACGTGGGCCGCAAGGCGCTCGCGCAGGTCGAGGGCACGGTGAAGCGCCTGCTCGACGGGCGCGAACCCGAGGTGATCGAGACCGTGCTCGCGGAGCTCGCCCGCGGCGCAACCACCCACGACCACCCGTTCCGCGCCGACGAGATCGCCAAGATGGGCCTCGACGTGTCCACCGACTTCCCGGTCGCGCTGCACCAGCTCATGGCCCTGCACCCGCAGCCCACGGGGCGCCGCGCGTCGGTGCAGTACATCCCCGAGCCCTACCGGCCGAGCTCCGACGGCTAAGGCGCCTGCCGGGTCATCGCTCCAGGTACGCCTTCGTGAACGTGCTCTCGGGGAGCTCCGACTCCGGCACGTTGATTCGCTGCTCCACGATCTTCAGCAGCGTCCAGCTGTTGCGCTCGAGGTGCGTCATCTTCGTCTGCACCGGCACCACCGCGCCGTCGCGCGTGGTCGTCTCCAGCACCTCGAGCCGCTTGATCGCCTCGCCGGACTTGCGGTCGAAGAACTCGATCTTCCGCGCCACCAGATCGGCCTTGCTGATCTGCGACCGCACCTTGCCGTACTGCGGCGAGTCCGCCGGCACCGTGTCGATCACCCAGACCTCGGGCGTCTCGGAGACCAGCGTGTGCTCGCCCTCCGCCGCCTCGCGGATGTCCAGATCCTCGTAGGTGAAGTCGCTGCCCACGAAGCTCCCGCGCCGCGAGCCCCCGGCGATGCGGTTCGTGCCCACCGATGGCATGTGCACCATCTGCTCGTCGGCCTTGTCGGCATGGTCGACCATCAGCATCTTCACGCCCGCCCCGCTGTCGGACCCGGGCAACACCTGCAGCACCGTGCTCACCGACCCATCGATGCGACGGGACTTGAGCAACAGCTTGTTGTGCCGCTCGCCACGCCCGTTCTTGCCCACGATGGTCATCTCGACGGTCTGGATGCTGCTGCTGACCTGGTTCGCCTCGCGGGCCCGCCGCACCACATCGTCCGCATCGGCGGTCTCCGCGTGGGCCACCACGCCCAGCCACACCATGAGCACCTGCAGCATCCGTCCTCCTCGCCTCGTTGCGGCTAACCCCGCGCCGCGTCGGACTCATCCTGCCCGATCGATACGCCGCCGGGGACGAGGAGTCCCGTGAGCACGTTCGTCCGACACCTCAGCGATCGAGCCTGCGACCCCGAGGGCCGCCGCTGGATCTACGTTCCCTACGACCAGCTGACCGACCGGATCGGCCCGCTGGCCACCCACGACCCCGCCGAGCTCGGCATCGTGCTCGTGGAGTCGGCGGCCAAGGGCGACCGGCGGCCCTACCACCGGCAGAAGCTGCTGTGGATCCTCGCGAGCCAGCGCCACTTCGCCCTCGAGCAGGCCGCGCGGGGCGTGGCGGTCGACTACCGCACGTCGCAAGCGCCGTATGCGGAGGTGCTGAGAGACGTCGTGAAGGATCGGGGGCCGCTGCGCATGATGGACCCCGCCGAGCGCGAGCTGCGGGCAGAGCTCGCGCCGCTGGTCGACGATGGGGCGCTCGAGGTGCTGCCCCACGAAGGGTGGCTCACGACCGAGGCCGACTTCGACACGCTGGGCGAGCCGCCGTGGCGGATGGACGTGTTCTACCGCCGCGTGCGCAAGCGCACCGGCCTGCTGATGGAGGACGGCAAGCCGCTGGGGGGCCGGTACAGCCACGACGGCGACAACCGTCGGTTCTGGCCCGGGGACCCGCCCGCGCCCGCGCCGCCGATCTTCGCGCCAGACGACATCACCGCCGAGGTCGTCGAGCTGATCGAGCGCCGGTTCGCGGACCACCCCGGCGCGCTGACGCCGGGTCGCGTGGCCGCATCCCAGGAACACGCGGAGGCCTTCTGGTCGTGGGTCAAGGAGTGCTGCATGACGCACTTCGGACCCTTCGAAGACGCGATGTCGACCCAGAGCCGCACCCTGTTCCACACCCTGATGTCGCCGCTCATCCACAACCACCGGATCCTCCCGCGTCGGGTGGTGGACGAGGTGGCGGCGCTGGACATCCCGCTGTCGAGCAAGGAAGGGTTCATCCGCCAGGTCGTGGGCTGGCGCGAGTTCATGCGGCACGTGCACCGGCGCACCGATGGGTTCCGCGATCTGCCCCCGGGCTACACGAGGAACGCGCTGGGGGACGGCTGGACGCTGCCGCCTGCCTTCTGGGGCGAGGCGGCGTCGGGCCTGCAGTGCCTCGACGAGGTCGTGAAGAGCGTGTGGGAAGACGGCTACAGCCACCACATCACGCGCCTGATGGTGCTGTCGAACCTGGCCACGCTGCTCGACCTGTCCCCGACCGAGCTGTCGGACTGGTTCTGGGTGGCCTACATCGACGCCTACGACTGGGTGGTGGAGCCGAACGTGCTCGGCATGGGCACGTTCTCGGTGGGCGAGCTCATGACGACGAAGCCCTATGTCGCAGGGTCCGCGTACATCGACAAGATGAGCGACTACTGCGGCAGCTGCGCGTTCCACCCGAAGAAGACCTGCCCGATCACCTCGCTGTACTGGGCCTTCCTCGCGCGCCACGAGGAGGCCCTGAGCGGCGTGGAGCGCGCGCGACTGCAGCTCGCGTCGGTGCGCAAGCGGTCCGCCGCCAAGAAGGAAGCGGATCAGGCGACGTTTCGCCGCGTCCGCGACGCGCTCGCCAAGGGCCGGACGCTGTCCCCGGAGTGAGCTCCCTCGACGTCGGGGGGCGCGCGCTGTACCTCCTGTCTCCTCTATCACTTGAGGTCTGTCATCGGCTTTCCCCTCGAACCCCCGGTCTCGCCGATCCTCGGCACGCTCGCCGAGCGCCTGCCCGAAGGCCCGGGCTGGTGGTTCGAGCCGAAGTGGGACGGGTTCCGCGTGATCGCGTTTCGCGACGGCGACGCGCTGGAGCTGCGCTCACGCGACGACCGACCGCTGCTGCGGTACTTCCCCGAGCTCGCGCCGGCGCTCGCCCGGGCCCTGCCCCCGCGCGCGGTGGTCGACGGCGAGATCGTGATCGTGCGCGACGGCGCCCTGCAGTTCGACAGCCTGCAGATGCGCCTGCATCCCGCCAAGAGCCGGGTCGACAAGCTCGCCGCGGAGATCCCCGCGGCGGTGATCCTCTGGGACCTGCTGGCCGACGAGGCGGATCTGCAGGAGTCCCCCTTCGAGGCCCGGCGCCGGCGCCTCGAGGAGCTCGTGACCCCGTCGGCCCAGGTCCGGATCACCCCCGGCACCCCCGACCGGGCGCTGGCCGAGGACTGGTTCGCCCGCTTCGAGGGCGCAGGGTTCGACGGCGTGATGGCGAAGCGCACGGGCGATCCGTACCTGCAGGGCAAGCGCGCGCTGATCAAGGTCAAGCACGTGCGCACCCTCGACTGCGCGGTGGTGGGCTTCCGCTGGCACAAGCACGGCCAGGGCACGGAGGTCGGCTCCCTGATCCTCGGCCTGTTCGACGACGACGGTCGGCTGCACCCGATCGGCGTGTGCAGCAGCTTCCGCAAGGCGAAGCGGCTCGCCCTCGTGGAGGAGCTCGCCCCGCTGCGGGAGGGCGCGCTCGACGATCACCCGTGGGCGGAGTGGCACGCGCCCGACGGTGAGGTCGCGCAGCACCGGCCGGAGGTCAAGAGCCGGTGGGCGGCGGATCGGTCGCTCGCGTGGGAGCCGCTGCGGCTCGAGCGCGTCGCCGAGGTGAAGACGACGCAGCACTCGCCGAGGCGGCTGCGACACCCCGCGAAGTTCCTGCGGTGGCGGCCCGATCGTCGCCCCGAGAGCTGCTCGATGGCCCAGCTGCAGGTCACGCCGGCGCCCGAGCTCGCGGAGCTGTTCGAGACGTGAGCGCTCAGCCGGCGGGCGCGCCCCAGCCCGGCGCGTCGTCCGGGTCGAGGGCCTCCTGCGGGGGCCGCAGGGCCTCGTCGACCGCCTCGAGGTTCACCCGCACGCACGTCCACAGGCGGTAGCGCCCGCGCATCTTGTCGATGAGCACGTGGTGCGGCGCGAGCTGCGCGGCGACGTCGGGGTAGCGCGCCTTCCACCGCTCGAGCCCGGCGAGCGCCGCGCCCTCGTCCTCGGACTCCGCGATGACGAGCAGCGGCTTGCTCGGCCGGTTCCCCGTGGCGCGCTTCGGCGGGGGCCCGAGCCGCGCGTCCTGCTCGTCGGCGCGCGCGAGCAGGGCGTCGAGCGAGCCGACCGCGTCGTCGATGCCGGCGTGGGGGTCGCCGCTCTCGCGCACGAGATCCGGCACGGTGCGCACGGTGAACCGGGCGGGCTCGGCGGTCGGCACCTCCGCCCACCGCAGCGGCATGGAGACCTGGGCGAGCGGCGTGGGGCGCACCGACCAGGTGGCGGCCATGGTGTGGTCCTTGGCGTTCTGGTTGTAGTCGACGAAGACCCCCTCGCGCTCTTCCTTCCACCAGGCGCTGGTCGCGAGGCCAGGCATCGCCTCCTCGACCGCCCGGGCGACGGCGAGCGCGGCGCGGCGGACCTCGTCGAAGCTCCACCGGGGCGCGATGCGGACCCAGATGTGCAGCCCGCGCTTGCCCGAGGTCTTGGGCCAGCCGACGAGCTCGTGGGCCTCGAGCACGTCGCGGGTGACGAGGGCGACGTCGCGGACCTGGGACCAGGGGACCCCGGGCACTGGATCGAGGTCGATGCGCAGCTCGTCGGGATGGTGCAGGTCGTCTGCCCGCACCGCGTGGGGGTGCAGTGCGAAGCAGCCGAGGTTCACGACCCAGAGCAGCTTCGCGAGATCGCGCACGACGACCTCGTCGGCGGTGCGCCCCGAGGGGTACCGCAGCGTGGCGACCTCCACCCAGTCGGGCCGGCTCTTGGGCACCCGCTTCTGGTAGAAGGGCGGCTCGCCGAAGCCCTTGGGGAAGCGCTCCATGGCCATGGGGCGGCCGGCCACCCCGCGGACGGCCGCGGCCCCGAGCGCGACCCAGTACTCGACGACGTCGAGCTTGGACAGCCCGGCGTCGGGAAACCACGGCTTGTCGGGCGAGCTGATCCGCACCTGCCGCCCGTCGATGTCGAGGTGCGTCTCCTTGCGCTTGGCCATGCTTGCTCCCTGTCGCGCTCAACGCCCGTGGCGCGCGGCCGATGTCCGATCGGACAGATCACCCCTTGGTGCGGAGGCAAGCCGTGTCCGTGTGGCTCCTGTGGACGAGCGGGGCCGTCGCCGCCACGTGGACGGTCGGCGACGGCAAGGACTTTGCCACGATCACGGCCGCGATTGGGGGCGCCGCGGCCGGGGACGAGATCCTGGTGGATCCGGGCACGTGGACGGAGGGCGTCGACGTCGACGGCAAGGAGCTGACGATCCGGTCGGTCGACGGCGCGGACGCGACGACCCTGGCCCCGCTGGCGGGCACCCCGGGGGCGTCCTACGTCCACGGCGAGAACGGCACCCTCGAGGGGTTCACGATCGAGGCGATCGACGCGCGGTGCGTGGAGATCGCCGGCGGGGCCCCCGCGCTCGTGGACCTGGTGCTGCGGGGCTGCGGCGCGGGCACCCTCGACGGCGGCGCGGTGCGCGTGGACGGCGGCGCGCCCACGCTCGACGGGGTGACCCTGGAGTCGCCGGTCGGCCAGCGGGGCGGCGGACTGTGGGTGGGCGCGGACGCGGTGGTCACGCTCACCGACGTGGTGATCGAGGACGCGGTGGCCCGCTGGGGGGCGGGGCTGTACGTCGTGGACGGCACCGTGGTGGGCGACGTCGTGCAGATCGAGCGCGCGCTGGTGGAGCGCCACGGGGGCGGCCTGTACGTTCGCGATGGCTCGGTCGACGTGACCGATCTCGACGTGATCGACGGCGTGGGAGAGCGCTCCCACGGCGTGGGCGCCTACCTCGTGGCCGGGGGATCCCTGGTCGTCGACGGGGGCTCGTTCCTGGGCAACGCGGCGACCGAGCGTGCGTCGGGGTTCCACGGGGGTGCGGTCTTCGTGGACAGCACGTCGACCCTGTCCGCCACCGGCGTCCGGTTCGCCGACAACCTCGCGCAGGACGGGGCGGGCCTGGCGATGGCGGGCACGGCCTCGCTCGACGACGCGACGCTC
>CAYMSU010000093.1:0-15482 GCA_964393165.1 uncultured Enterobacteriaceae bacterium
GCTGCGGCCGAATCCCCCGTTCGGAAACGGCCACCCGTACCCCCGCAGACGGCTGCAGCCGAACGCCAGGTTCGGAAACCGCCACCCGTAGGCCTGCAGACGGCTGCAGCCGAACGCGACGTTCTGGAGCGGCCACCCGTACCCCCGCAGACGGCTGCAGCCGAACGCTAGGTTCTGGAGCGGCCACCCGTACCCCCGCAGACCGCTGCGGCCGAATCCCACATTCCGGAGCCGCCGTCCGTAGGCCCGCAGACCGCCGCGGCCCAATCCAGACGCGCACTCCCTGCGCGTCCTCGGCCCACTACACCAGCACCCGCTCGCTCCCCCCTGCCTCGCGAGCGTAGCCGCACCGGGCCAGGTGCGCGCCCGCCAGACCGTCGAACATCTCGTGGTCCCGCGCCGTGAACACATCCCGGTGGCGCCCGATCCGATCGTCGTGCAGGCCGCCCACCCGAGACTTCCACCGCGCCACCAGATCCGGCGGCAGACGCTCCCCCACATAGTCGAACACCCGCAGCAGCGTCACGTCCGGGTCGTGCACCAGGTCCTCGTAGCGGATCTCCAGGTACTGCCCAGGGTGCGCGCGACCGAACGTCTCCCCGAACTCAATCGCCGCCGCCCACCACGTCGCCCCCTCCCGCAACGTGCGAGGCCCGAACTCCCGGGTGATCGACGAGGCCGCCACGTCCCGGCCGTCCCGCACGATGTGGATCAGCACCAGGTCCGGGAACAACACCCGCAACCCCGCCGCGTACTGCAGGTTCGCCGGCGTCTTGTTCACCCAGCGAGGCTTGCCGTCCGCCGCGCAGTGCCGATCGAACAACTCCGTGACGAACCGACGCATCGCCAGCAGCCGATCCTTGCCCGGATCCGCCACCGCCTCCGCCAACCGATCGCCCGCCGCCCGCAGCTCGTCGGGCGTGAACGCGAGGTGGGCCATCCCGTGCACGAAGCGCTCGTAGGCCTGCCGGTTCGTGCCCATCGTGTCCATCCCGCGCGCAAACCTGTCGAGGATGCGCCGGATCGCCTCGGGAAGCGGCAGGGGCAGCTCGGAGCGGGCCCCGAACACCACCTGCAGCAGGTTGATCACGAACTCCGTCTCGTAGATCGGGCTGATCCGCGGGTGGCAGCCCATCATGTCGCACAGCATCGTCGTGCCCGAGCGGACGTGGCCGCCGATGAAGAGCGGGCGCATGAACACCTCCGGTCAGGGGCGGCGGCGAAGCCAGCCGTCGGGGAAGTAGGTCGGGTAGGTCTGCACGTGCCCCTCGTCGAAAGGCCGCGGCGGCGCCACCGCCTCGAACTCGGGGTGGCGCGAGAGAAACGCCCGCACCGCCGCCACGGGGTGGTCGTGCTCCCAGTGAGCGCCAGCCCCCGGCACCCCCGCCAGCTCGGCCATGATCCCGTCGGCGACCACGAGGTAGCTGCCCGGGGTGACCATCGGCGCATAGGCCTCGAGCTCGGCCGCCACGTGAGCCCGCGAGTGGGCGCTGTCGAGCAACACCATGACGGTGTCGTCGGGCCGGATCCGCGAGGCCACGTCCTGCACCACGGCCGGCGCGATCGCGTCGCCCTCGATGAGCGTGTACCACTCGCGCAGCGGGTGGGCCTCGAGCGCGGCCCGGTTGTGGGGCCGGATCTCGATGTCGACGCCGATGACGCGGCCGCGGCCACGGGCCGCACACAGGCTCGCGTGAAACACCACGCTCCCCCCATGGGCGATGCCCGTCTCGACGATCACGTCGGGCTCGACCTCGACGACGGCCTCCTGCAGCCGCACCAGATCGGCGGGCAGCTGGATGACGGGCCGGCCGAGCCACGTGAACGCGTAGCTGTACTTCTGCCCCCAGCCGACCTGCACGAACGTGCGCCGAAGCACGTCGAAGGCCTCGGGCGAGTCGAGGGAGAGCACCCGCTCGTCGCCGTCTTCGGTCAGCCGCAGGGTGCGGTCGGAGTGATCGATGGTGTAGCGCACGCGCAGCTCCTGATGGTCGGAGGGTCAGGCGGGGACGAGCTCGGGCGGAGCGTCGGGGGAGACCGTGTCGGCGACGCCCTGCTCGAGCGTGAACCGGGGCTGCCAGCCGAGCCCCCGGAGCCGGCTCGGATCGCCCACGATGCGCGGCTCCTCGGTCGGCGGCGTGGGCCGCGCCCCGAGCAACAACAGCTCCGGCCGACCCACCCGCTCCGCGACCGCGCGCAGCAGGTCCGCGACCCGCCGCGGCCGACCCGCGCACACGTTGACGGGCCCCGTCAGATCCGAGGTCACGATCGCGGCCAGCGCCCGGCCGATGTCCGCGGCGTGGAGGAAGTCGCGCTCCGAGCGGCCCTCGGTGGCCTCGAAGGGCTCCCCCCGGCGCAGCCGCGCCGCCATCGCCGGCACGAGCCAGCGCGGATCCTCCTCCGGCCCGTACACGTGGAAGATCCGGGCGTGCGCGTGGGACTGCCCGGCGGCCTGGCACTGCTGGGCGGCGATCAGCCCGAGCAGCTGCTTGGTCGCGGCGTACAGCGAGCCGGGGGCCCCCAGCGGATCCCGCTCGCGGCGGATCTGGTCGGTGCGGCCGTACTCGAGGCAGGTGCCCGCGGTGACCACGCGGGGGATCCCGGCCTCGATCGACCCCGCAAGCAAGTGCGACGACCACGTGAGCGCCTCGAGGTTGTCGGGCGCACCCAGGTACTGGCCCGGCTCGGTCGGCCACGCGAGGTGCACCAGCGCCCGGCAGTCCTCCAGCGCGCCGGCGGCCGAGGCCGGCACCCCGTAGTGCACGGGGCGCGCGTCGACGCCGGGGGCCAGCCGGCGCAGGCGCCCGAGGTCCGCGCCGGGCCGGTGCAGGCCCACCACGGGCTCGCCGCGGGCCCGCAGCGCGGCCGCGAGGTGGGCCCCGAGCAGCCCGTTGGCGCCGCTGATCGCGATCGGATCGGGGTGGGGTCTCATCGGTCGACTCTCTCCCAGCGGTAGGGCACGACGTCGCTGTGGGGATCCGCGCGCTCGGAGCGCGTCGGGTCGTGGGGGTGGCTCGCGCAGTTGGCGACGAGGCTCACCGGATCGAGGCCCTTGAAGCCGTTCCACACCCCTGGCGGCACGATGACGAGCGCGTAGTGCTCGGGGCCGAGGAACGTCTCGACGAGGGCGCCGCGGGTCGGGGAGTCCGGCCGGTCGTCGTAGACCACGTGCTTGATCCGCCCGTGGGGCACGGCGTAGCGCAGGGTCATGTCCGCGTGGCGGTGCCAGCCCTTCACCGCGCCCTGGTAGACGGTGCTGAAGTAGATCTCGCCGAACCGGTCGAAGAACGGATCGGTCGCCTTCACCATGTGCATCACGGTGCCGCGCTCGTCGGGGATGCGGCGCAGCGGCACCACGTGCATGCCGGCGATCACGCTGTCGGACACGGCGCCTCCAGGAAGCGGACGGTGGGCACGGGCACGAGGAAGCGGCCGCCCTGCTCGAGCCACGCGGCCTGCTGGGCCGCGATCTCGTCGGCGAAGTTCCAGGTGAGCAGCAGCGCGACGTCGATGCCCTCGCTCACGAGGGCGGCGGGCTCGCGGATCGGCAGGTGGGTGCCGGGGGTGTACCGGCCCTGCTTGGCCTCGCTGCGGTCGACGACGAAGGCGAGCTCCCGCGGGCCGAGGCCGAAGGTGTGCAGCAGGGTGGTGCCCTTCGCGCTCGCGCCGTAGGCGGCGATCCGGCAGCCCTCGGCCGACAGCCTGGTCAGCGTGCGCCGCACCTCGTGGCCGAGCGCCCGCACGCGCGCGGCGAGGTCGTCCCACGCGGAGCCGTCGATCAGGCCGCGCTCGACCTCGTCGTGGATCCAGGCGTCGACGCGGTCGCGCCCGGCGGGCGACAGCGTGCGGGCCACCCGCAGCCGCACCGAGCCGCCGTGCAGCGACGGGAAGTGCGTCACGTCGGTCAGGTGAAGATCGTGCCGCGTGACGAGCTCGTCCACCGCCGCGATCGACAGGTAGTACACGTGCTCGTGGTAAATGGTGTCGAACGCGCACTGCGCCACGAGGTCGCCCACCCAGGGGAACTCGAGGTCGGCGATGCCGGTCGGCGAGAGCAGCCGCGCGATTCCGGCCATGAAGTCGTTGAGCCTCGGCGCGTGGGCGAGCACGTGCTTGGCCACGATCACGTCGGCGAGCCCCTCGGCGGCGAGCTCCTCGGCGACCTCGCGCCCGAAGAACGCCTCGCGGGTGGGCACCCCCCGCTCACGGGCCAGCGCGGCGAGGTTGCCCGCGGGCTCCACGCCGAGCACCCGGGCGCCGGTCGGCACCGCGTACTGCAGCAGGTAGCCGTCGTTGCTCGCGATCTCGACGATGGTGCGCCCCTTGCCGAGCCGCCCCTCCTTCACGAGGGCCTGGACGTGCTCCTTGCTGTGGGCGAGCCAGCGGTCGCTCACCGACGACCGGTACGGGTAGTCGGCGAACAGCTCCGTCGGATCCACGAGGTGCTCGAGCTGGGCGAGCCCGCACCCCGCGCAGTGGGCCACCGACAGCGGATACGTCGGGTCCTCGCCCTCGGGCTCAGACCGGATCCGGTTCGCGAGCGGGGTCTTCCCCAGATCCAGGACCCGCCGGGGCGCGCGGTGACCGCAGCTGCGGCAGAGCTCGAGCGTGGACATGGCTGACTCCCAGGTCCTGGGCATCTCGCGAGGCGTCGGCCTCGAACAACGCAAGGTGGTCGTCGACCCAGGCGGACGCAGCCGCCGGATCGGCGTGGTGGAGGGCGCGGTAGCCCGCGACCGTGTGGGCGATGGCGGTGTCCAGCGGCCACGTGGGCTGCCAGCCGAGGTGGGTGATCGCGCGGTCGATCGCCAGCCGCAGGCAGCCCGCCTCGGGGAACCCGGCCTCGCCCGTCTCCCACGTGGGGTCGCGGCCGAACGCGGCGAGCACCTGCGCCACCACGTGCCCCACGGGAGCCTGATCCTCGGGGCGGGGCCCGAAGTTCCAGGGCCCCGACGCCGCGGCGCGGGTCGCGACCGGCGCGTCGGGGGCGAGCGCGGCCCCGAGCTTCAGGTAGCCGGCCAGCGGGTCGAGGACGTGCTGCCAGGGCCGGATCGCGTGGGGCCGCCGGATCTCGGGGGCCCGACCCGCGAACAGCGCCCGCATGCAGTCGGGCACGAGGCGCCCCTCGGCGTGATCGTCGGGGCCGAGCACGTTGCCCGCCCGCGCGGTGGCCACCGCCACGCCGTGCTCGGCCAGCCGGTCGACGGGGAAGTAGGTGCGCACCCACGCCCGGGCGGCGATCTCGGCCGCCGCCTTCGAGGCCGCGTAGGGCTCGTCGCCGCCGAGCGCGTCCTGCTCCCGCAGCGCGACGCCCGCCTCGGGATCCGCGTAGCACTTGTCGGTGGTGATCAGCACCACGCCGCACCGCCAGCCGCCCCGCCGGATCTGCTCGATCAGGTGCACCGTGCCCATCAGGTTGGTCTGCAGCGTCTCGAGCGGGTACCGCCAGGCGTGGCCGACCAGGGCCTGGCCCGCGAGGTGGAAGACCACGTCGGGCGTGCTGGCCGCCAGCGCGTCCCGAAGGGCGGTGGGCTCGCGCACGTCCCCGCGCAGATCGAGGATCTGCTTGCCGAGCTCCAGCCGGGCGAACAGGCTCGGCGACGTCGGCGGATCGAGCGCGAGGCCGCAGACCTCGGCCCCCAGGCGCTTCAGCCACGCGGTGAGCCAGGCCCCCTTGAACCCGGTGTGGCCGGTGACCAGCACGCGCCGGCCGCGGTAGGCATCGCCGAGCCCGCGCATGTCAGCTCGCCACCGCGCGCAGGGCGGGGGCCGCGTCCCACACGTTCCACGGCGCGTCGCCGCGGGCCCAGGCGTCGTCGAGCGACTTCCAGTCGCGGAACGTGTCCATGCACTGCCAGAAGCCGTCGTGGGTGTAGGCCATCAGCTCGCCGTCGGCGGCCAGCTGCTCGAGCGGGCCGCGCTCCATCACGCAGTCCGCGTCCGTCGACAGGTACTCGAGGAACGTGGGCTCGAAGACGAAGAAGCCGCCGTTGATCCAGCTGTTCTTGACCTGCGGCTTCTCGCTGAACGCCGTGACCTGCTCGCCGCGGAGCAGCAGCTCGCCGAAGCGCGACGGCGGGTGCACCCCGGTGACCGTGCCGATGCGGCCGTGCGCCTCGTGAAACGCGAGCACCTTGCGCAGATCGAGGTCGGTGACCCCGTCGCCGTAGGTCACCATGAACCGCTCGCCCTCGAGGTAGCGCGCGATGCGGGCCACGCGGGCGCCGGTCATCGCCTCCTCGCCGGTGTCGGCCAGGGTGACCGTCCAGCGGTCCGACGGCGGGGCGTGCACGCGCGTCGTCGCGCCGGCCTTGCCCATCGCGACGGTCACGTCGCCCGACATCGTCTCGTAGTTGCAGAAGTACTCTTTGATCTTCGCGCCCTTGTAGCCGAGGCAGAGCACGAACTCGTCGAAGCCCCAGTGCGCGCAGCCCTTCATGAGGTGCCAGAGCAGGGGCTGGCCGCCCACCGGCACCAGGGGCTTGGGCAGGTGCTCGGTGTGCTCGCGGAGCCGCGTGCCCTGGCCTCCGCAAAGGATCACCACTTTCATGAACGCCTCCTGCCGCTAGACCGCGGCGAGCTCCAGGCCCGGCGGGGGCCCCGGGTTGAGGGTGTCGAGGAGTCGCTCGATCGTCTGGGACATCGGGCGCGTGCGCAGCGCGAAGTACGCGGCCTCGGCGTGGGCCTCGAGCGCCTCGGGCCCCCGCGCGAGCACCTGCTCGCAGTAGTCGAGGTACGCGGCCGATGGCGCCCACAGGAAGGAGTCCTGCAGCCACGCCTGATCCTCGCACTCCTCCACGACGGGCACCGCGCGGTTGTGGATCTGGTGGACGATCCGCGTCCACGGCAGCTGGGCCATCGACCGCCCGGGGTCCGTCGGCCCCGTCTGGCGCGGCACGAGCTGCAGGGTGGAGCGCGCGATCAGGTCGTTGCGGTACAGCGCGACCGGGTCGAACACGCCCTTCACGCGGTAGCCGCGCCCCCTCAGGGCCTGGAAGATCGAGCGGCGGTGGGGGGTGACGCTGCCGTAGAAGAGGAAGTCGTAGTCCTTGTGGGCGCGGCGCGGCACGTCCTCGAGGTGGGGCACCCACCCCGGGGTGAGCCACTGGGCGGGGATGTCGTGGCCTTCGAGCACGGGCAGGTTGCGTCGGCACAGGTCCCACACCCCCTGGGCGCCGCGGAGCAGGGGGAGGACCACCTTCTTCAGGTGGGCGGGCTGGCCCTGGTGGTTCATTCCCTCGGCGTGGAGCACCTCGGACTGCGCGACGACGTAGGGGGTGCCGCTGCCGACGATCTTGTGCACCTGCGACTCGGGGAGCAGGTGGCCGCCCACGATCACGTTCGTGCGACGGGGCTCGAGCGTGTTCGCGGCGATGGTCGTGGGGTGGCCGGCCTGCTCCAGGCCGCCGAGCACCAGCTTCGCGAGATCGTAGAGGAAGTGGGCCGTCTTGTAGCCGGTCGGCTCGACGACGAGGATGTGAAACCGCATGCGTGCGTGGGCCGTCGGGTCGGGGTGCGCCCAGCCATCGGTCGGTCGCGCGGGGACTTGAGCCGAAGACCCTAAACGGCGGCCGCCGACGCTCGATGGGACAGCGACGCCGGAGGCGACGGATGCGCTTTCACATCGTGGTGATCGAGCCGCAGGGCTACCGCTACGCCCACTTCCTGTACGACATCGTCAAGCTCGTCGCGGGGGGGCTCGAGCAGGCCGGCCACGAGACGAGCCTGGGGCGCAACCAGGTCGATCAGCACTGCATCAACATCGTGATCGGGGGGCACCTGCTCCGGCGCAAAGAGGAGCTCACCGCGTTCCGGGAGCACGTGCCGGCCTACGTGGTGGTGCAGACCGAGATCCTGAACCTGGACGGGGTGAACGACCTGAAGAACCAGGGCCACCTGGACGCGGTGTACCTGCCGCTGCTCCGGGGTGCGCTGCGGTGCTGGGATCTGTCGAGGACGAACCTGGCTCGCTACGAGAGCTGGGGTTTGCAGGGTCGTTGGCTGCAGCCGGGGTGGGTGCCCGACCTCGAGGACGTGCCGCGGAAGGTCCACAAGGACTTGCCGTTTTTGTTCTACGGCTCCACGACGAAGCATCGGGTGGCGGTGATCAAGGGGCTTCGGGAGCGGGGCCACGAGGTGTGCGCGGTCTACGATCCGGTGGCGATGTACCGCAACGACCTGATTGGGCGCGCCCGGGTGCAGCTGGTGCCCCGGCAGGGGGGCCGGATGGGGCAGCTCCCGTGGACGCGGATCCTGCACCAGGTACACAACCACGCGGTGCCGGTGGTCGAGGCCTGCGACGACCAGGCGTGGCTGGAGGACTTGTTCCTGACGGCGCCGCAGGAGACGTACCTGGACTTCTGCGAGGAGGTGGTGGCGCGCACGGATCTGGACGACCAGGCGGCGCTGGCCTACGAACGGCTCCGCGCGCGGCCGATGGCCCGGATCGCGGAGTGGCTGGTCGACGACCTGAACGTGCCTGCCGCGGCCTGAGTCCGGTCGCGGATCGCAGGCGGCAGGGTCGTGGTTTGTTTCGGTCCGGGTCGCCGATAGATTTCCACCTCCTGCGCGCTCACGACGTTCAGTCCGCCGCGAATACACCGCCCCCCGTGTGGCGCGACCGGCCAAGGAGCATCGGCCCCGGGACGGCTGAGGCGAACTCCAACTCGACCTCGGCTTCAAGTCCGATCCCAGGCCGACCCTTCGGTGACCTCACTCGAACGTCCACCGGCTCTGGGAGCCCCTGCGCGCGACACGCCTCGCGGACATCGCTCGCCACGGCATCGGTCACGCTGCCTCGCTTGCGATGATGGTTCACCCGATACGGCGAAATGGTCCGCCACCGACGTGAGGACGCCAGGAGAGGGTCGTCATGGGTCATCTCGAAGGGTTGAAGCTCGAGCACTCCCGCTCGACCCGCGCGGAGCACGCTCAGCGCTGCGAACGCCCGGGCCAGTCGGACGTCTTCCCGACGCCCTGCTGGCAGCACCACCAAGAGCCGAGAGCGAACAAGGTCGGCCACGAATGCCAGGTGTGCATGATTGTGCGCCGCCGGTCTGCCTGACGGCTCGTGGCCGCTGACCCAAGCGGGTAGTTCCTTTCTCGGGCCCCACTCGGCCTGCGCACGAGCGATGACCGCCCGACGAAGGGCGTGGGTGACCACTGCAGGGTCGGTATTCTCGGTCAGTCCACCGTGGATCTGCCACGCATAGGTACGAGGATGCCGAGCATCGGGGGTCATGATGCCGAGGCCCAGGAATCGTCCGTCCCCCAGCACCAGAGGCCCCGAGACCGGGCGGTCCAGCGTGATCGACACGTGCCACAGGCGCTCCTTGCGGAAGCGCGGCGGCGCCTCGAAGGCTTCTGCTCGCGCCCCCCGCGGGTGGAGAGGCTCTCGCTGCACCGAGACGGACAGCAGGCGCGCACGAACACCGGCGTGGCGAAGCGCCGTCGCAACTGATCGGCTCGCCGCAGCTTCCTCCCGTAGTCGCTCGGAGCCGCCCTTGGCCTCGTCGAGGCGCCGTGTGGGCTCGATGCGACGACGCTCTACGGGAAGCGCGAGCGGCGTGATGGACCGCCAGCTCCGCGCCTTTGCGAGGTAGCGGTCCCGCATTCGGAGGTCTGCGGCATCCACGAGCAGACGGCCATCAACCTCGAGGTTGGCGAAGGCCCACCGCACGTCTGCTGGTCGGAGCGGGCCGCCGCGAGGGATCTCGACCAGTACGCGCCGAATGCTCGGGTCGGTCTTGTCGTGACCGATGGACGGGAGTGGGACGAGGCGCGCGCGGTGTTCTGTTCGCACCACCAATGGCTCACCGGGCCGCCGGCCCACGAGTACCGGTAGGACGGGATGACCGGGGAGCGCTTCGGCGAGCCTCATCTGCGCGGCGTCGCGCACCGCGACGACGAAGTCGTACGACTTGGTGAGGTCGATCGGTGCGAACGCACTTGGCAGCCCGACTGCGCGAAGCTCGAACAACGCTCGCTCAGGATGGGCGCCGTACGCGACGAGGCGCACGCGGGCCCGAGGGGGCTGGACGAAGATCACCCGCGCGGACTTCCCTGGCCCCTCGTACTGGAAGCGCTGTGAGAACGCCGCGTGGCGCTCCCTCAAGCTCTCGAGCGTGCCTCGCCTGGGACATGCGAGCGTACTGCCGGAGTGCGTGCCCTCGTCAGGACGATGGATCGGACCTGGGTGGTCAGCGAGCCGCATCGCCACCTCCTCGGCAGAAAGCTCCTCCAGTGTCGCGAAGGCCGTGTCACGGCCTCGGCCCAGCTGGTAGAGGCGCTTGGCTACCTGCTCGAGTGCTGCGACGTGCACAGCACCGGCCTCGTCGAGCGGCCATATGTACAAGAGGGGGACATCGGGATCGAGGAGTTTGGGTCTCACCTCCTTGGCGGTTCGCAGCTCTGGGATGCGGGACGGGTCGCCTCCCTTGCTGTCGAGGTCGTTGTTCGGGACGTAGAGCCTGACGGGACGTGCCGAGGTGGCTCGAGGCGTCGCGATGATCGGGGGCGGCGCTTGCTCGAGCCATTTCAGCGCCCCTGCGACGTCCGGTCGCTCAATCTCAGGGCCCGCAGCGGCTACCAGCGCCTGGAAGGTCCGAGCTGGCGACGGCGGCCACTCGGGCTGGCCATGATAGCGAGGCTCGTGCAGGATCACCCGGAGGAGCAGGGCCCTCGGGCTCACTTGGCCTTCCCCTTCTTCTTCGCGACATCGGTCTTGGCCCGCTGCACATCGAACTTGACGGCCCGCGGATCCGCGACGCCGAATGCCCGTGCCGCATCGCGGGCGAAGGCCACGATCTCGCCACGCTCGGCTTCGAACCGCGAGCGCTGCCCGTCCCGCCCGACCTGCATCCATGTCGGTGCTTGCTCACTGTCCGGCACGAGCATGCAACCTTGGCGCAGGAAGGGATCGAGCGGGGCGGTGGCGGCGATGAGGCAGAGTCCGAGGATGTAGCGACGGAGAGCGTCACCATCGCCGCCGTCGAGTCGACGAAGCGCGACGAGGTTGACGGTGACATCGCGCCGGATCGGACCGTGCGCAACGATGCCCCCGTGCTCTCGGGTAGCAGGCACGTGCACGAATCCACGCTCTGCAAGAGGCCCGGAGGTCTTGCCCTCGGCCTTGGCCTTGTCCTCCTCGCTGAACACATCGATCTCCGCGTAATCGAGCGCGGGGACGTACTGTGCAGACCTCGTGAGCTTCGAGACGTTCCACGCGCGGATGACCGACTGCACGAGCCTCGGGGCCTTCTGGCCCGTGTCTCGAGAGTCCCAAGCCCCGAACACGAGCGAGGTCGGCGCCAACCGGGCCATCGGCTCGGCATCCCCCCGACCCAGCGCCTGGAATGCGCCACGGGCCTCATCGGCGAGCTCCGTGCAACGAATGACGGCGTCGCCGATTCGGTGGCCGGCGTCGAGCAGCGACACGGTTCCGTCGTTGCCCTTGGCCGGATCGCCGTAGTGGACCGTGACCTGGGGCACCAGCGCTCGGAAGTCGTCTTCGAGGAAGAGCGGCTCCATGCGGTTGGCCTGCGAGCCGACAGAGTCGATCAGAGCGACCTGCGTCCCATCGTCGAGGACGTCCAAGTTGTACTTCTCGCCATCGCTTGCGAACGTAGGGGGAAAGAACACGGCTCCCTCGCCTTCGATCGGCTGGAGGTGCTGCGCGAGGTGGAGCGCGACCGGCCCCTTGGGATCGTTGGCGCAGCGGTCGAGCAGGTCAGCGGTCGACATGGGTGTTCTCCTCGTGGACGTCGGTGATGCAGCGGGCCTGATTCTCCCGACCTGGCCAGCCGAGCTTGATGCAGAAGACCCGCAACTGGAGGGGAAGTCGGGCCACGCCGAGCACGGCCCGGAGGAGGGGCAGCGGCAGGGTGCCGCGGGCGACGGCGTAGCGGTAGTGGAGCTTGTAGCCGGGCTCGGGGCGCTGAGGTCGCGCGTGCGTCAGGCCAACTGCCGCCAGGATCTCGACGAGGGGATACCCGCGCGGCGCCATGCCGGAGTGTTCGTTGACCGAGAAGCCGATGCCGAGTGGGACGTAGTCCCGACGCCAGTCGAAGCCAAGCGCACTTTTCTGGGGAGCCGCCAAGGAAAACGGATCCTCGGTGAAACCGGCAACGCTGGCCCTAACGAGCTCCAGCGCGTCCCGGACTCGCGCTGCGGCAGGGTAGCCAGCTGCCCCCGCCCAGAACTTCGTGTTGTCGCGGCGAGTTGTATCGCCCCAGTGGTCCAGGACGAGTTCCTGGTTCCCGGAGCGGAGCACGACGGGGAGAGGCGCGGGGCTGGATGGGGGGGCGTAGGGCCACCCCGACTCCGGGGGGATCCCTTCTGTCGGCACGCTCCACTTCTCGGTGTCGAGGTCCGCGAGCGCGGGAGAGCGAGCCGTCACGTCGGCTCGGCCGAGGAAGTTGACGACGCCCGCTACGGGCGCATCGTGGTCAGCTTGAACCGTGAAGGTCGCTTCGTCGTCTTGCCAATCGAAGCCGGCGGTCGCACCCCCGAACAGGACGTCACTGGCTTCGGCGAGCCCGAGGCACCCGAACACCTGGCCTGGGTTCAGGAGGTCGACGGAAATCGTGGACGTCCCCTTGGCCATCATCGCTCCCCTCTTGCGCCGAGGCGGTCGTTACGTCGCGAGGCTCGCTGGTCGGCAGCCCGGAGCAGCGTCTCGAGCCACGCCAGCCCCCAGGGACCCCACGTCTCTTGAAGGCGCACGAATCGGCGCATCACAGCTTCGGCACGTGCCTCGAGCAGCGACGGTGGGACGTCGTGGGCCCCCCGCGTCGAGATGACGGGTCGGGCGAAGCCGTGGTGGGCGGCGATCAGGTGTAGGACCAGGTCGCTGATCGCGGGAGCGAGGGCGGCGACCTCGGCATGGGTCTCTGCATACGGGAGCGAGCCGAGCTCGTGCCGGTAACCACCCAGGACGTGCACGTTCACAGGACCTCGCGTCGAGTTGGCCGACGAGACGCTCGGGATCATCGCCAAGATCGACCTCGTCGAGGCCGACGGCCGTCGCGTCGTGCCCGTCGACTACAAGAAGGGACGGGTCCCCGACACCGCCGAGGAGGCGTGGCTGCCCGAGCGCGTGCAGGTCTGTGCCCAGGCGCTGCTCCTGCGGGCCCACGGATACACTTGCGACCACGGCGTCATCTACTTCGCCGGCTCTCGACGACGGGTCGAGGTGCTGCTCACCGAGGACCTCATCGAGCGGACCCTCGCAGCGGTCGACGAGGCGCGAGAGATTGTGCGCGGAGCACGACTGCCGCCGCCCCTCGTCGACAGCCCCAAGTGCTGGGGCTGCTCCCTCGTCGGGATCTGCCTCCCCGACGAGCAGGCCGTGCTGGACGGGGATCGCGAGGCCGCGAGACCCCTCGCCCCACCGCGCGAGGACGGACTGCCGTTCTACGTGGAGGCGCGCGGGGCGAAGCTGTCCAAGCGGGGTGGCGAGATCGTGGTGAAGGTCGAGGGACGCGAGGTCGAGCGGGTGCGCATCGCCGACACGTCGCGGATCGTCGTGACCGGGGCCGTCTCCGTCACCTCGCCGCTCCTCCAGGCGCTCGCCGAGCGCGACGTGCAGCTGGCCGTCCACGCTTGGTCGGGCCGCCTCATCGGTCAGTTCGTTCCGGCGTCTGGTCACAACGTGCTCGGCCGCATCGCCCAGCACCGAACGGCGGAGGATCCCCACCGCTGCCTTCGCATCGGGCGCGCTCTCGTGGCCGGCAAGATCGCGAACCAGCGGGTGCTTCTGCGACGCAACGCCGCATCCGCCGACGTCCAGCGCGCGCTGGAGCAGCTCGAGGACTCGGCGCGCCAGGCGCGGAGCGCGCCCTCGGTCGAGGCGCTGCTCGGGATCGAGGGCTTCGCGGCGCGAACCTACTTCCAGAGCTTCAGTCACATGATCCGCGAGCGGGCACTCGCGGCGGGGTTCGACTTCGAGGGGAGGAACCGGCGCCCGCCCAGGGACCCGGTCAACGCCCTGCTGTCGCTCTCGTACGCCTGGCTGGCGCGAGAGGCCACGAGTGTGCTCATCGGCGTGGGCCTCGACGCCTGGGTCGGCTTCTACCACCGGCCCCGGCCCGGTCGCCCCGCGTTGGCCCTCGACCTGATGGAGGAGTTCCGCCCCGTGCTCGCGGACTCCGCCGTCCTGAACGCGCTCAACAACCGCGTACTCGCACCCGACGACTTCCGCGTCACCCCCGTGGGAACGACCCTCCGGGACGCAGGTCGAAAACGCTTCGTCCGCGTGTTCGAGCGCCGCCTCGCCGAGACCATCACGCACCCCCTCTTCAAGACGCCGATGTCGTACCGTCGGATCCTCGAGGTGCAGGCTCGGCTGCTCGGGAAGGTCGCCTCCGCCGACCTTGCGGCCTACCCCGCCTTCCGGGTGCGCTGATGCGACAGCGTCGCGATCTGTTCGTGGTCTGCTACGACATCTGCGGCGACGGGTTCGAGCGCCGTCTCCGGCGCGTCTACCGGATCCTGCGCGGCTACGGCGAGCACCTGCAGTACAGTGTATTCAGATGCATCCTCACCGATCGCCAGCTGGCGGAGCTCGAACACGCTCTGGACGAGGTGATCGACCACCACAAGGACCAGATCCTCATCGTGCCGCTCGGCTCCGCGGAAACCGCCGGGGCGTGGAAGGGCTGGACCCTCGGTGTGCCAATCGGGGATCCGGAGCGAACCGTCCGCATCGTATGATGGCCGTGCTCCTTGACATCACCGACGAGCGGTCCGGTGGTGGGGTCGACCCCCGGACCCGCTCGCAGTATGCTGCCACGCGCCCAGAGCGACGGAGGTGACGTCGAGTGAGACATCGGTTTGGTCGGCTGGAGCGCAGCGGCGGCACAGCCGCTCGCAACAACGCCCGATATCGACTGTTCGCCGGTCGCCTCCGAGCGAGCTGTCCCATCCTGGCCTTTCGGTCAGGCCCCATTGAAGCCGCGTTGAGCGCCCGGGCGAGCTCTCCTGCGCCAAGTCCCATCCTGGCCTTTCGGTCAGGCCCCATTGAAGCCCGCTTTGGACGCTTCAGCTTTTCGTCATGGTTCTGACGTCCCATCCTGGCCTTTCGGTCAGGCCCCATTGAAGCCGGCCCACCGCGTCCTCCAGGTTCCGGCGGATGTGTCCCATCCTGGCCTTTCGGTCAGGCCCCATTGAAGCGGCCACAAGCCGCTCGGTGAGGTCCGTGATGACGGTCCCATCCTGGCCTTTCGGTCAGGCCCCATTGAAGCACGGACGGCACGTACGTGACCCTCGGCCCAGTGGTCGTCCCATCCTGGCCTTTCGGTCAGGCCCCATTGAAGCGAGCCGTCGAGCTGGGTCCCTCGTCTGATCTCAATGTCCCATCCTGGCCTTTCGGTCAGGCCCCATTGAAGCAACTGGCCTCGCTCCACAGGTGTCCGTGGGAGATCGTCCCATCCTGGCCTTTCGGTCAGGCCCCATTGAAGCGCCGTACGGGATCTCGATACACC